>JBESZM010000045.1:0-47355 GCA_041254175.1 Flavobacteriaceae bacterium | reverse complement strand
TTGATCCCTGCCAAATGTTGAATGGCACCCGATACGCCTACAGCGATATACAAGTTAGAGGCAACAGGTTTTCCCGTTTGCCCAACGTGTTCGCTATGCGGTCGCCATCCCATGTCTGAAACAGGCTTTGAACAAGCTGTTGCCGCCCCGAGGGTAGTAGCCAAATCTTCTATAAGGTGCCAATTTTCAGGGCCCTTTAGGCCTCGACCGCCCGACACGACAATGTCCGCATCGGCGATGCTTACCTGGCCACTTGCTTTTTCAACTTTCTCCACCTCCAAGTTGGTCGCTATTGGGGTGGCTGACTTATCCTCTGCACTGATTTCTTTTGGATTTTCTGATATGCCAAAAGAGTTGTTCGACAAGCCGATAATGTTTACCTCGCTATCAAGAACGCAAGTGTTGAACGCCTTATTGGTAAAACAAGATCGTTTAACCGTCAGGGGTTGTAAAGATTCAGGGAGTCCCACCACATTGGAAGCATAGCCTGCCGAAAGGGAAACAGCCAATAAAGGCGCTAAGTATTTCGCATTGGCACTTGAGCTTAAAAGTACCAGTTTTACTCCATTTTCTTGTGCGACTGAAGCAAGATTGACAGCATACTGCTGGGCGGTGAAATTTTCCAGTGTAGGGTCACTGATCTGAATGACCCGTTCAACACCGTAAGTCCCCAGCGTTTGGGGATCGCTGTGGTTGAAACTGGCAGCAATCAATTCAATACCCAATTGGTCGGCAATGGCCCTACCGTAGGAAGCCAATTCCAGTGCAGACTTTTTAAATTTTCCGTTTTCAGATTCTGTATAGATTAAAATACCCATAATGTGTTTTCTAAATTACTTTGGCCTCGTTGTGAAGCAAATCGATGAGTTGGTCAATTTGATCGGAATCGACCATTTTGACTGCTCCCTTGGGGGCAGGTTTTTCAAATTTTGAAATGCTAGACTTGGCCTTGCCGTCTTTGGGAGGAAGTACTGTCAAACTTTTTTGTCGGGCTTGCATGATCCCTCTCATATTGGGAATGATCAAGTCCTTTTCCTCTACCAGACCTTTTTGAGCACCAATCACCAAAGGAAGTTGACACCCAACGGATTCAATACCTCCATCAATTTCTCGCTTGGCTTTGGCGGTGCTGCCTTCTATTTCAAGTCCCATGCAATTGGTTACAAAATTATACCCCATTAGGGCAGAAAGCATTCCCGGAACCATAGCACCGTTGTAATCAATGGACTCTCTTCCCGCAATGATCAAATCATAATTCTCTTCCTTGCAGTGGGCACTCAATTGTTGCGCTACCTGAAAACCGTCTGTAGGAATCAGATCAACCCTAAAGGCCCTATTGGCACCAATGGCCAAGCACTTTCTCAGTGTGGGTTCACAACTGGCATCTCCAACAGTGATTACCGTTACTTCTGCTTGTTGTTTTTGTTGAAACCAAACTGCTCGGGTGAGTCCAAATTCATCGTTCGGGTTGATGATGAATTGAACGCCGTTTGTGTCAAAGGCTGTATCATCATCAACAAAATTTATTTTAGAGGTGGTATCAGGAACATGACTGATGCATACCAAAATTTTCATAAAAGGATTTTTAAGTCAATCATTCATATGATTGTATGACAAAATAATAAAAACTAGGACTATAAATTGATTAAAACGATCAATAACCTACAAATACAAAGTTATTAAAAAATGTTATGCATGCATAACATTTTTTAATAACTTTTGATTTAATCTTGATGGCAGGGGTAAGGTCAACACCCGCAGTTGGGGTTTAATTTTTTGCAATATTCACTCAGGGTCATCCCCTTATATTGCTTGAACAACTTATCAAACTTTTCTTTTGAGGCGTAGCCACAAATTCTCCAAATACGATCCAAGTCGCCACTTATTTTATGGGAGTCTTTTGACTTTATGATACTGTCTGCAATTGAGATGGCGTATAGAAGCTTTGATTTGTCAGCTTCTCGGATTACCAGATCATCTTTGTTGATTTCTAAACCCATCTCGGAATTAAATATACAAAAAAATGGCAATCAAATTCATCGCAAAAAGGGGGTGAAAACTTGGGGGAATTAACCCATCAAAGATTGGACTTTCATTGCCAAGCCCATATCTCCGTCAATTTTGACTTGCCCTCCCATAACTGCCATCATGGGGTTGAGTTCCCCATCCCTGAGTTTCTCCAAAACCTCTGTGGAAACTGTTATGGTACAATCTGCTTCCAAGTCATCCATAGATACAGTATTTTGCTCGCCTTTACCATCAATAAAAACTGCGTTTTCATCGACCATAAATTTTAGGGTACCTCCCAAAGGACTGGCATTTTCAGCTTTCTCTTTAAACTGTTCAAATACTTTTTGATGACTCATAGGAATAATTGTTTTAAACAAATGTATAAAAAAATTCATCCCTCCCAATTTTTTAATAACCACCTCTTATTCAGAGTAATAATTGTTTTTAATTGACATTACATTTTTAGTTTCTTTAAAAGAATTAAATTTATGACCAACCACTACTCTGAAGGCTAAGCAAAAAACAGCCTTTGGATAAAAACAAAATTTAAAGGATGAAATCAAAACCTATTTTTTAATCATTATTATGCATGCATAATATTTTTTTAATAGATTTGCTAAAAACCAAACAATGCAATACAGAATAAAGAAAGTTGCCGTTTTAGGTTCCGGTGTCATGGGTTCCGGAATAGCATGCCAGTTGGCGAATGTAGGACTCGAAGTATTGATGCTGGACATTTTGCCCCAAGGAACATCAGACAACAAAACAAACAGAAACAGTGTGGCCCAAAACGCACTGAACAAAGCCATCAAATCAAAGCCCGCCCCGCTCTACAAAAAACAATATGCCAGTAGAATAACCGTCGGGAACTTCGAAGATGATTTTGAAAAAGTAAAAGATGCCGATTGGATCATCGAAGTGGTCGTAGAAAGACTGGACATCAAACAACAGATTTTCGAAAAAGTTGAAAAATACAGAAAACCGGGCAGTATTGTAAGTTCTAATACTTCCAGTATACCCATCTCTCAGTTGTCTCAAGGAAGATCAGAGGAATTTAAAAAACATTTTTGCGGTACCCACTTTTTCAATCCACCCAGATATTTAAGGTTGCTTGAAATCATTCCTATTGCCGAAACCCAGCCCGAATTGGTTGATTTCTTTATGCACTTTGGCGAAATCAATTTGGGAAAACAAACCGTCTTGTGTAAAGACACCCCCGCTTTTATTGCCAACAGAATTGGGGTCATGTCGGGAGTAAAAGTTTTTGATCTGACTCAGAAATACGACCTCTCTATTGAAGAAGTTGATGCCTTGACGGGTGCGCTCATAGGAAGACCCAATACAGGAACCTACAGATTGCAGGACTTGGTAGGGTTGGATACAGGCGAAAAAGTCACTCAGTTTGTCGTAAACAATGTCAAAAACGATTCCTTTTTTGAATCCGTGGGAAAGGCCCCTGAGACAAAATTTATGACCTTCCTGTTGGAAAACAACTTTTTGGGCAACAAAACAGGTAAAGGTTTCTACCACAAAACCGATCAAAAAGATCAGAATGGTAGAACCATCGTCAACGCTTTGGATCTCAAAACACTGGAATACAAGCCTAGTGTACGCCCCAAAAACCCCATTCTCAAGGAAGCCAAAGCCATCGAAAACATGCACAAACGTATGCCGTTTTTGATGGGCAAAGAGGGAAAAGAAAGTCTATTTCTCAAGGATTATTTTGCAGCGATTTTTGCTTATGCCGCCCAACGCGTTCCCGAAATTTCTGATCAATACTATCCTGTGGATGATGCCATGAGGGCAGGATATGTTTGGGATTTTGGTCCTTTTGAATACTGGGATTTAATCGGTTTTCAACAAGGCGTTGATATGATCGAAGCGGCCGGTGAGAAAATCCCCGATTGGATCAAGCAAATGCAAAATGCCGGAGCCGAGCAATTTTACAAATACGAAAAAGGAGAAAAAAAATACTTTGATCTGGACAGTCAAGCCTACAAAACAGTACCCGGATCTGACGCTTTTATCATTTTGGAAAGCTTCCGTCAAAATACTCCTGTAATTAAAAACAGCGAGTGTGCGGTTCACGATATAGGAGAAGGGGTAATGTGTTTGGAATTTCAGAGCAAAAGCAACGCCATAGGCGAAGGGATTGGAAAAGCCATAGCCGAAGCCGTTGACAAGGCCGAAAACGAAGGCTGGAATGGTTTAGTGATTGGCAACAATGCCAAACAATTTAGTGTGGGAGCCAACCTGATGAACATCGGGATGCTCGCCATGCAAAAACAATTTGATACACTGGATCAAATGGTGGCCGATTTCCAATCGGTCAACATGCGAATCAGAACCTCGAAAATCCCCGTGGTGGTGGCCACTCAGGGTTATGTTTTTGGGGGAGGATGTGAAATCACCATGCACTGCGACGCTGCAGTATCTGCCGCAGAATCCTACATAGGGCTGGTTGAAGTCGGAGTAGGTCTTATCCCCGGAGGTGGAGGAACCAAAGAATTTG
Organism: Flavobacteriaceae bacterium; assembly: GCA_041254175.1. Classification (GTDB taxonomy): domain Bacteria; phylum Bacteroidota; class Bacteroidia; order Flavobacteriales; family Flavobacteriaceae; genus UBA8316. The sequence goes on along the minus strand of JBESZM010000045.1, from coordinate 42,833 downwards.
CCCTCAGGGTCTCCGATGGTTTTTACGAAGGGGATGTCAAAATGCCCATGTTGATCGACCACTTTAAATCCATTGCCACGGCAGCCGTTTCCACTTCGGCCTCTGAAGCTTTTGATTTGCATTATCTTTTGGAAAACCGTGACGCCATTTCCTACAACGTTCAAAGAAATATTGGTTTGGCTAAAGAGAAAGTATTGGAGCTTGCCAAAGACTATATACCCCCTTCCCCAAGAGAAGACATTGAAGTGCTGGGAAGATCTGGATTGGGGGTGCTCCACTCGGCCATCAACGAATACCGTTTGGGTAAATTCATGTCGGAGTACGATGAAGTAATCGCCCGCAAGCTCGCTTATGTGATGTGTGGTGGGGATTTGACCAGTCCACAACAAGTGAGTGAACAATATTTGCTCGACATCGAACGCGAAGCCTTTATGAGTTTATTGGGAAATCAAAAAACCCTCGACAGAATACAGAACTTATTAATGAACAACAAGCCCCTAAGAAACTAAGACATATGGAAGCATACATAGTAAAAGGATACAGAACTGCAGTAGCAAAAGCCAAAAAAGGAGGGTTCAAAAACTATCGTTCCGACGATATGGCCGTGGATGTTTTAAAACATTTGGTCGGTCAAGTTCCGGCTTTAGACCCCACCACTGTCGATGATGTCATTGTTGGTTGTGCCAACCCCGAGGGGGAGCAGGGTCTTCAGGTGGGTCGACTCATTTCTGCCAGGGCATTGGGCATCGAGGTGCCGGGAATTACCATCAATCGTTATTGTGCCTCCGGTTTGGAAGCCATTGCTATGGCAGTAGCCAAAATCAAAGCAGGCATGGGGCATGTTTATATCGCCGGTGGAACGGAGAGTATGAGTTTGATTCCCATGACCGGATATAAGTTGGCGCCCAGCTACAAAGCCAATATGGAAAACATCAATTACCACGTCAGTATGGGAGCCACCGCCGAGGCAGTAGCCCAAAAATTCAACATCAGCCGTGAAGCGGCCGACACTTTTTCCTTTAAATCTCACCAAAAAGCAGCCCACGCCATAGACGAGGGTTATTTTGAAGGTGAAATTGTACCCATTACCGTGGAAGATGTATATGTCAAAGACGGAAAAAAAGTAAGCAGTTCCCATACCGTTTCGGTCGATGAAGGGGTTAGGAGGGATACCACCGTCGAAGGTTTGTCCAAATTAAGGGCTGTTTTTAAACAGGGTGGGATCATCACGGCCGGAAATGCCTCACAAACTTCCGATGGAGCTGCCTTTACCCTGGTGATGAGTGAAGAAAAAGTCAAAGCATTGGGCTTAGAACCCCAAGCCCGGATGGCCGCCTGTTCTGTTGGGGGGGTTGATCCACTCTATATGGGAATCGGCCCATGCGAAGCCATTCCCAAAGCACTGCATCAAGCAGGACTGAAATTGTCCGATATTGAGCAAACAGAACTCAACGAAGCATTTGCCGCTCAAGCCCTGGCTGTCATCCAAGAAGCCGGTCTGGATCCCGATACGGTCAACGTCAACGGAGGAGCCGTAGCCATGGGCCATCCCCTGGGTTGTACAGGAGCCAAACTCACCATTCAACTGTTGAACGAGATGCAACGCCGCAATCAAAAATACGGAATGGTCACCGCCTGTGTTGGTGGAGGGCAAGGCATAGCCGGAATTTTTGAGCGATTGTAGTTTATACCTTTTTGACCACATAAGTCACCACCCCCCAGATGATCAATTCATTGTCTTCGGTCACTTTAATGGGTTGGTATTTGGGATTTTCGGGCATGAGATAGACGCAGTTTTCCTCTACTTTTAGACGTTTTACGGTGAATTCTCCATCGATAAAGCACACGGCTATTTTGTTGTCTTGAGGTTCCAAGCTGCGGTCGATCACCAACAAATCCCCATCGTCCAGTCCGGCACCTTGCATGGACTCTCCCGATACCCGGGCGTAGAAAGTAGCCTCCTCGTTTTTGACCACCTCACGGTCAATACTGATCCGCAACTCCTTAAAATCATCCGCAGGAGAGGGGAAACCTGCCGAAATGCCCTCTTGTACCAAAAAGGAGGATTTTCCCAATTCCTGATCCGGTTGAAAAAATATGATTTTATCTTCTTTATCACTCATTTTACTCTGATGATTTCGTCGATTTCTGTGGTAAATCGGTTGGAAAGATGCTCCCGTTTCATCTTCCAGGTTTGTTTTAAATCCTGACTGGCCAGTTTCATTCGGTGTGGGCCATAACGCCGGTGAATTTTGTCCAGGGTTCGCATCAATGCCGTGTGTTTTACCGTATCCTGCTCGAACAAGGTAATTTGTCTCGAAGCCGAAGGGGTCAGCCCCAGCAGTATCACCCCTGCTTTTTTGTACTCGATTCCCGGTTTGAAAATACTCCTCAACCCCATCAATGCATAGCGATTCAATACAAAGTTGGAGTCTGTGGCGTGGGGCAGGGTCAGGGTACAACCGTTGCGGTATTGTGCGGCATTGGGATCAAAGGGATTGCTCCTCACAAAAACGTGAAGGGCAGTAGCACAGCTTTTTTGCTTTCGCAGCTTTTCCGCTCCCAGGAGTGTATAGGTGGTAATGCGTTCTTCAAGATTATTAAATATAGTAAGCAAATTTTTGAAACTTCGTGTAACGGCAATGGATTTCTTTGGAGGGGCAACTTCTTCCAATTGTATGGAGGGAATGCCTTCCAGGTCTCTTTTCAATCGCAGTCCCAGTATGCTCATTTGTTTTTTGACCCATTCGTCGGGCAAATTCACAAAATCCAAGGCGGTTGTTACGCCCATGGCTTGGAGTCGTTTGGCGTGTTGCCTGCCCACACCCCAAACATCTTCTATGGGAGTCCACTTCAGTGCTTTCAGGCGTTTTTTATTGCTGTCGATACAGTAAACTCCTCGGGTTCTCTGGTCAAATTTTTTGGCAATTTTATTGGCGATTTTAGCCAAGGCCTTGGAAGGGGCCAGCCCTACCGAAACGGGGATTCCGGTCCAACGCCTTACTTGCTTGCGCATTTTCAAGCCCATTGCGTTAAGGTCGAAATAATCAAAGCCTTCAAACTTTAAAAAGGCTTCGTCTATGCTGTAAATTTCGACATTGGGGGTATAGGTTTCCAAGATTTTCATCACCCGATGGCTCATGTCTCCATAAAGGGGATAGTTGGAAGAAAAAACCCTGATGTTGTGCTTTTTGAATTCGTCTCGAAATTTGAAGGCAGGAGCTCCCATAGGAATTCCCAGGGCTTTGGCCTCATTGCTTCTGGCAATCACACAACCGTCGTTATTGGAAAGAATAACCACTGCCTTACCCTCGTACTGAGGTTGGAAAACCCGTTCGCAAGAAGCGTAAAAATTATTGCAATCAATTAAAGCAAACATCTGTAAAATCAAATTTTGAAAGGGACGGCTGTACAAACAGCCTTGATATCTAAACTAAAAACAACTCCGTCATCAACACCGATCCAATACAAATTTAATAAGAATTGGATTGTTTTACAGACAAAATCGAACCTCTTTGGGCAAAAATTGTAATTTTGTTTTAAGGATTAGTAGTAATATCATTTAATGGACAGATTTTCATTTTTAAATTCGGCTCACACCGCCTATTTTGCTGAATTATACGACCAATACCTACAAAATCCGGATGCTGTAGAACCCAGCTGGAGAGCATTTTTTCAAGGCTTTGATTTTGGGATGGAGCACGGAGAATGGCCTGCAGAGGTGGCCGAGGTAGAAGTACCCGAGTCGGTCAAAAAAGAATTTCAGGTGGTGAAGCTCATTGAGGGTTACCGCACCCGTGGTCATCTATTTACCAAAACCAATCCCGTTCGTAACAGAAGAACCTACAGTCCCAATTTGGAGGTAGAAAACTTTGGATTGTCTCAAGATGATTTATCTACTGTATTCAATGCCGGAGCCATAGTAGGCATAGGACCCAGTACCTTGTCCACCATCATCGAACATCTGCAAAGTACCTATTGTGACTCCATTGGGGTAGAATACATGTACGTCAGGAATGTAGAGAAAAAAGATTGGATTAAGGATCGATTACACCAAAATCAAAATCATCCGAATTTTAGTCCGGACCAAAAAAAAGACATACTTAACAAATTGAATCAAGCCGTTAGCTTCGAAAACTTTCTACATACCAAATACGTGGGGCAAAAACGATTTTCCCTGGAAGGAGGGGAGTCGCTTATTCCGGCATTAGATGCTCTTGTCATGGCTGCCGCTGCCAAAGGAGTTGAGGAGTTTATCATGGGAATGGCCCACCGGGGAAGACTCAACACCTTGACCAATATATTCGGAAAATCCCCAAAAGATATTTTTAGCGAGTTCGATGGAAAGGATTACGATGAGGTAGTCTTTGATGGAGACGTCAAGTACCACATGGGTTGGACGGCAAAAATTGACCCCAACAACAACGGCAAAAAAATCAACATCAATCTTGCACCCAATCCCTCTCACTTGGAGACCGTTGGGGCCGTAGTGGAGGGAATTACCCGGGCCAAGTTGGAGAATAAATTCAACGGAGAAGCCTCAAAAGTTTTACCCATTGTTGTGCATGGTGATGCAGCCATTGCCGGACAGGGTATTGCCTACGAAATTGTACAAATGGCGCGATTGAAAGGTTATTCCACGGGTGGAACCATCCATATCGTGGTCAACAATCAAATAGGATTCACCACCAATTATCTCGATGCCCGATCCAGTACCTATTGTACCGATGTGGGTAAAGTTACCCTATCACCTGTGATGCACGTCAATGCAGACGACGTTGAGGCAGTGGTTCACTCCGTGTTGTTTGCCCTCGATTATAGAATGCATTTTAATGCCGATGTTTTTATCGACCTTTTGGGTTACCGTAAATATGGACATAACGAAGGTGACGAGCCGAGATTTACCCAACCCAAACTTTACAAGACCATTGCGGCGCACAAAAATCCCAGAGATATCTATGCTGAAAAATTGATCGCTCAGGGGATTATTGACTCCAGTTACGTCAAAAAACAAGAGGAGGATTACAAATCCAAGTTGGAACAAAACCTCCAGGTCTCCCGTACGGAGGAGACCACTGTTGTCACTCCTTTTATGGAAGATGAATGGCTGGGCTACCAGAGAGTCGATGAAAAAGACATGCATCCTGAGCTGAATACCGCTGTTGATTTGGAAGTACTCACTGCAGTGGCCAAAACCATTACCAATGTTCCTCCGGATAAAAAGTTTTTGAGAAAAATTGAGCGCCTGATTGCAGATCGCAACAAGATGTTTTTTGAAACCGATCGGCTGGATTGGGCCATGGGAGAACTATTGGCCTATGGCACCTTACTCTATGAGAAGTACAATGTTCGGCTTTCCGGTCAAGATGTCGAAAGAGGAACTTTTTCGCATCGTCATGCGGTGCTTAAAGCAGAATCCTCTGAGGAGGAGGTTATATTACTCAATCTGATTGACCCTGAAAACCAAGGGAAATTTAATGTTTTCAATTCCTTTCTATCAGAATACGGTGTTTTGGGATTTGACTATGGTTATGCAATGGCCAGCCCCAACTGTCTGACCATTTGGGAGGCACAGTTCGGGGATTTTTCCAATGGCGCCCAGATCATGATCGACCAATACATTTCGGCAGCAGAGGACAAGTGGAAAACTCAAAATGGGATCGTAATGCTCTTGCCTCATGGGTATGAAGGCCAAGGCGCTGAACACTCCTCAGCCCGAATGGAACGCTATCTACAATTGTGTGCCAAAGACAATATGTTTGTCGCCAATTGTACTACGCCCGCCAACTTCTTCCATTTGCTGAGAAGACAAATGAAAGGCAATTTCAGAAAGCCTTTGATCGTCTTTACTCCCAAAAGCTTGTTGCGTCATCCCAAGGCTGTTTCCAAAGTTGAAGAGCTGACATCTGGAGCCTTTCAAAGGGTAATTGCCGACGATCAGGTGGCAGACAAACATGTCAAAACACTGGTTTTTTGTTCGGGAAAATTCTATTATGATTTGATCGATGCCAGAGCGAATAAAGACAGAATGGATGTGGCCATTGTCAGGCTGGAACAATTGTTTCCCTTGCCCCATGAAGAAATTCAAGCCCAGATTCAGCGATATTCCAACCTACAGGATGTGGTTTGGGCCCAAGAGGAACCCAGAAATATGGGTGCCTGGGGCTATTTGTTACTTCATTTGCCCGAAGCCCAGCAAATGCGACCTGCTACCAGAAGGTATTATGGTTCCCCAGCGGCAGGGAGTGCCGTAAGATTTAAAAACAGACATCAACAAGTGATCGACTATGTCTTTGATCCTGCGTTGGATAATTTTATAAGAAAAAAAAGTAAATCGTCATAAACTATGATTTTAGAGATGAAAGTTCCCTCACCTGGGGAGTCGATAACAGAGGTTGAAATTGCCCAATGGCTGGTTGCTGATGGCGACTACGTCGAGAAAGACCAAGCCATTGCAGAAGTAGATTCTGACAAGGCTACCTTAGAGTTGCCAGCCGAAGTCGGTGGAACCATTACCCTTAAAGCAGAAGAGGGAGACGCTGTGGCGGTTGGTCAAGTGGTTTGCCTTATCGATACAGAGGGCGCACCCAAAGAGGGGCAAAGTACACCCTCACCAACCGAAGCACCTGCTGCTGTAACTGCAGCTCCTCCGTCTGCTCCAGTCGCTGACCAAAATTATGCTGCCGGTTCTCCCTCGCCTGCCGCCAAAAAAATCATTGCCGAAAAAGGAATGGATTTGGAAAGTATTGTAGGTACGGGAAGGAATGGAAGAATTACCAAGGAGGATGCCGTTAAGGCAGTACCTGCTATGGGAACAGCTCCTGCTGGCAGTAAAAGAGGGGAAGAACGAAAGAAACTCTCCATGTTGCGGAGAAAAGTGGCCGAAAGACTGGTTGCAGTCAAAAATGAAACCGCAATGTTGACCACTTTCAACGAGGCGGATATGGCGCCTATTTTTGCCTTGCGAAAACAATACAAAGAAACTTTTGCTGAAAAACACCAGGTCAACCTGGGATTCATGAGTTTCTTTACCAAAGCAGTGGTTAGGGCACTAAAAATGTACCCCGATGTGAATTCTATGATTGATGGTGATTATAAAATTGCCTATGATTACTGCGACATCAGTGTTGCCGTATCCGGTCCTAAAGGATTGATGGTTCCTGTTGTGAGAGGTGCTGAAAATTTATCTTTTAGAGAAATCGAGCAAGAAATCAAACGACTGGCCATTCGTGCCAGAGACGGACAGATCACAGTTGATGACATGACCGGTGGAACTTTTACCATCTCCAATGGAGGGGTTTTTGGTTCCATGCTGTCCACACCGATTATCAATCCACCCCAATCCGGTATTTTGGGAATGCACAACATTATCGAACGGCCCGTAGCCATCGATGGAAAAGTTGAAATCCGTCCCATGATGTATTTGGCGCTTTCCTACGACCACCGGATTATTGACGGTAAGGAGTCGGTAGGGTTTTTGGTGGCCATCAAAGAAGCACTGGAAAGTCCGGAAGAATTCTTGATGGACAATGATGTTAATAAAGCATTAGAGCTATAAGTTCAGTACTTTGTTTTTGTAATCAATAATGGCTTGATTTTTCTTTAAAAAATCAGCACCCAGGATTCCATTGATCGGTTTTACGTTTTCATGCATCAAAGTTGCATTAATGTGTTGCATGTCCAACAATACAAAGGCGTGTTTTCCCACAGCATGTCTTCCCAAAATCAAATCACATTGATGACCCAATACAGCTTTGACTTTGTCTTTTCCAGCACCCGATGCTTCAAAAGGTTCTCCTTTTTCTTCGATGTTGAAGGTTTCTTTTTCGGCATGTGCAATGCAACTGCTGGACGCTCCCGTGTCAATCAGTAGTACTGCTTTGACACCATTGATCCGGGATTGGCAAACCAAATGTCTGGTTTTGGTCAATTTCAGTTTGATTTGCTTGGGAGGCGTATTTTTAAACAAAGAGTAGAATTTTTACAAATGTAAAAATACGAAACCTTAATTTTATGGCTGATGAAACTTATTGACACCCATACCCATCTTTATCTGGAGGCTTTTGACCAAGATCGAGATCAAGTGATTCAAAAGGCCATAGAAACTGGGGTATATCGTTTTTACCTTCCCGCCATAGACAGTTCATATACAGAAAGAATGTTGGAATTGGAAAAAAAATACCCGGATCATATGCGTTTGATGATGGGTTTACACCCTACTCATGTTAAGGATAATTATATAGACGAACTTAAACATGTGGAGCAATACTTGGAAAAACGCGATTTTACCGCGGTGGGGGAGATAGGCATTGATCTGTATTGGGATCAAAGCTTTTTAAGTCAGCAACAAGAAGCTTTTGATACGCAAATTCGATGGGCGAAAGAAAAAGGATTACCCATCGTCATTCATTGTCGTGATGCTTTCGATGAGGTTTTTGAGGTTTTGGAAGGCCATAGAGGGGACGATTTATCAGGGATTTTCCATTGTTTTACTGGAAATAAAGAACAAGCCCAACGGGCCATAGGTCTGAATCTCAAATTGGGCATTGGAGGGGTGGTTACATTTAAGAATGGGAAAATCGATCGGTTTTTGGATCAAATTTCCATAAATCATATCGTTTTGGAGACCGATGCACCCTATCTAGCTCCTTCTCCTTACAGGGGCAAGCGCAATCAAAGTGAGTATCTGATTTATATTTTGAGAAAACTATCAGACATTCATCAAAGAAGTGAAAAGGAGTTGGCTGAGATAACCTCTCAAAATGCACTTTCCATATTTAAGGGATAAACCATTTCCTTATCTTCTTTTGGTATAATTAATGAGTACTGATCTTTATTGGTAAAAAAATTTAATAGCATTTATTTTTTTTGTTTATTAGCGTCTATTTTAAAAATAATAGAGAGGTGGCCGAGTGGTCGAAGGCGCACGCCTGGAAAGTGTGTATTCCGTTATCGCGGAATCGAGGGTTCGAATCCCTTCCTCTCTGCAAAAAAGATGCTTTAATATGTATTTTTTTTTATCTTTAAAAAATTATCGAATAGAATAAAACTTTGATCAAAATGAGAAAATTATTTTTTGCCCTAAGCCTTGTTGGGATGTTAATGACCCAATCTTTGTCTTATGCTACAACATTTTTAAATCCAACCATTCAGGAAACTGAGCAACAAGAAGAAGCTGTTGAGGAAGAATCCATGGTTGAGGAAGCTCCTGTAATGGAGGAGCCCGAGGCTGTGGAAGAAGAAGTTGCGGCTCCTGCCGAGGTCTCTTTTACGCAAGAACTTAAGAAAAGATTTATCGAAGGAGGCCCAGGATTTATGGGAATCGTTTTGATTTGTTTGATTCTTGGTTTAGCCATTGCTATTGAGCGTATCATTTACCTCAATTTGGCAACCACCAATTCCCAAAAATTGACTGCAGGGGTTGAGGAAGCCCTTTCTTCTGGAGGAGTAGAGGCTGCCAAAGAGCTTTGCAGAAACACCAAAGGGCCTGTGGCTTCCATCTTCTATCAGGGTCTCGACCGTGTCAACGAAGGGGTTGAAAGCGCTGAGAAAGCAGTAGTTGCTTACGGTGGCGTTCAAATGGGACAATTGGAAAAGAACGTTTCTTGGATTTCTTTATTCATTGCCTTGGCTCCAATGCTTGGGTTTATGGGTACAGTAATTGGGATGATTCAAGCTTTTGATAAAATCGAAGCTGCGGGTGATATGCAACCCTCACTGGTTGCAGGGGGTATTAAAGTAGCCCTTTTGACTACCGTATTTGGTTTGATCGTGGCCATTATCCTTCAAGTATTTTACAATTACATTATCGCTAAGATAGATAGTATTGTCAACGACATGGAAGATGCTTCCATCAACTTGATTGACATCTTAGTAGCTCAGAAAAAATAATTGAGAATATGAAAATTCAGAACATAATTAAAATAATCAGTGCCATCATCGGCGTACTGGCTGCATTTTTCTTACTCAGGATTATCGGTACTGGTGATGATGACATCAAAATGGCCGCTACCATGGGTGATTTTGGTGCCGTTTCTCCTTTGGTGGAATTGGCCCGTATTGTATTGCTCATTACCATAGCCGTAACACTAATCTTTACACTATTAGGATTGTTCTCTGACCCTGCCAAATTGAAGAAAGCCGCCATTTCAGTCGGACTGTTTTTGGTAGTGATTCTGATTTCTTACGTGCTTTCAGATGGTGTTGAAACCCCTTTGAAGGACGGTGAGGTTTTGTCTGCAAGTGGCTCCAAATGGGTCGGTACAGGCATCAGAACATTTTATATACTCGCTGCAGTCGCCATCAGTTTGATGTTGTTCTCAGGGGTGAGTAAAATTATTAAAAAATAACGAGCTATGGCCAAAAGATCAGCACCGGAAGTCAATGCAGGATCAATGGCAGATATTGCCTTTTTGCTGTTGATTTTCTTCTTGGTAACCACAACAATTGAAACTGACAGTGGCCTCAACAGAAAGCTACCACCGATTGAAGAAATTGAAGATCCACCTATCATCAAACAGAAAAATATCTTTACTGTGGTAGTCAACAAAAATAATCAGTTGTTGGCAGAAGAGGAGTTGGTAGAAATTTCAGATTTGCGTGCCTTAGCCGTTGAGTTTCTCGACAATGGAGGTGGAGAGGGAGAAGAAGCCTGTGACTACTGTCAAGGGGCTCGTGATCCCAAATCTTCCGACAATCCAGACAAGGCGATCATTTCATTAAAAAACGACAGAGAGACTTCATACAAAGTTTACATTGCTGTTCAGAATGAATTGGTAGCTGCCTATAACGAATTACGAGACCGTGAATTTTCCAGGTTGTTCCCCAACGAGGGCATGACCTTTGTTGCGGCCAATAAAAAGTATTCAGATCCAAGAACTTCCCCGGAAGAAAAAGAAAGATTAAAACCTAAACTTTCCGAGATCAAATTATTGTTCCCGCAAAAGCTTTCCGAAGCGGAACCTAGTAAAACCAAATAAAAATTCAGTAATGTCAAAATTCAAAAAGAAAAAAGGAGGAGATTTACCCGCAATTTCAACGGCGTCTTTGCCCGATATCGTTTTCATGTTGCTGTTCTTTTTTATGGTGGCTACGGTGATGAGAGACAGTACCTTGATGGTCAAAAATCAATTACCTGCTGCGGATCAAATTCAGAAATTGGACAAGAAAGACCGTGTGATGTATATCTATGCCGGAGAGCCCTCTAATCGTTATGCAGACAAATATGGGACACAACCCCGTATTCAGCTTAATGATAAATTTGCCACTGTTTCCGAAGTAGGTGCATTTGTCTTGTCAGAACGTGCATCCAAACGTCAGGAACTGCAAAATGTATTGACCACCGCACTCAAAGTAGATGGTGACACCAAGATGGGTCTGATTTCCGATATCAAACAAGAACTCAGAAAAGTCAATGCTTTAAAAATCAATTATACCACCCGTGTGGGAGATTACTCACAAAACATTGATTAAACTTCTATTGGATATAAAAAAGTGCCCTTTGTGGCACTTTTTTTTTACACCATAGTTTGAGTAGATTATTTTAGCAGTGAAATAGTAGTAAAAATGTCAATTCGACTTTTATTTTTTACAGGGATCTTGTTGTTGGGATACAAAGCCATGGCCCAACGTGACAGCCTGTCCACAAAATACAGGGAAGACCAGTTTTACATCAGTTTTGGATTACAACTCCAACAAGAAAACATCAGTGGATTCAAACAAAATGGTTTTTCAAACAATTTCCAAGTTGGTTTTGTAAGGGACATTCCATTGCATGCCAATGGTCGAACAGCAATAGGGCTGGGACTTGGATATGCATACAACCGATTGATTTCCAACCTTAATTTGGATTCAGAAGATGAAAATCCCACTTTTTCTATCAAAGGTAATGACGAAAACCGACAGACTTATTCCTCTATTGTAGTCCCTCTTTCGCTACGTTTCAGGACGTCCACACCGGATCGAACCGATTTTTGGCGGGTTTATGGGGGGATGAAATACATGTTGAATTTTGCTGAAAATTATAAACCCTTTTACGGAAAATCTCTTCAAAGTGACTTTATCAGAAAACACAATACTGCGGTATTTCTATCCATGGGATACAACACCTGGAATATATTTTTTGAATACGACTTGAATTCTATTTACCAGCCGGAAGTAATGCTTTCAGAGGGAAAGTATCCACAATTACAAACCATCAAGCTGGGATTGATTTTTTATATTCTTTGATCAGATTGATTTTCTGAGTCGAGCGACAGGGATGTCCATTTGCTCACGGTACTTGGCAACGGTTCTCCTTGCCACTTTGTAACCTTTTTCCTTGAGTAAGGCAGACAGTGCTTGGTCGGCCAAGGGCTTTTTTTTGTTTTCGTTGGATATGAGATGCTCCAGGATTTTTTTGATTTCAATGGTCGAAACGTCTTCTCCCTCCACATTTTTCATTCCTTCAGAAAAAAGACTTTTTAAAAGCTTTACCCCATAGGGTGTGTCTATGTATTTGCTGTTGGCTACTCTGGAGATGGTTGAAATGTCCATATCAATTTTGTCGGCAATATCTTTTAAGATCATTGGTTTGAGCTTTTGTTCGTCTCCCGTCAAAAAATAATCGCTTTGGTAGTTCACGATCGCATTGATGGTGAGGAACAGGGTTTGGTGCCGCTGTTCTATGGCATCGATAAACCATTTGGCAGCATCCAGTTTTTGTTTGATAAAAAGGACTGCTTCTTGTTGTGATTTATTTTTATTTGGAGCCTCAGCATAACCGGAAAGCATTTCCTTATAATTTTTGGAGATTCTCAACTCAGGGGCATTCCTTCGGTTCAGTGACACTTTCAGAGAACCGTTTTCAATGGTTAAAATAAAATCAGGAACAATGTGATTGTTTTGAGTACTTTGGGAGAGGGCACCTCCGGGTTTGGGATTTAACTTGGCAATTTCATCAAAAACCCCACGTAATTCGACTTCAGTCAAGTGGAATCGATCTTGTAGTTTCTGATAGTGTTTTCTGGAAAATTCGTCGAAGGCAGTATCAATGATTTGACGGGTCAGCTCTACCTCGGGGCGGTCTTTTTCTTTTCTTGCCAACTGCAGAGACAGGCATTCTTGAAGGGTTCTTGCACCTACACCAGGTGGATCCATCGATTGAATTTTTCTGAGGATGTTTTTCAGGTCTTTTCTGTCTACGATTATGTTCTGTGTAAAGGCCAAATCGTCGATGATATCTTCCTCAGATCTTCTCAGATAGCCACTATTGTCAATACTGCCGATCAGAAACTCAGCAATGGGTCGTTCTTCGGCGGTTAGAATTAAATTTTGCAATTGACTTTCTAGGTATTCGTGAAAACTGGTTCCTCCCGAAAAGGGGATCTCTCTATTTTCATCATCAGCCGATTGATTGTTGGATTGTATTCTGTAGTTGGGTACTTCATCGTCGCTCAAGTAGGCATCAATGTCGATATCGTCCGTATCTATTTTTTGATCATTCTGATAGTCATCATAGGGATCGTTGGTTTCCAGCTCATTCTCATCCACCTCTTTTCCCTTTTCAAGTGCGGGGTTTTCTCCAATTTCAGACTGTATGCGCTGTTCTAAGTCTAATGTAGACAATTGAATCAGCTTCATCAACTGAATTTGTTGAGGAGACAGTTTTTGAGAAAGCTTTATTTGGAGCTGTTGTTTTAACATATTATGAAATAGCTTTCATAAAGATAAAAAAAGTCAAGGGAGCAGTAAAAATTAAAATGCAGCGTTTTGAGGGGTACGTGGAAAAGGAATGACATCTCTGATGTTGGACATGCCGGTGGCAAAAAGCACCAAACGTTCGAATCCAAGGCCAAATCCACTGTGAGGAGTACTTCCAAAGCGTCTTAAGTCGAGATACCACCACAGCTCTTCGGCATCAATACCCAATTCTTCAATTCTCTTTTCCAATACTTCCAGGCGTTCTTCTCTTTGCGAACCACCCACGATTTCGCCTATACCGGGAAAGAGGATGTCCATCGCACGAACGGTCTTTTGATCCTCATTCATACGCATGTAAAAGGCTTTGATTTTGGCGGGATAATCATAGAGTATCACCGGCGCGTTGAAGTGTTTTTCAACCAAATAACGCTCGTGTTCACTTTGTAAATCGGTTCCCCATTCTTCGACCAAATAGTCAAATTTTTTCTTTTTGTTGGGCTTAGAATTTTTGAGAATATCGATGGCCTCGGTGTAGGAAACCCGCTTGAATTCGTTTTCAACGACAAATTTTATTTTTTCCATCAAGCCCATGGGACTTCTTTGGTTCTGGGGCTTTGTTTTTTCTTCATTGGCCAAACGTTGATCGAGAAAAAGCAAATCTTTTTCGCATTTTTCCAAAATATACGCCAAGGTGTATTTGATGAATTCCTCCGCCAAATCCATATTGTCGTCCAACTCATAGAAAGCCATTTCCGGCTCAATCATCCAAAATTCAGCCAAGTGTCGCGAGGTGTTCGAATTTTCTGCCCTGAAAGTGGGTCCAAAAGTATACACATTACCCAATCCCTGGGCATAAGTTTCTGCTTCGAGTTGACCCGATACGGTCAGGTTGGTTTCTTTTCCAAAAAAGTCCTGTTTGAAATCCACAGCGCCATCGGCGTCAACCGGAGGTTTTTTGGGGTCTAAAACTGATACCCGAAACATTTCTCCCGCACCTTCGGCATCACTACCGGTGATGATGGGTGTATGGACATAGCAAAAGCCTTTGTCCTGAAAAAATTGATGGATGGCAAAAGAAAGCACCGAGCGAATGCGCATCACCGCACTAAAAGTGGCTGTCCTTACCCGCAAATGTGCCTTTTCTCGTAAAAATTCAAAACTGTGTTTTTTGGGTTGAATGGGGTAGAGATCCGGATCGGCCTCACCGACGATTTCGATGGTTTCGACCAATACCTCTTGGGATTGACCCTTGCCCATGCTCTCAACGAGTTGACCCGTAATCTCAACCGCCGCACCTGTGTTGATTTTCTTCAGTAGGCTTTCATCGGTGTTTTCGAAATCTACAACACATTGGAGGTTTTCGATGGTGGAGCCGTCATTAAGGGCAATGAATCGGTTGGCACGAAATGTCCTTACCCAACCCCTGACCGTTACAGTATCGTGTTTTTGGGGTTGACTCAATAATTCGGCTAATCGAGGGTATTTCATGGTCATCAATTTTCAGCGCAAAGATAGGTTTATTTACAGAAAAGATTTAGGATTTTTTTCTGCCCTCCTCCGGGACTATATTGATTTTTGGTGCTTTTAATACTTTCTCGTTGCTCACGGTGTCTTCCAATGAAATCAGCAGTGAAGGCAGCAGAATCAAATTGGCCAGCATGGCAAACAGCAAGGTGACCGAAACCAAACCTCCCAAGGCTACCGTCCCGCCAAAATTGGAACTCATAAATACAGCAAACCCAAAGAACAATACAATCGAAGTATAAAACATACTGACTGCTGTTTCCCGCAATGCAGTATATACCGCAGTTTTGATTTTCCACTTGTTGGCGATCAATTCTTGTCTGTATTTGGCCAGGAAATGGATGGTGTCATCTACCGAAATCCCAAAGGCAATACTAAAGACCAAAATGGTTGAGGGTTTGAGGGGAATGCCCGAAAAACCCATCACACCGGCTGTAATGATTAGCGGTAACAAATTAGGGATCAATGAAATCACAATCATTTTAAAGGATCGGAACATATAGGCCATAAAAAGTGCAATCAATAAAATGGCCAATGACAAGGAGATGATTAAATTTCGGATCAGATAATGAGTCCCTTTGAGGTACAACAAGGTTTTTCCGGTCAACTTGACCTTGTAACGCTCAGGAGGAAATATTTTATCGATTTCTTTTAGCAAATCCTCCTCAATTTCTTCGATACGTTCTGTTGTAATGTCTTTCATAAAAGTCGTTACCCTGTTGAATTGAGCAGTGCTGTCGATATAATTTTCCATCAAACCTTTGGAATCTTTGACATTTTTGAGATAGCGGGCAATAAAAGAATTTTCTTGAGATGTTGGGAGTTTATAATAGTTGGGATTGCCATTGTAGTAGGCTTGTTTGATGAATTTGACACCACTGACCGATGAGATCGGAGTAGAGAGTTCGGGAATGTCTTCGATGTATTGTTCAAGTTTGTCTATTCTTTTGAGGGTGGAAAGTCTTGTGGCTCCCCCTCTTCTTCTACTATCAACAATTATTTCTATGGGTACGATACCGTTAAATTCGTCGTCAAAGAAAAGGATGTCCTTAAAAAACTCAGCTTTTTTGGGCATGTCCTCAATGATACTCCCCGAAATATTGATTTGATATATCCCAATGATACCCAGTACCAAACTGACGATGGAGATGATATAAACATTGATTCTTTTGTGTCTGACTTTGTCCTCCATCCATTTCACAAACTTTTTCAGGTATGGGCTGTTAAGGTGTTTTAGGTGTTTTTTACTGGGGCGAGACATAAAACTGTAGGCAATGGGAATGATCAACAGAGAAAGTAAAAAGATTGCGATGATATTGATTGAGGCAACAATCCCAAATTCCTTTAATACTTTACTGTCGGTCAGAATAAAAGTAGCAAAACCCGATGCGGTGGTCAGGTTGGTCATCAGTGTGGCATTACCAATTTTCATAATCACCCGTTGTAAGGACTTGACCATGTTTCCGTGTTTTGCAACTTCTTGTTGGTATTTGTTGATCAGAAAAATACAATTGGGCACTCCAATAACGATAATCAAGGGAGGGATCAGTGCGGTGAGTATGGTAATTTCATAACTGAGCCACCCCAAAATTCCAAAGGCCCACATGACCCCGATCAACACCACAAACATGGAGATGAAGGTGGCCCTGAAAGATCTGAAGAAAAGAAAAAAGATCAGACTGGTTAACAGCATGGCCGAGAGGACAAAAATGCCTATTTCATCTACAATATTTTGGGCGTTCAAAGTTCTGATGTAGGGCATGCCCGAGATTTTGACATCCAAGCCTGTTTCCTTTTCAAAAGCGATAATCAAGGGGAGGAAAGTCTTAAAAATAAAATCTTTCCGCTGTACGGTATTCACGATCTTTTTGTCCATATAAATGGCAGATCGGATCGTTTCACCATCCGGGTCGTAGAGTATGTTTTTGTAAAACGGGAGTTCTAAAAGAAGTTTTTGTTTAAATTTTTCAATGTCAGAAAGCTCGTAATCCGCAACATCAAAAACCGATTTGAGCACAAATGATTTTAAATTTTCGTCCTTGATCAACTCCTGAACATTGTTGGTGGATAGGGTAAAATCCACCTCCGGAAAGGATTCTATTTTTTCGTTCAGGGCGATCCATTTTTCAAAGATTTTGGGTTCAAAAAATTCTTCTTCTTTGAGGGCGATAACCATCAGATTTCCCTCTTCACCAAATGTTTTTACAAAGGCATCATACTGGATATTTTCGGGATGCTTACTGGGCAGCAGATTTGCCTCTGTAAAAGTAAACCGCATGTATTGCCATTGTGAACTAAAAAACAGGGTGGCCAATACGATCATCCCAATGATCAGTATGCGGTTTCTCAGAATTAAGCTCGCAACAATACCCCAAAAATTATTTTTACGCTTCATTATCGACAGACACCACCAGCGTTGGGCATACTACACGGTTAAAATTTCTTTTTCCTTGACGTTAAGAATTTCGTCTACTTTGTTGATGTATTGATCCGTCAATTCTTGAATGTCTATTTCAGCATTTTTTTGGAGGTCTTCTGAACTATCGGTTTTTTTGATCTCGTTGTTGGCATCTTTTCGGGCATTTCTGATGGCTATTTTGGCGTTTTCAGCCTCTGCTTTTGCCAGTTTGACCAGTTCTTTTCTACGCTCCTCTGTCAGTGGGGGGATGTTGATAATCAGAGATTCTCCGTTGTTCATCGGATTAAAGCCTAAATTGGCTTGTAATATTCCTTTTTCAATTTCGGGTAATAAAGCTTTTTCCCAGGGTTGAATGCTCAGGGTTCTTCCATCGGGTGTGTTTACGTTGGCCACTTGATTCAGGGGAGTGGGAGTTCCGTAATATTCCACCATTACAGCATTTAACATAATAGGGTTTGCCTTTCCTGCTCTGATGTTGAGCAGTTCTTTTTCCAAATGTTTGACAGACAAATCCATGCTTTCTTTTGCAGTTTCGGTGATGATAATGATTTCTTCGTTCATTTTGGTGACATTTTAAAGATCGACTCGGGTTCCTATGTTTTCGCCCTTTATTATTCTACTGAGGTTTCCTTTGGTATTCATATCAAAAACAATAATGGGCAGCTTGTTTTCCTGACTCAAGGTAAAAGCAGTGGTATCCATGATCTTGAGTCCTTTTTTCAGTACATCGTCGAATGATAGGGTGTCAAACTTGATGGCTTCTTTGTTTTTTTCGGGGTCTTCGTTGTAGATGCCATCTACTCGGGTTCCCTTCAATATCACATCGGCATTGATTTCTATGGCGCGCAGCACCGCGGCGGAATCGGTTGTGAAATAGGGGTTTCCCGTTCCAGATCCAAAAATAACGACCCTTCCTTTTTCCAGATGACGCGTGGCCCTTCTTTTGATAAAAGGCTCTGCAATGGCTTCGATTTTGATGGCCGTTTGCAATCTGGTTGGAACATAGTTGTTTTCCAATGCGCTTTGTAGAGCCAAACCGTTAATTACTGTTGCAAGCATTCCCATATAATCGGCCTGAACGCGATCCATACCTTTGCTGGCTCCAGAAACTCCCCTGAAAATATTTCCCCCACCGATGACGATGGCGATTTCTGTCCCCGTTTTTTGTATTTCCTTGATCTCGGTAGCGTACTCGTTGAGCCTCACCGGATCAATGCCATGATTCTGATGGCCCATCAGTGCTTCACCACTTAATTTAAGAAGGATTCTTTTGTATTTCATAGCTTGGAATTCCACAAATATAGCAAATATAGAGGGAACCTTTATACCGCTTTTAAACTCAAATCTACGGGAACTGCGGCATAGGTAAGCGCTCCCATGGATACATAATCCACGCCTGTTTCGGCATAGGAGACCAAGTTGTGTGCACTAATATTTCCTGAGGCTTCAGTTTCGAATTTTCCATTGATTTTTTCGACATTTTCCATCAGAGTTTCGGGAGTCATATTGTCCAAAAGAATTCTTTTTACCCAGGGAAAATGCATTACCTGATCGATCTCAAGTTCGTTTCTCACTTCTACAATGACCGGTACTTCTATAGTATTTTGCGTTAAATAAGCTTTTGTTTTTTCCAAAGCTTGGGATACACCACCACAAAAATCGATGTGGTTGTCCTTGATCATGATCGCATCAAACAACCCCATCCTATGGTTGTAACCTCCACCAATGGTGACCGCCCATTTTTCGGGATAACGGAATCCTGGTGTGGTTTTACGTGTATCGAGAATTTTACATTTGGTGTGTTTTATCTTCTGACTGAGTTGATGGGACAGTGTCGCAATGCCACTCATTCTTTGCATACAGTTCAGTACCAATCGCTCGGAGGCCAAGAGTGACTTGGCGCTACCTTCGACCCGAAAGGCCACTGCACCCGGTTCCAATTTTTCGCCTTCTTTGGCCAGAAGGTTTAGGCGCAATGAAGAGTCATAACGGTAGAAAATCTTTTGGGCCAAGGTGATACCGGCAATGACACAATTGTCTTTGACTTTCAAAACAGCCTCCCTTTTTAAATCATCGTCAAAACAGGCATTGCTGCTGTGGTCGCCACCTTCAATGTCTTCTTTAAGGGCTTGATCAATAAAGCGATCAATGGCGTCTTTATGGGTATCGTAAAAATTATTCAACGTAGTCTTGATTGTAAAAAACTCCTTTATTTTGTTTTAAGTCTTGAGACTGTTTGATCATCAAATAGGCCACACTCACCATATTTCTCAACTCACAAATCCCCAAGGTCAATTTGTTTTGTCGGTAAATGTCTTGGGTTTCCATGAAAATTTTTTTTAACTCCATTTCAGCCTCAGTCAGTCCTGATGAGGTTTTGAAAATACCCACTTTGGTGGTCATTAAGTTTTGCAATTGCTTTTTCATTTGACCAATGGCGCTGATTTTTTCATTAGAAATATAATGTTCTTCTTTCCATTCGGGAAGTTGGAGGTAAAAATCTTGAGAGGGAAGATCTCCCTTCATTTGATCGAGGGAGTTCAGTGCCGCCCGATGAGAAAACACCAGAGATTCCAACAGTGAATTAGAAGCCAAACGATTGGCTCCGTGCAGGCCTGTATGGCTGCATTCGCCTATGGAATACAATCCCTTTAGTTTTGTTTCTCCATAGTGATTTACACTGATACCACCACAGAAATAGTGGGCGGCCGGGATCACCGGAATGGGATCTTTGGGGGGATTGATTCCCATTTTTTGACAATTCTCCTTTATGGTGGGGAACTGATTTTCAAATTCTTTTTCGCCGATGGCTTGACAATCCAAAAGAACATAATCGTCTCCGGTTTCATTGACCACTTCGGCAATGGATCGGGCAACGATGTCCCTTGGAGCAAGCTCGGCCCGAGGGTGATATTCGGTCATGAATCTTTTGCCGGATATGGTTTTTAAAATGGCACCTTCCCCCCGAACAGCCTCTGATATCAAAAAAGTATTCCCGTTGATTTTGGGATAAAGTGCAGTGGGGTGAAATTGAACAAATGGCAACCCTTCCATAAAGACTTTGGCCCTATAGGCAGCCCCCAAGCCGTCTCCCGTGGCGTTTTCGGGATTGGTGGTATGAGAGAAAAGCTGTCCGGCCCCTCCGGTACTTAAAACGGTGATTTGTGCTGAAATTTTAATGATTTCCTGTTCCAAATTTGAAATTACATATGCCCCGTAACATCTTTGATAATGGCTTCCACTGTGGTGGTCTGTAATCAAATCCACCAAGGTGTGATTTTCCAAAAGAGAGATATTGGAAAAAGTTTTGATTTTACGGATCAGGGATTTCTGAATTTCAAGTCCGGTTTTGTCTTTGTGATGTACAATCCTTTTTTCGGAATGTCCTCCTTCTTGGGTAAGGTGTAATCCATTTTTTTGTTTGTCGAAGTGGGTGCCCCAATCGATCAATTCTTGGAGGCGTTCCTGTCCTTCTTTTACAACAAACTCTACCACCTCCTTATCGCATTCTCCTGCTCCGGCGATCAGGGTGTCTTCGACGTGTTTGTCAAAAGAGTCTTTCTGAAAATTGGAGACCACGGCGATTCCACCTTGTGCATATCTTGTATTGCTTTCCAGCAGGCTGTTTTTTGAAATCATAACGATTTCGAGTTTTGGATTTTGCTCTGCCATTTTGATGGCGTAGGTCAATCCGGAAATACCACTTCCTATGACGAGTACATTGGTATTCATATTTCTAGCCGAGCTTTAGCATTCTGGTGATGGGAAGTTTGGCTTTTTCTATCAGGCTTTGGGAAAGTTTTACCTCGGGCTGTCCATGTTCCAAACACAGATATAATTTCTCCAGTGTATTGAGTTTCATAAAGGCACATTCACTACAAGCACACGTTTCATCTTCTACCGGGGCAGGAATAAATGTTTTTTGGGGACAGCGTTTTTTCATCTCGTGAAGAATTCCCGCCTCGGTAGCTACGATAAAGCTTTGTGCGGAATCTTTCTCTACAAAGTTTAACAAGCCTGAAGTACTGCCAATGTAATGTGCAATATCAAGAACTTGAGATTCACTTTCCGGATGTGCGATGAATTTGGCTGTGGGGTTTTCCTTGGAGAGCGTTACAATTCTTTCGAATGAGAAAGCTTCGTGAACGATACAAGATCCGTCCCATAAGATCATATCCCTACCGGTTTCTCTGATCAGATAACGTCCCAGGTTTTTGTCGGGAGCAAAAATGATGGTCTCTCCTTCGGGTATGGAATCAATCACCCTTACTGCATTACTCGAGGTACATACAATGGAACTCAATGCTTTAATTTCTGCCGAGCAATTGATGTAGGTCACTACATGTGCACCGGGGTATTGGTCAATAAATTTTTTAAAATCCGGAGGCGGGCAGGAGTCGGCTAGCGAGCAGCCTGCATTCAGATCCGGGAGGATGACTTTTTTGGTGGGATTGATGATTTTGGCCGTTTCGGCCATAAAATGCACTCCGGCAAAAACAATCGTTTCGGCTTCAACTTTTTCTGCCGCTTGAGCCAAATATAGGCTGTCGCCTAAGTAGTCGGCCAACTCTTGAATTTCGGCTTCTTGATAGTAATGCGCCAGCAATACTGCCTTTTTTTCTTTTTTGAGTCGCTTGATTGCTGAAACTAAATCAAGTCCTTCAGGGATTTCTAAATCCAAGTATCCCCTGCGGTTCAACCTTTTCGTTACCTCATCTGAGGTGAGTTCCATAATCAAATGATTTAATACAAAATTATTAAAAATCAAGGATTATAAGGTTTATCCCTAGATTATATTCCGTCTAGTTTTTCTGAGATTTGATCTGGAGTGAGGGCATCTTCGACCCTGTAGAACCCTATGGCTGTTCTTCTCAATTGGCTTAAATGTGCTCCGGATTCAAGGGCTTTACCAAAATCATGGGCCAACGACCTGATGTAGGTTCCTTTTGAACAGCGAACATCAAAGTGAAGTTGTGGAAGGTCAATTTTGGTAAAATTAAATGTGTAAAGTGTTACTTTTCTGGATTCAATTTTCGTTTTTTCTCCTTTTCTGGCGTATTCATACAAACGCTTTCCTTCTTTTTTAATGGCAGAGAAAATGGGTGGGTATTGATCTATTTCGCCTTCAAACTTTTTTTTGACCACATTCAATTGCTCTTGGGTGATGTGATCAATAGGAAAATTTTGATCTATGGCAGTTTCAAGATCATAGGATGGGGTTGTTGCCCCTAGGGTGATGGTTCCTGTGTAGGCTTTTTCAAGGGCTTGAATTTCACTGATTTTCTTAGTCATTTTTCCCGTACAAACCAGTAGGAGTCCCGTGGCCAATGGGTCGAGGGTTCCCGCATGGCCTACCTTAAGTTTTTTAAGTTTGTATTTCGTTTTTAAGGCCCACCTCAGCTTGTTGACTACCTGAAAAGAAGTCCACTCCAGAGGTTTGTCTACCAACAGCAGTTGACCCTCTAGGATGGATTCAAGAGATAAATTCATATCACACACTAAAAAGGATGGCCAATGCTCCCACTGCAAAACAGTAGAAACTAAAGTATTTGAGTTGGCTTTTTTTTACCAAAGCAACCATCCAACGACACGCAAAAACTCCGGTAATGAAGGCGCTTACAAAACCTACCAACAAAGGAAGTAGCGCAGTGCTCTCCTGACTTAGGTCGCCATCGATCACGCTTTTGGCCATACTTCCCAGGATTAGTGGAATGACCATGAGGAAAGAAAATCGGGCTGCCTTGTTGCGGTCAATCTTGAGTAAAACGGCCAGTGCTATGGTGGCGCCACTTCTCGAAATTCCCGGAAGAATTGCAATGGCTTGGATGACACCTATGTAAAATGTGTTGCTGTAATTCAATTCCTTATTGTTTTCATTGACCCGATCTGCCAAAAACAATAACAAGGCCGTGATCATTAACATGACACCTACCAAAGCAATTTTACCAACAAAAAGAGAAGCGATAAAATCTTCAAAAAAAAGACCGATGATCACTGCTGGGATCATGGAGAGGATAATTTTCAGGCTGAAATTCAAACTCTCTCCTCTTTTAAAAAGCAACAAATCGGACAGGATCATGGCAATGTCTTTTCTGAACACAAAAATGGTGCTGAAGGCTGTTGCAGCGTGAAGGGTAATGGTGACCAACAAGCCTTGTTGTTGTTCATAATCACTTCCGAAAATGGCCTTGACCAATTCCAAATGTCCGCTAGAGGAGACAGGCAGAAACTCTGTAAGGCCCTGGACGATTCCAAGAATCAGCGTTTCTAGTGCACTCATTTACTTTTTTTTTGGGGCATTAAGATGGCGTAAATTGCCAGTCCAAAACCCATAAGAACGACGGTGGGTGCCAATCTGATTCTGCGGAAATTAAAAATTTCTGGGTTAAAAAAGTTGGGATCCTCACTTCCTCCACCTGCCATAAGTATAAAACCAAAGGCAATCAATGCCATTGAAAGGAGTAAAAACCGATAATTTCTTTTGCTGAACAAGAATTCTTTTTTTTGGGTTGGGTCACTCATCTTAATTCTTTAATTTACTGCGTCGGACTTTAGATTCAGATAACGTTGGGTGGCAAAGAAAGTACTTATAATTGTGATCCCCAAACCCAATGTAAATACTCCTGCGAAAACCAATGCCGGTTCCAGTGGGTTTTCGAAAATTTGCAATTCGGGAAATCGTTTTTGGATTTCATAAAGCACTAAAGCCATTCCCGACATGGCAATGATAGAACCCAAAGTACTCATCAGCAGGTGGGTTTTGATAAAAGGTCTTCGGATAAAACTTTTGGTTGCTCCTACCAATTGCATGGTTTTGATGATCAGCCTTTTGGAGTATATGGACAGTCGGATGGAACTATTGATCAACAGCACCGCCACAAAGATAAACAGGCCGCTGGCCAACAACATCCAAAAAGTTATTTTTTTGATGTTTTCATCCAGTAACTCCAGCAGCGGTCGGTCGTAGACCACTTCATTCACATAGCTGTAAAGTGTAATGTCTTTACTTAATTTGGAGACCATGGCAGGGTTCAGAAAAGGCGCTTTAAAGTATACGTCTATTGAATTGAGTAGCGGATTGTAGCCCAAAAATTCCATAAAGTCCTCCCCAATTTCGTTGGCGTGTCTTTTGGAAGCTTCTTCTTTGGATACGAAATTGACTTTTTTGGTAGCAACATTCAAACGCAAGGTTTTTTGTAATTGTTTCAGTTCGATTTCTTTGACAGCGTCTTTCACATAAATTGTCATCACGATCTGTTCCTTGAAGTGATCCGCTACTTTTTTCGAATTCACCAACAAAATACCCAAGATACCGGTTAGAAATAATACCAAAGAAATACTCACCACTACTGAAAAATAGGAGGAAATCAGTCTTCGCTTGTTGAATTTTTCTTCCGGTAGTTGCTTCATAGGACGGTTTATTTCAGTAAAATTAAAAAACCATCGATAAAAAGAACCTTGAGTGCCGGAAACTTTTTTTCCTTTCCTTAATAAGCGTATTTTTACGCATTCAAAAAACAAGCCTTAATGGATTACGATTTTCTGCAAATTGAAAAAAAGTGGCAAGACTTTTGGTCGACCCAAAAAACCTTTAAGGCAGATAACCAAAGCGACAAACCCAAGTATTATGTATTGGATATGTTTCCCTATCCTTCTGGGGCAGGTCTTCATGTTGGGCACCCCTTAGGATACATTGCCAGTGATATCATCGCACGATTCAAAAGGCATTCGGGATTCAATGTTTTGCATCCACAGGGCTATGATTCCTTTGGACTTCCGGCAGAGCAGTACGCCATTCAGACCGGACAGCATCCCTCCAAAACCACTACTACCAACATCAACAGATACCGTCAGCAACTCGATCGAATGGGATTTTCTTTCGATTGGGATCGCGAGGTGCGGACCTCTGAACCGAACTACTACCGCTGGACACAGTGGATATTCCTGAAATTATTTGATTCCTATTACGATATTGAGGCCGATAAGGCGGTTCCTGTATCTGAATTGATCCTCAGGTTTGAGAAAGAGGGGAATATCAATGTAAAAGCGCACTGCGACAAAGATACCCCTGTTTTCGATGCCCAAGAGTGGAATGCTTTTGACCACGAACAACAGCAAAAAGTCTTGTTGTTTTATCGACTCACTTATTTGTCTGAGACCCGGGTCAACTGGTGTCCTGCTTTGGGGACCGTATTGGCCAATGACGAAATTGTAAATGGAGTATCAGAGCGGGGAGGACATGCTGTTACCAAAAAGAAGATGCGTCAGTGGAGCATGCGTATTGGAGCCTATGCCAATAGACTTCTATTGGGTTTGGATGAATTGGATTGGCCGGATTCCCTCAAAGAAATGCAAAGGAACTGGATTGGGAAATCTACAGGGGCCAGCATTTATTTTGAAGTTGAAAACCACCCTGAGAAATTGGAGGTTTTCACTACCCGTCCGGATACTATTTTTGGAGTTACCTACATGACACTGGCCCCAGAGCACGAGCTGGTCTCAAAAATCACCAGTCCGGAACAGCAAAAAGCCGTAGCAGATTATACCGCAAAAGTTGCACAGAAATCCGATCGTGAACGTCAAGCCGATGTCAAGTCAATCAGTGGAGTGTTTACGGGAGCCTATGCCCTTCATCCCTTTACCGGTGTGCCCATTCCCATTTGGATAGGTGAGTATGTATTGGCGGGCTATGGAACCGGAGCGGTTATGGCAGTTCCCTGTGGCGATCAAAGAGATTTTGATTTTGCCACTCATTTTAGTTTACCCATCATCAATATATTCGATGGTATTGACATATCCGAAGGGGCTTTTACCGAAAAAGGGAAGGTGAAATTGATCCATTCCGACTTTTTAAATGGTTTGGATTATAAAGCAGCATTGGATCGCGTAATTACTGCATTGGAATCCAAAAACTCTGGTAAGGGAACAGTAAATTTTAGACTCAGAGACGCAATTTTTAGCCGCCAAAGATACTGGGGTGAGCCCATTCCAATGTACTTTAAAGGCGACATTCCAATACCCTTAAAGGAGCAACACTTGCCCCTGGAACTGCCCGAAGTAGAAAAATACCTCCCCACCGAAGACGGAAAACCCCCATTGGGCAATGCCAAGATTTGGGCCTGGGATGAAATAAATGAACAAGTGGTCTCCATTGACCGCATCGACCACCAATCCGTTTTTCCATTGGAGCTCAATACCATGCCCGGTTGGGCGGGGAGTTCTTGGTATTTTAACCGCTATATGGATGCCCAAAATCAAAAGGAATGGGTAGCCCCCAAAGCCTTGGACTACTGGAATGAAGTAGATTTTTATATGGGCGGAAGTGAGCATGCCACAGGACATCTTTTATACTCGAGATTTTGGCAAAAAGTACTTTTTGATTTGGGATATGCAAACACGGGAGAATACGCCAAAAAGTTGGTCAATCAAGGAATGATTTTAGGGAATTCTGCCTTTGTATATCGAAAAAAAGGAACCCAAACCTATCTCTCCAAAGGCATGATTGCAGAACACCAAGTGGAGCCCATCCATGTGGACGTAAGTTTGGTCAACACCCAGAATGAATTGGATTTGGAGGGGGTGAAAAATTGGCAAAAAGACTTCCAAGATGCAGAATTTGTGCTTGAAAACCGAAAGTATATTGTCGGGAGAGAGGTCGAAAAAATGTCCAAGTCAAAATACAACGTGGTCAACCCCGATGAGATTTGTGACACTTATGGTGCAGATACCCTCAGGATGTATGAAATGTTTTTGGGCCCCATTGATCAAGACAAGCCTTGGAACACTGCCGGAATATCCGGAGTGCACAACTTCCTCAAAAAATTCTGGAGATTGTTTTACCAAAAAGATCAGTGGTTGGTGAGTGAGGAAGCACCCAATCCAGAAAGCTTAAAAGTGCTGCATCAAGTCATCAAAAAAATAACCGATGACATTGAGCGCTTGTCTTTCAACACCTGTATCAGTACCTTTATGATAGGCATCAATGAATTGACGGCTTTAAAATGTTCCAATAAGGCGATTTTAGAACCTCTTTTGATTTTGCTCTCTCCATTTGCTCCCCATTTTTGTGAAGAATTGTGGCAACAATTGGGATATACAGACAGCATCGAATTTGAGCCCTTTCCCGTTTTTGATCCTGCGATGGTTCAGGAAACCACCAAGGAATACCCCGTTTCTTTCAACGGGAAAATGCGGTTTACCATCAAACTTTCACTGGACATGGGGGTGGAGGAAATTAAGGAGGCCATTATGCAAGAACAACGCACTCTGGATCAAATCGATGGCGCCAGTCCAAAAAAAATCATTGTGGTCCCTGGAAAAATCATAAATATTGTCGTCTGATGAGTGACTTTCAAATTGAGATCATAGGACTGATTGCTGCTGTCTTTACAACGATTGCTTTTGTTCCTCAGGTTGTTAAAATATCCAAAAAACGCACTGCCAAAGGTGTCTCTGTTTCCATGTATGTGATTATGTTTATCGGGATCTGTTTTTGGCTCTGTTATGGGATTTTGATCGACAGTATTGCTGTTATTGCAGCCAATTTAGTTTCGGGTATATTACAATTGGTCATCATTGTTTTTGCGTTGATCCACCGCAAGAACAATTAAAACGGATCATCTACAATTGAATTTGTCTTTTGATCTGTTGGTTGAGCGAAATAAAGGTTTCCGTCCTTGACACCCCATCTATGGTTTGAATTTCGTGGTTCAACAGGGTCATTAAATGTTCGTTATCCTCACAAAGTATTTTGATCAATACGCTCCAATGGCCGGTGGTATAATGACACTCAATCACTTCAGGAATTTTTTCGAGTTGTTTTACCGCCTCCCGATTTCTCATTGCCTTGTCCAAATAAATACCGATAAAAGCCATGGTTTTATAGCCCAGGATTTTGGGATTTAAAACCACTTGTGATCCGGATATGAGTCCTGAACTTTCCAATTTTTTGAGGCGTTGATGAACAGCTGCTCCCGATATACCTGCGGTTTTTGCAATTTCATTGATCGACTTTCTGGCGTCTTTCATAAGGGCCCTGAGAATGATTTTATCCAGACCATCAATCAATACTCTCTCGTTTTTTGTCTTCAAAATCTAAACTTTTTGATCTTTAAAAATTAAATTAAAAACCTTGTTTGTGTTAATAAAATTAATGAATTAATCAATGAAAATTTATTTTTTAAATATTACATTCACTTAATGAGAAAATATGTTTTGACCGGGGGGAGCTTTGCCCTATTGGCGGTAGTATTAGGTGCTTTTGCAAGTCATGCGCTGAAGGCTCACTTTTCGACGGAAGTTTTACAATCGTTTCAAACCGGGATCCGATACATGATGTATCACGGTTTGGCACTGATGATTTTTTCACAAATCTCTTGGGCAAGAAATCCATTGATTTTCAGGCTGTTTTTTTGGGGCATTGTCCTTTTTTCCTTTAGTATTTTCATCCTTTGTTTTGGAAAACTGACCCCTTTTGATTTTTCATGGTTGGGTCCGGTCACTCCCATTGGTGGGAGTTTGCTCATATTAGGATGGGCTTTACTGCTTTGGAAAACCTTTCAAAACAAAACGGACTAAGGTCTGCTTACTTACCGTTGTTACTGATGTATTTTTCTATGGCCATGGTCATAGATGGGGTATCGGGAGTCGGTGCTTTGATATCGATTCTCAACTTCGCTTTGTCGGCAGCAAGTACAGTGGCATTACCATAGGCTGCAATTCGGGTGTTGTTTTGTTCAAAATCAGGGAAATTCTTAAAAAGCGATTCGATCCCTGAGGGACTGAAAAAGACCAATACATCGTAGTATACATCTCTCAAATCGGACAGATCACTCACCACAGTTTTGTACAAGGGTGCGCGGGTCCATTCGATGCCCATTTTGTTGAGACAATCTGGGATACTCGGTTTGAGAACATCCGATGAGGGGAGCAAAAACTTTTCTTTTTCAAATTTTTTGAAAACAGCTTCTAGATCAGCAATACTTTTCTCCCCTACATATATTTTACGCTTCCTGTAGACCACATATTTCTGGAGGTAATAAGCCACCGCTTCGGATTGGCAAAAATATTTGGTAGAATCTGGTACCTTGTAGCGCATCTCTTGCGTAATTCTAAAGAAATGATCTACTGCGTTTCTGCTGGTTAGAATAATATTGTCAAAGTCAGAAAAATTGATTTTTTGCAATCTTACTTCCTTTGCTGACAATCCTTCTACGTGAATAAAAGGACGAAAATCAATTTTGAGCTTGTGTTTTTCTTGTAATCTGGAGTAGGGAGACTTCTCGCTAGCAGGTTCAGGCTGAGAAATCAAAATAGTCTTCACTTTCATATTTCGTCTAATTTTTTGCTTTTGTCTAATAAATCGACTTATAGAGCCAAAGCCAGGGCGCTATTTTGAAAGTACAAAGATACAAAATTAAATAAACTATACTGTTTGGATTTGTCCTAATGATTCTCAAATAAATGCTGAAGTGAGATAAATAAACGCAACATAGAACCAGTAGCGTTATGATCATAAGAAGGTTGTTATCGGTAGAAAAACGGTAATGATAGATCGAAAAAAAGAAAAGTACGTAGATGCTTATTATTGCGTAAAAGCTGATGCTTTTGAAAATGGTATGTTGATAGATTTCCAACTGATTTGCTGGCTCAAAAATGAGTTTGAGTACCTCATAGCGAATAAGAATCATCGCTGAAATGACCAGAAAAAAAGTAAGAAATGAGCTCTCTCCCAGCAAGGACATTAGGATTTTTTCGTAAAAAAAATAACTCAAAAGTGAGATGGTGATCAATGAAATGAGCGTCAAGATCAGGTTGAATGTATTTAAGGGGTTGACATACTTTTCTTTTTCATAAATATTGAAATAGGTTTTGGATTTCCAAAAAGAAACGAGAAGTTTGAATTGATGGGGGTTTCTTTTATAGAGGTAAACACAAAGAGCAAAAACCAAAATCATGATAATGGTGATCCAGTCTTGTTGAGGTTGAAGTTTTTCGATCCATTGAAACATGAAATAAAATTAAGGAAGTATTTTAATTCTTCATTTTATTTCATACGTTTTAGTAATTTTATACTTGCCTATGAACAAAGCTTTAGTTATTATTCCTACATACAATGAGGTTGAAAACATCAAAACAGTTGTTGACAAGACTCTTGAGGTCAAAGGTTTTGACATTTTGGTGGTCGACGATTCTTCACCGGACGGGACTGCAGATGTGGTTTTGGAACTGGTAAAAAATCACACCGGTCGCCTGTTTTTGGAGCAACGCGCCGGTAAAGAGGGCCTGGGAAAGGCCTACATCCATGGCTTTAAGTGGGCTTTAAAAAAAAAATATGACTTCATTTTTGAGATGGATGCCGATTTGTCTCACGATCCCAAAGAATTGTCTCCAATGCTTGATTACCTCAAATCTGACTTTGACTTGGTCATTGGATCACGATATGTCAAAGGGATTAATGTGGTCAATTGGCCTTTGAGTAGGATTTTACTTTCATATTTTGCTTCTTTGTATGTCAGGTGGATTACCTTTATGCCCATAAAAGATCCCACTGCCGGATTTGTCGGCTACACCCGAGCAGTTTTGGAGCAGTTGGATTTTAAAAGAATAAAATTTGTAGGGTATGCCTTTCAAATCGAAATGAAATATAAGATTTGGAGGAAAGGATATCAATACAAGGAACATCCTATTATTTTTACCAACAGAGAACTGGGGGTTTCCAAAATGAATGGGGAAATAATTTGGGAGGCACTGTCTGCCGTTTTGATTTTGAGGATCAAAAGCATATTTAATTCAACTCAATGAGGGAAATATTAATAAAAAATGCCCAATTGGTCAATGAAGGTGAGGTTTCCCAAAAAGACCTTTTGATTCGGGGGGAGAAGATAGAGAAAATCAGCAATCACCTTACACCCACCGGAAACGAGGAACTCATTGATGCCTCGGGTCTTCATTTATTACCGGGTTGGATCGACGACCAAGTTCACTTCAGGGAGCCTGGCCTGACCCACAAAGCCAGCATTGCTTCCGAGTCTCGAGCGGCAGTTGCAGGGGGGATTACCTCCTTTATTGAGATGCCCAACACCAATCCCCAAACCACCACCCAAAAAGCCTTGGAACACAAGTTGGACCGGGCAGCAAAAGTCTCCATCGCCAATTACGGTTTTCTTTTTGGAGGAACCAACGACAACTTGGAGGAAATCAAGACTTTTGATACCACCCAAGCGGCAGGACTGAAATTATTTTTGGGATCCTCTACCGGCAATATGTTGGTGGACGATGAGCAGGTATTGCAAAAGATTTTTTCCAGCACTGATTTACCCATTGCCGTTCATTGCGAGGATGAAAACACGATCAGAAAAAACTTAGCGGAACACATCGACCAATACGGGGACGATATTCCTGTTGAAAAGCACCCAGAGATCAGAAGTGAGGTCGCTTGTTATCGCTCCTCGTCAAGAGCCATTCAATTGGCCAAAGCCACCGGAGCGCGCTTACATGTTTTTCATTTGTCTACGGCCATTGAAACCGAATTGTTTTCCAACGAAAAACCCTTGTCTGAAAAGAAAATAACTGCCGAGGTTTGTGTTCATCATCTTTGGTTCTCGGAGGAAGACTATGCTCAAAAGGGCACTTTGATCAAATGGAATCCTGCAGTCAAAAAAGCCAGTGACCGCGAAGCCCTTTGGAAAGCCCTCAACGAGGATAAGATTGACGTATTGGCTACAGACCATGCCCCTCATACACTTGAGGAAAAGCAAAACCCTTACACCAAAGCCCCTTCGGGTGGCCCACTGGTGCAACACGCCTATCCTGCACTTTTGACCGCTGTACAACAAGGAAAAACCAGCTTGGAAAAGCTGGTTGAAAAAGCCTGTCACAATCCCGCCATACTGTTTAAAATTCAAAAACGTGGTTTTCTCCGTGAAGGCTTTTTTGCCGATCTGATTTTGGTCGACCTGAATCAAAAATTTACGGTTGTCAAAGAAGATTTGCTTTACCAATGCAGATGGTCTCCATTTGAGGGAACCACCTTTGGGGCCACCATCATCAAAACTTTTGTCAATGGGAACTTGGTGTACGATGAAGGCAAAATAATCGAAAGCGCACTGGGTAAAAAACTGACTTTTGATCGATGAATATGAAAAAATTTATTGCACTGGTAGTTTTTATTTTTTTTTCCTGTTCACAAACGGGGGACAACAGGCCTCCCGACAACCTGATCCCCCCCGACCAAATGAGCGAAGTGATGCTGGATATTATTTTGATGAAAAACATCAAACGCGAATCCTCCTTTGTGGTCGAAAAAAAGGATCTTTTGGTAGCGGAATACCTTTACGAAAAGCATAGAATCGATAGTGTTCAACTCGCTTCCAGCCAATCCTATTATGCCAAAAACCCCAAAAAATACTTGCCTGTTTTTAAAGAGGTTCAAGCGAAGCTCAAAAAGCTTAATGACAGTATCCAACAAACAATGCGCATCAAAGAGGAGTAAGCCGATTGGCCGAGGTGTGACATATGCATCAATCGAAAATTAACTTTGTGATGGGTGAGTACTCAAAATTGATAAACGACTTTATTTTTTTTCCATCAATGGTTTTTTGCTCATATTGACTGGAAATGATGGCACGGGTCAGAAAACGTTTTCTGATTCCCAGCAGTTGGATCAGGTGTTCTGCCACCCACAAGAAATACAAAAACCCTTTGGGGATAAAAAACACTCTTGGGCTGTAATTTCCGGCTTTGAGTAGTGTTTGTACCACGACTTTGGTTGTCCAATTTTCGGCCACCAAAATAAAGCGTTCACCTTTGATCTTGGAATGCATCAGTTCATCCATCACTGTGATCACATCCTGGATATTTACAAATGCATTGGTTCCTGGGGTACACCATCTCAAGCCTTTTTGGTATCGTTTTAGAAGTACTTCAATTGGGCTGTCCTCTCCCAGTACTATACCCGGATTGACGATCACTGCATTTAATCCCTCTTGCATTGCTCTCCATACTTCCATTTCTCCTCCGTATTTGGAATAGGCATAAGGGTTTTTGTCGGTATTGTTGTCCCAGGGGGTGTTTTCGTCTATGACCGATAGGGAGGGGTCGTTCCCCAGGGCGGCAATGGAACTGATATAGACCAATTTTTTAACGGAATGGGACAAACACAGATTGACCAGATAGTTAGACCCTTTTTCGTTAATTTCAAGTAGTTTTTTGGCATCGCGTTGTGCCAGGGAGATATAGCCGGCACAATGATAAACACGATCGATGCCCTCAAAGGCAGCGTCCAAACTCGGCAGGTCTCTAAAGTCGGCTTTTCTCCATGTGATTTTATCGTAGCGTTCTCGGGCATCGGCAAATTGAGATTCGAACCGTTTCCATACCCTGTTTTTATTCGACTCATGTCGGAACATGGCCACGGGAAAAATGTCTTTTTGTGCCAAATGACACATCAAATGAGCACCGATAAAACCCGTTGCTCCGGTCACTAATATCATAAATTAAAACTAATGCTTTTTCAAGAATAATTTTTTGTTTTAGGGCATAAATCTATCTTTGCTACCAAATCAATACAATGCAGAAAAATTTTGTAGAAGAACTTCGCTGGAGGGGTATGTTACACGACATTATGCCCGAAACAGAGGACCATTTGAACCAAAACATTACCACAGGTTATATTGGTTTTGACCCCACTGCAGATTCTCTGCACATCGGCAGCTTGGTGCAAATCATGATTTTGATCCACTTCCAAAGGGCAGGTCATCGGCCTGTAGCTTTGGTCGGTGGCGCTACGGGGATGATTGGCGATCCATCGGGTAAGTCCGATGAAAGAAATCTTTTGGATGCCGAGGCATTACAGAAAAATGTAGACGGCATCAGAAACCAACTGCAAAAATTCCTTGATTTTGATCCCGCCAATCCCAAGGCTGCTCAGTTGGTTAACAATTACGATTGGACTAAAGACTACAGCCTAATTGATTTTTCTCGCGACATCGGTAAGCACCTTACCGTCAACTATATGATGGCCAAGGACTCCGTAAAAAAACGCCTCGGCAGCGATGCCAAAGTGGGTATGTCTTTTACCGAATTTACCTACCAATTGTTGCAGGGCTATGATTTTTTGCACCTCTATCAAAACATGGATTGCAAGTTGCAAATGGGGGGCAGTGATCAATGGGGAAATATCACTACAGGAACAGAACTGATCCGACGCAAGTTGGGTGGCAAAGCCTTTGCCATCACCTGTCCGTTGATCACTAAGGCTGACGGAACAAAATTCGGAAAAACCGAAGGCGGCAATGTTTGGTTGGACAAAACCCGAACCTCTCCCTACAAGTTTTACCAGTATTGGTTGAACGCCTCTGATGAAGATGCCGAAAACTATATTAAAATCTTTACCCTTTTGGACAAGTCGACCATAGGGGATTTGATCAAGCAACACCAGGAGAGCCCTCATATGAGGCTGTTGCAAAAAACCATCGCTGAGGAGGTTACCCGTATGGTGCATTCCGAGGAAGATTTACAAAAAGCCATTCAGGCCAGTCAAATCCTTTTTGGTCGATCCACAGCAGCCGATTTAAAAAACCTTGATCGCCAAACCTTTTTAGAGGTTTTTGAAGGGGTACCCCAGGCGGAGATTTCCCGTTCTGATCTTGACAATGGCGTTGAGATGATCGCTTTGTTGGCCTCCAAAACTTCCTTTTTAAAATCCAATGGAGAAGCCCGAAGGGCACTGGCTGAAAACTCTATTTCGGTCAACAAAACCAAGGTAGACGAAAGTCATACCATTGGATCTGCCGATTTGATCGACGACCAATACATTTTACTGCAAAGGGGTAAGAAAAATTACTTTATCGTTAAGTCAGTCCGCTAGACCACCATCAAATTGCACCCCCTGATTTCTGAAGCGTCCAAACGGCCCAATACTTCAAAGCGTTTATCAGAGTGTACTCTGGCCAGGTCTTCGGTAGCAATGAAGGCACAGCTATCACGGTTGGCCAGATCTATGATGTTCAACCCCCCACTTTGCCCCCACGGGAGCAGATTAAAGGGGTCTTGGTTTTCTCTGGCGGCAACACGCATCCAAGGCGGGCACTCAAAAATCCCTTTACCTATGGAATAGGCTTGAGACAACAATTCTGTCATACCGTATTCCGAGTAAATTTTGGAGACACCAAATCCCTTTTTCAGTTGGCTGTGTAAGGCCTCACGGGTTACTTCTTTTCTCCTGCCCTTCATTCCTCCGGTTTCCATGATCCATGTATGCTCCAGATCAAACGAATACTGTTCCACCAGATCCAGTAGGGCAAACGACACCCCCAACAACAATGTTTTTTGCTCTTTTTTTTCCTGTTGCATGATGATCTTTTTTAGGCTTTCCAATTGATTGAGGTAAAAACCGCTTTCGGTCTTTTGACTCTTGCGGATCATGTCATCGGCCATATAAATGAGGGAAGAACCCGACCTCTCCAGATAAGAGGGCAGTAGGGCCAGAACCGTAAAATCCTCAATGGCTCCAAAAAAATGTTCAAATCCCTTGCGGAAGCTTATTTGGTAATCTTTCAATTGGTGGTAATAGTGCTTTGAAGGACTTCCACCCGTGGTGGTACTCGAACTAAAAAAAGAAGCATTGTCGGATTCAAAGCAACAAACCTTCTTGGATTTAAAAAAGGAAATGGGCAGATAAGGAATGTCTTTCACTGCTGTGACCTCGGCAGGGTTACAATTGATCAGGTCACAAAAAGACCGGTAGACCTTGTTGTTTTCGTATTGAAAGTAAAAGGTTTTGAGGGCCAACATCTCAAAGGTAGATTGGCTGTCGATTTCCCAAAAGTTTTCCAAATTATCGGTGGTCATCTTTTTGACGCGATCAAGGCACAACCAAACGACTCAATCCTTGTTGAGCTCCCTGTTTGATTTTTACAATGTAGATCCCACTTCTGAGGTTATTGGGCATTATAAAATCCTCGTAGGTGTCGGTTTGAAAAACCACTTCACCCAAAATGTTGAGAATCACAATGTTTTTGACTTCAGTAGGGCCGGAGACTATGTGAAGCTTGCCCCCGGTATAGGGATTGGGATACAATTGAAAATTTAATTTCTCGGGCGTATTATCATACACAAAGCCTCCCCGCTCATTTTGTTGAGCAGTAACAAAATGTATTGAAATGACCGATATCAGCAACAGTGCGAAGCGCAAAGACAGATTTTTTTAAATAATAATTATCCAAATTTAATAAAATAAATGTCGATTGTGATTTGTGAATGTTAGCAAAGTTATTTTTGATCGATCAATCCCATAAATCTTTATATTAGTATGATAAAAAAAAGATGAAAAAAAAGGATATCAGAATATTGTTGGTTGATGATGAACCCGATGTTATTGAGATCATAAAATACAATTTGGAGCAGGAGGGCTACAATGTAAAAACGGCCTCCAACGGGAAAGAGGCCTTGAAAAAGGCGAATAAAAGCACTCCTCATTTGATCATCATGGATGTGATGATGCCCGAAATGGATGGTATTGAAGCCTGTGAAAATTTGCGCAGCGACAATACTTTCAATGATACGATCATCATGTTTCTCACCGCCAGGGGAGAGGATTATTCCTACATGGCGGCCTTTGATGCCGGAGCAGACGACTATGTCACCAAGCCCATCAAGCCCAAAATTATTGTTTCCAAAGTCAAAGCCCTGTTGCGCCGCCTCAAAAAAGAGGAGGAAAACCAAGACAAAATACAGTTGGGCAAACTGATCATTGATAGAGAACAATACGAAGTCACCCACAAAGGGAAAACCTTCTCTTTGCCCAGAAAAGAATTTGAACTCCTCTACCTTTTGGCTTCTAAATCCGATAAGGTGGTCAAAAGAGAAAAAATCATGGAAATCGTTTGGGGTAGCGAAGTCGTGGTTGGCGATAGAACCATAGACGTTCACATCCGAAAACTCAGAGAAAAGGTGGGCGATAAATTTTTCAAGACGGTCAAAGGGGTGGGTTACAAATTTGTCAAACCCTCCAAATAATTCTGGTGTTGAGGATAAAGAATTTTAGAGTTGCATTCCGGCTGTCGGCCATTTTGGTCACTTTATTGACCTTGTTGTTGTCCCTTTTGTTTTTTGTCACCGATCTACAAGCCGATACTGAAATTATTGTGCCACTGGCATTTTTGCTTTTGTTTTTCTTTGTTTTTTCGGTTTTCCTGATTCATTTCCGAATCGAAAGGTTCATTCTCAACAAGATTAAGGGAATTTACAACGACCTTTCTCCCTCCGGGGTGTCGATGAGCCAGCAAATTGTTCAATCTGACATGGAAGCCCTCCGAGAGAGTGTGCAAAAATTTGCCGACGACAAAAAACTAGAAATTGAGACCCTTAAGGAAAAGGAGGACTACCGTAAGGAATTCATTGGCAACATCTCACACGAACTGAAAACCCCTTTATTTACCATCCAGGGCTATGTGCTCACCTTACTTGAAGGCGCCATCAGGGACAAAAATGTAAGGGAGAAATACCTCAAACGAACGGCCAAGGGTGTTGAGCGGTTGATCTATGTGGTCAAAGACTTGGATTTGATCACCCAATTTGAATCCGGAATCAAAACCATCGACAGGACCTATTTTGACATCAATGAAGTGATCGAAAATGTTTTTGATTTGCTTGAGATGCAAGCCATTAAAAACAAAATTTCCCTAGGGTTTGATCGGGAGTATCCCCAGTCTTTTAAGGTTTTTGCCGACGAAGAGCGGATACAGCAGGTTTTGACCAACTTGCTTGTCAATTCACTTAAGTACGGCGTAAAAAACGGAAAAACACAGGTGAGCTTGGAAGTACTTAATGAAGAAAAAATCCTGGTCAAAATTTCAGACAATGGGGAAGGGATCGCCGAGGAGCACTTGCCCCGACTTTTCGAGCGCTTTTATCGGGTAGACAAATCCGGCAATCGCAAAGCCGGAGGTTCAGGATTGGGCTTGTCGATTGTCAAGCATATCATTGAAGCCCATCAGGAAAAGCTCTTGGTTGAGAGTACTCCGGGCTCGGGTTCCGAATTTTCTTTTAGCCTTCAGCGAGCCACCAAAGGGGTAAAATCTTCCCAAGATTAATGATTCATTGGCTAACTTTGTCATCTGATACAGCTCTATGGGAAGTAAAAACAAACTCAAAAGATTCAAGGAGAACGAAACCTTTAAAAACGTCATTCAACCTTCGCGGGAGGTATTGGAAAAGGACACTTTTGAACTCAAGGGCCAATGGCAGGCAAAGTATTTTAAGAACGACCGTCCTATCGTGTTGGAGTTGGGCTGTGGTAAAGGGGAGTACACCCTACATTTGGCGGCCCAAAATCCCGACATGAATTTTATCGGTATCGACATCAAGGGCGCTCGCTTTTGGAGGGGAGCCAGGACAGCACTGGAGGAAAAGCGGGATAACATAGCTTTCGTTCGTGCGCAGATCGAATTGATCGACACTCTTTTTGCTGTCGGGGAGGTGTCCCAAATCTGGATCACCTTTCCCGATCCACAAATCAAGTTCAAAAGAACCAAACACCGTTTGACCCATCCTCAGTTTTTGAATCGATACCGGCAGATATTACAAGCCCAGGGCAGTGTTCATCTCAAAACCGACAGTGCATTTTTGCACGGCTATACCTTGGGTCTTATGAATGACCCGGCCTATCGTCTCCGCTATGCCCATCACGACATTTACAACAACCCCCATGCTCCGCAGATTGCGGTAGCCGTTCAAACCTTCTATGAAAAAATGTTTTTGGAGCAAAACAAACCCATCACCTACCTAGAATTTCAATTCAACTGATGTCTCAATTTTTTGATCAGGTATATGCCGTTGTCCAAAAGATTCCTTTGGGGAGGGTTACTTCCTACGGTGCCATTGCACGTTATTTGGGTCATCCCCAGAGCGCAAGAATGGTTGGTTATGCCATGAACGCCTCCCACAATCGCCCCGAGGTCCCCGCTCATCGTGTGGTCAACCGCAATGGATTGTTGAGTGGAAAGCACCATTTCCCGGGATCCAAATTGATGCAACAACTTCTTGAAAGTGAGGGCCTCAGTGTAAAAAACGATCAAATCATTGATTTTAATGATTTTTTTTGGGACCCCAATACTGCGCTTCCCCCCATCGAAATCTAAACTTTTGTTTCCGAACAGATTAGAGTATATTTGTAATCAAAAAAATAAGTTCGCTGGAGATGAAATTGAACAAGCAAGAGGTGGTCCAAGCCTTAAAAACGATCACTGCACCGGGAGCAGGTGAAAACCTGATTGACAGCAAGGCAGTGACCAACATCATGGTCTTTGGAGACGAAATCGACATTGATGTCCGTTTGTTCAATCCCAGCCTGCAAGCCCGAAAAAAATTAGAGGTCACCATATTGGAAGTTCTCCACCAAAAGGTTCATCCCAAGGCCAAAATAAAAATCAATACCAAAGTAGAAACACCAGCACCGGCTGCTCCGATTAAGGGTCAACCCATCCCTGGCATTGATTCTATCATAGCGGTTTCTTCCGGCAAAGGGGGCGTAGGAAAATCCACAGTAACGGCCAATCTGGCGGTTACCCTTGCTCAAATGGGCTGTAAAGTTGGGGTTTTGGATGCCGACATCTACGGACCTTCCATACCCACCATGTTTGATGTAGAAGGCAAAAGACCTCTGTCGGTCAATGTGGACGGCAAATCTAAAATGGCTCCTGTAGAAAACTATGGTGTCAAGATTTTGTCTATTGGGTTTTTCACCCAACCCAATCAGGCAGTGGTTTGGCGGGGACCTATGGCGGCTAAGGCTCTGAATCAGATGATCTTTGATGCCGATTGGGGAAAGCTTGACTTTTTACTCATTGACCTTCCTCCGGGAACCGGCGATATTCACCTCAGTATTGTACAGTCCCTTCCCCTGAACGGGGCAGTGGTGGTCAGTACCCCCCAAAATGTGGCCTTGGCCGATGCCAAAAAAGGAATCGCCATGTTCACACAACAGAGCATAGATGTTCCCGTTTTGGGCATCATCGAAAACATGGCCTATTTTACCCCCGAAGAATTGCCCGATAACAAATATTATATTTTCGGGAAGCAAGGGGCAGAAAATCTGGCTGCAGACAAGAACGTACCCTTCCTCGGTGCTTTGCCATTGGTGCAAAGTGTCAGAGAAGCGGCTGATGTGGGAAGGCCTGCTGCATTGCAGCAAGGAACACCCATACAGCAATCCATCACCGAGGTCACCCAGAATTTGGTCACCCAATTATTGAAAAGAAATACCACTTTACCACCAACCAAGGCGGTGGCCATCACCAATATGGTGGGCTGTGCCGCCGTAAAATAAAGCAAATGGACTCACAACAAATAGAAGAAAAAGTACTGGTAGCACTGGAAGAGATTCGTCCGTTTTTGGCCTCCGACGGCGGAGACATCTCTTTGGTCGCCATCGAAAACGACAAAAAGGTAAAGGTACAACTCCACGGAGCTTGTGTTTCCTGTACCGTCAATCAGATGACCCTAAAATCGGGGGTAGAGATGACCATCAAAAAACATGTTCCTCAGATCGAGGAGGTTGTTAGCGTAGCCCCTGCCTAAACCATGATCAAAACGGACATCATCATCATTGGAGCCGGACCCACCGGTTTGTTTGCCGTATTTGAAGCAGGATTACTGAAATTAAAATGCCACCTGATCGATTCCCTGCCCAAAGCCGGTGGGCAGTGTGCGGAGATTTATCCCAAAAAACCCATTTATGACATTCCCTCCCGACCCGAAATATTGGCCGGAGACTTGGTCGATCAATTGATGGTGCAAATCCAACCGTTCCAACCTGGTTTTACCCTTGGGGAAACTGCCCAGGAGATCCAAAAACAGCAGGATGGCAGTTTTGTGGTTACCACCGACAAGGGAACCCAACACCAGGCACCGGTGGTGGCCATTGCCGGAGGTCTGGGGTCTTTCGAACCGCGAAAGCCCGATCTGGCCAATTTGTCACTCTGGGAGGACAAGGGGGTGGATTACATCATCCGTGAACCCGAAAAATACCGCAACAAAAATGTGCTGATTGCCGGCGGAGGTGACTCGGCTTTGGACTGGACCATCGTATTGGCCGAACTGGCACAATCCGTTACCCTAGTTCACCGACGCAATGAATTTAGGGGGGCACTCGATTCCGTAGAAAAAGTTCAAGCCCTCAAAGACCAAAACAAAATTCAAATCATCACCCCTGCCGAAGTTACCGCTTTGGAGGGCGATAAGCATCTGACCTCCGTTACCGTAGACCGTGAGGGAACTGCCCTTGCCCATGCTGTCGATTATTTTATTCCCCTTTTTGGACTCACCCCCAAACTGGGCCCCATCGCAAATTGGGGATTGGAAATTGAAAAAAACGCCATCAAAGTAGACAACAGTCTGGACTACCAAACCAATATCCCCGGTATTTATGCCATAGGCGATGTCAATACTTATCCCGGTAAACTCAAACTCATCCTTTGTGGCTTCCACGAAGCCACCCTGATGTGTCAAAGTGCTTTCCGGCGGATTTTCCCCGAGAAAACAAATGTACTCAAGTACACCACTGTTAGTGGCATTACCGGATTTGACGGCAGTCGAAAAGAAGCCCAAAAATCAACCATCAAAACCATCGAATAAATGGATATCAAAATCACCGTAATTGACCGATCGGGCGAAGCCCACCAACTCGAAGCCCCTACCGATATGGCCATGAATCTTATGGAAGTTTGTAAAGCCTATGAGTTGCCTGTGGAGGGTACTTGTGGTGGAATGGCCATGTGTGCCTCCTGCCAGTGCTATGTTTTAAGTGATCACCCTCTGGAGGAGAAAAGTCCCGATGAAGAGGCCATGTTGTCCGAAGCTTTTCACGTAAAAGAAAACAGCCGCTTGGGTTGTCAAATTCCCATGGATAAAAAACTAGAGGGACTAACAGTTGAATTGGCTCCTGAGTAATCCTGAACCCCTTCGATTAGTCCCTCGTTTCGTGTAGGAAAATTCTTCTAAATTTAGAATCCTCTTCGTTAACAATTCGCTTCCAGTAACCCTCCTCCCAGAAACAATTGCTTGGTTTTAATTACCTAAACGGAGGTATCCTACACATTTAAATTCAATCCAGTCCCTTAAAAATCCATCCGTTCAAACAGCCTGCGATTCCGAAGTAAACTACGTTCCATACCGCATCGACCAAACTGCCCTGAAGATCGATTAATTC
>JBESZM010000044.1:0-4623 GCA_041254175.1 Flavobacteriaceae bacterium | reverse complement strand
ATCGGGAAAAGTTTCTGCAATGTTATATTTTTCAGAAATGTCGGCCTTAAGATCAAAGAGTTCGGGACGCTCCAACACTATGGTAGACCTTCCGTAGTGGATGGCCTCTCTTTGCTTTATATGAAGTTTGTACTGCTCGTTTCGGTAGGCGTGCAGTTCGGCAAAAGCCCAATAGTAAAAATCCTTACGAGGGCTAGTCGACTTTTGGGTCAACACCTGAGACAAATCATAACCGTCCATTTTCCGATCGGAAGGAACCTCAGCACCAGCAAGGTTTGCAAAGGTGGGCAACAGGTCTAGGGTAGCTCCCATCTGATCAATCACTCCCGATGTAACGATGCCCGGTCCCCAAAAAACGGTGGGAACGCGCTGGCCTCCCTCAAAGGTGGTACCTTTTCCCGCCCGAAGCGGGCCTGCCGAACCCCCGTGAGTCTTGAACAACAGCCAAGGACCATTGTCGGAAGTAAAAACGACTATGGTGTTTTGGTCGAGTTGATTTTTTTCCAAAGCCTTGAGTAGCTCACCAACACTCCAGTCAATCTCCTCGATGACATCAACATACAAACTCGCTTTGCTTCTTCCTCTAAATTCCTCCGATACAAAAAGTGGAATGTGGGGCATACTGTGGGCAAGATATAAAAAGAAGGGTTGGGCTTTGTTTTGCTCAATAAATTGAATGGCTTTTTCGGTATATCTTTTGGTGATGGTAGTTTGGTCAGCCGGACGTTCAATCACTTGAGTGTTTTCGATCAGTGGGACATTGAAAAATTCAGTTTTCGAAAAATAATTGGGATCTTCAGATCGCTTGAGATATTCTCCCCATTGATCACTGTCCATATCATTGGAATAGGGAATCCCATAGTAGTAATCAAAACCTTGTTGGCCGGGTAAAAACTCAGGCAAATGCCCCAAATGCCATTTTCCTATGGCTGCAGTAGCATAACCTCGAGTTTTTAAAACCTCAGCAATGGTTAACTCCTCCAAGGGGAGGCCGTTGGGAGAATCGGGAAAAAGGACATGCCTTTTGGAAGAAGTCATCCCGTTTCTGATGGGATATCTTCCCGTCAATAGTCCCGCCCGACTTGGGGTACAAACCGGATCGGCCACATAGAATTGTGTCCATTTTTGTCCCGCAACAGCCATACGGTCGATGTTGGGCGTTTGGATGATCGGATGTCCAAAACTTCCAATATCACCATAGCCCAAATCATCACAAAAAACAACCACAAAATTGGGTGGGTTTTCCGATTGTGCCGAAAGCATAAAAAAGGTCAAACAAAACAACAATCCCTTTTTCATAATTCATTTTTTGAATGTGTAAAAGCGTTTCCAGTTGAGTACTAATTCAACGACTGTCCTCCTTTTTCTCCTGTTCGGATTCTATATGCGTCTTCAACGGGTAGTATGAATATTTTTCCGTCGCCCACTTGGTCTGTTGCCGCTGATTTGATTATGGCATCTATCGTTTTTTCAACAAAATCGTCATTAACTACTATGGAAAGATAACGTCTTTGGATCTCAGATGTACTGTAAGTAATTCCCCTGTAAACATGACCTTCCTTTTCGTTTCCAACCCCAGTCACATCCCAATAGCTAAAGAAGTTGACT
Source organism: Flavobacteriaceae bacterium (assembly GCA_041254175.1). Lineage (GTDB taxonomy): Bacteria > Bacteroidota > Bacteroidia > Flavobacteriales > Flavobacteriaceae > UBA8316. The sequence continues at coordinate 3,015 of JBESZM010000044.1, read as the reverse complement.
TCTACTTTGTGCAAGGCCGCCTTGACCTCAACAAATTTTGATTTGCGAATGATTGCTTCAATTTTTTTCATCTTTTAAAGATTTAATTATTCATTAGAGTAAGATTTAACACCAAAAGAAACCGAATCGATTCCAGCCTCTTCCTCTTCGCTGGTGATCCTAATCCCAACTAAAGATTTCAAAACTTTCATCAATATAAAGGTAATACTGAAAGAAAACAAGGCAATGGTGAGCACACCAACCAATTGGGTGATCAACAAGTCGGCACCGCCGCCAAAAAATAATCCTCCCTCGACAGCAAAAAACCCTACGGCAAGTGTTCCAAACAACCCATTGATTCCGTGAACTGCAACCGCACCAACGGGATCATCTACTTTCATTTTATCAAAAAACAAAACTGCCACGTCCACCAATATACCGGCAATAAATCCAATGAGGATCGCGGCCATAGGGCCCACCACATTGCAGCCGGCCGTAATGGAAACCAGTCCGGCCAAAATTCCATTGATGACCATGGTGATGTCAATTTTTCCGTAGGAAAAATAGGTGTAAAACATGGTGGCTATTCCCCCGGCCGCAGAGGCCAAAAAGGTGTTGACGACCACGGAACCGATCAACTCCCAATTCCCCACGGCACCCAGAGAGGACCCCGGATTAAACCCAAACCATCCAAACCAAAGAATGAATGCGCCCACGGAGGCCAAAGGCAAATTATGTCCCGGTATGGTATTGGAAGTTCCCTCCTTTGAATATTTTCCGATCCTCGGTCCCAAAACGATGGCCGCAGCCAAAGCCGAAAATCCTCCCATGGCGTGAACGGCTGCCGAACCGGCAAAATCATTGAAACCTCTCATGGCCAACCATCCATTGGGATTCCAAACCCAATTGGCAACCAAGGGATACATGATGCCGCAAAAAAAGACAACCATAATCGCATAGGCCCAAAGCTTCATTCTTTCGGCCAAAGCACCCGATACAATCGAAATGGCGGCTACTGCAAAACCCAATTGAATGAACCAAAACAGTTGATTGGAGACTGTTAGGTCTAAGCCCAAATCTCCTTCCATGATTCCAAAATCTAAGGCAAACCATCCGTTGGAGGCACCATAGGCAATACCAAAACCCACCACAAAAAAGGCGATCCCCCCAAAGGTGATGTCGATGATGACCTTGGCGATGATGCTCATCGCATTTTTGGCTCGAACAAAGCCTGCCTCTAAAAGTGCAAAGCCCGCCTCCATAAAAAAGATCAGTGCAGCACACAGTGCAACCCATACGGTATTGATTGCAAAAATTTGTTCATTAAGTAATTGAGTGTATTCTTCCATTGGTTTAATATTATTATTTCACCATAAATATATAGAATAAAATTTCAGAAGATTCTGTAAAAATGTTTTCTCAGAAAACAGGAGATCTTCGAAGGCTTGGTCAAAAGATTATGATTCGAAGGATGACCGTTATAACTTTTGGCATTGAAAGATTTGGCAGCAGGCTTTACTCCAAAACCTCATTATCGCCCACTAACATTTCATCGAATTTAAGATCGTCCAACCCTTCTTGATCAAAAGGATCTTCAATGTATTCCTGAATGTTGTAAAGGGCCATAAGAATAAAACCGATGATGACGGAAAAGAAAATGGAAACCACCAGTTCCAAAAAGTTGTTTTTGTCAAAACTTGCTAAAATATTGGAGTTGTAAACCAATGGAGAGAGGTAAATAAAAACCAAACAATACAATCTAAGCGAGATGGGGGTGGAATGTATTTTGAGGGTATTGAGTTTTTCAACACATTCAAACAATTCATTTTTTACCCTAATGATACTGTCTTTTTCTCTTTCGTTATAAAGGTTTTTATAATTCTCGAGGAAATAGAAAATCTCTTTTCGTTTGCTCCTGATGTGATCCATGGTCAGGGTACCTTTGTCGGTCAAGATGTTCAATACGTCATCTTGGAGCCCCAGCAATGTTTTAAAAAAAGAGGTGTATTCTTTGGTATTGGTTCCGTCAACCGCACGAAAGAGATTGGACAACTCAATCATTTTATTCCTAAAACTGTTGAATTCACCGATGGCTTCTTGTCTTTTTTGATAGGCACTGGTTATGGAGAAAACAAGTGGAAAAACAATTGCAATACTCAAAATGGTAAAATCAATTTGAAGATTGAAATTGAATTTGTCATAGAAAAAATAAATGACCAAAGTTTCGACAACAATAAAGACCATCCGAAAATTGATCGCTGAATAAATTACATTGATTTTCTTACTCATTTCCTTAAATGCATTTAACAAAGGTAAATATTTAATATAATTAATAGTACAACACCTCAAAAGTAAAGCTATGGCTTATTAAAATACAAGTAATCGGTAAAAATCATTTGCTTTGCAGTATAAATGCAGTATTTATAAAAATCTTTACGAGTTTAAATTTTACGGTTCCCCATATGCTCAGGTTGATATGACATCAAAAAATCCGTGCTTCACCGTTTGCTCGCCAGATGGAACAAATGATTTACTTTTCGAAAATCAACGTTTGATTTCTGAGGATTACTCATTCAATCGTATGGGAAGGCCATAGCCTTTCTCCTTCTTTTGAGGTAAATTAAAAAGCATCCGCACCGTAGGAGCCAGCTGATTTGTATAGAGTTGACCCTTAGTGTCAACCTCCCCCAAAGTCTTTACCCCTTTTCCAAAAACGATGATCCAGGTTTGATCCGATCCCTTAATATTTGTACCGTGACTTCTCCAAGTGTCGATGGGATCTGTTCCTCTTCCATGATCTGTACTGATGACAAAGGTCGTTTTCCCACGATAGTAGTCACTTTGCTGGGTATAATTCCATAAATCCTCAATGAGCGCATCGGTATTTTTGGTGGACTTTATGTAAGATTCATAATCCCCATTGTGGGCAAAATCATCGGTTTCTCCATAGGCAATATAAATCAAATCAGGTTGGTGTTTGTCCAGATAAGACTTGGCAAATTGGTGGGTAAAGCCATCAAGCCGAACAGACCCCCA
>JBESZM010000043.1:0-24803 GCA_041254175.1 Flavobacteriaceae bacterium | reverse complement strand
TATGGCGATTTGGGCATCCACAACAACCCCAATATCATCACTCCGGCCATTGATGCTTTTGCACGACAAAGCATCCGTTTTAATAATTTTCATGTCTCTCCGGTTTGTGCTCCCACGCGATCCAGCTTGATGACGGGAAGGTATTCTCTCAGAACTGGAATAAGAGATACCTATAACGGTGGAGCCATCATGGCAGCTTCGGAATTTACCCTTGCAGAAATGCTCAAAAAAGTAAATTACACCACTGGTATTTTTGGAAAATGGCATTTGGGAGACAATTATCCCTCACGCCCCAGCGATCAGGGGTTTGACGAGTCACTCATCCATCTTGCTGGAGGCATCGGACAGGTTGGCGACTTTACCAACTATTTCAAAATGAAAACCAGCTATTTTGATCCCGTACTGTGGCACAACAACCAACAAAAAGCATATGAGGGATATTGTTCAGACATCTTTACAGATAATGCCATTGATTTTATCGAAAAAAACCAAGACCAACCTTTTTTCTGTTATTTGTCTTTCAATGCCCCCCATACCCCACTTCAGGTACCGGACAAATATTACCAAATGTATAAGGATATTGATCCCTCGGAGGGTATTGATCCCAAACTATTACCCACAGCCGATATAAACGAAAAGAGTGATGAAGATGCCCGGAAGGTTTATGCCATGGTCACCAATATCGATGACAATCTCAACCGTTTGTTTGAAAAAGTTGAAGTATTGGGGATTGAAGACAATACCATCATCATTTTTATGACCGACAATGGCCCCCAACAAGCCCGATATGTGGCCGGTATGCGAGGGAGAAAGTCCAGTGTTCACCGTGGAGGCATAAGAGTTCCGTTTTTTATGAGCTACCCCTCAAAATTCACTGGTGATAGTGATGTGGACCAAATGGCCGCTCATATCGATCTGCTACCCACACTCTCCCAACTTTGTGGGGCTCCACTTCCCCAAGACAGAAAGATCGATGGTAGAAGTTTTGTTCCTGCGCTCCAGGGCAAAGACTTAACCGAACGTAGTTTTTTTTCCTATTGGACCAGAAAGTTTCCAGAAAAATACAATAACGTAGCCCTTCAGCGGGGAAACTACAAACTTGTAGGCAAAAAGGATTTCGATGCTGAAATAGAAGACTTTGAATTGTACAACCTCAAAGACGATCCATTTGAAAAAATCAATTTGGTAACCCAAAACAAGGAGAAAGCGACTTCCCTAAAAACAGAAATGGACGTATTCATCTCCGAGTTGACCTCATCTCCAAACCTTGTAAATCCGCCTGGAATTGCTGTAGGTACCCCACACGAAAATCCGGTTTATCTCAATCGCAATGATGCCGGAGGACAAAGAGGGGTATGGAGCCAAGAAGAGATTTTTTCATATTGGAAAGTTGATCTTCAAAAAGGCGTTTACGATCTTAAATTTAAATTTTTAAAGCCACTGGATGGTGGAGGGGAGATGTTTTTAGAGTTGGGCCAAAGCATCTTGAAAAAACACAACCCTTTACCAAATTCGGATCTATTGGTATGGAAGGGCGTCTCACTTCCTCAAGGAACGTATGATTTTACCCCTTTTTACCGAAAAGAATGGAGAAGCAACTACTTCCCTTTATGGGTTGAAATCGAAAAAGTGGAATAATTCAACATCCACTATGGCCAAATGGATTTGAGCTTATTGACCTCAAATGCATCAAAAAGTAATGCTTTATCTGATCTTACCGATATCTGATTGTTTTCAGTAGTAGGAACGGCATAAGTGGAAAGTACCGAAAAGCCGTCGTCTGCAAAAATTTCAATAGTGGTCCGATCCAGTAGTATCCTTACATTTACTTTGTTGAGATTCAAGGTGGGCAGCATCACATCGTTAAAATAAAAATTACCCTTTTCATAAGTGAGCATTTGCCCGCGAATGTTCATTTGAAAAGAGGAGGTTTTGCTGCGGTCGAAAGACATAAAAAGGTCAATTCCATCAAAACTTTCCTTTTTTAAATTTTCATTCACGACTTTGGCTTCGATTTTTTGATATCTTAAACTTTTTTGGTACAAGCCTTTGATTTCCTTTATGGGCCAGCGAAACAGACGAATTCCTTCGGCAGTCGTTTTCAACTCCATAGTAGCGGGGAATGACATGTGCTGATTGAAAGGCATTTTCTGATCCACATATACATTGTTGTCGCTGGTTCTCAACCAACCCATAATGACCGTCCTTTCGTCTGGACTGTTGTTAAAAGTTTGAGCCGCATAGTAGGCATCCCCGAGATCACCAAGATGATTTTTTTGATCGGTTACCAAGCTTTGTCCGTCAAAGGTTCCGATCTCATAATCAAAGCTGGCATCGTAGATCAACCACCTTTTCTTGTTGGGGTCTCCATCAACCGCAAGCTCTACCATATCCATACACTCATAAACCCATTTTCTGTCAAAATCACTAAGTTTTTTCCAGTTCTTTAGATCCGTAGAACCAAAAAAACGGACTTTTCCCAAATCATTCAATTGTTTTTTATCGGCACGTTTGATCCATAAAATCAGTACCCATTTTTTGGAAGGCGCATGCCAAAAGATTTTCGGATCGCGCTCTCCTCTGTCAAAACCTTGGTTGGCGACCAAAGGACGACCTCCATCGATCAGTTCAAATGTTCTCCCCCGATCTGTGCTGAAGGCCCCGGCCTGGTAAAACAAATCTTTACGGTCATTTTGAGCATGAGTGAAATAGGCCACGATCGCTTCCTCTTCGTCCGTGTTTTTTCCTAAGCTGTTGGGGTAATCTACCGCGGCGGTTCCTGAAAAAATAGTACCGTTGCCATAGGGCAATATGGCGTGTTGCAATTGCTCCCAATGGACCATATCTTTACTCACTGCATGACCCCAAGTCATATTCCCCCAATGAATGGCTTTTGGGTTGTGCTGAAAAAACAAATGATATTCCCCTTTATAATATACCATCCCGTTGGGGTCATTGATCCAGTTTTTCTTGGATGAAAAGTGAAATTGTGGACGTAATGACTCATCGTATTTAATGTCAGAATAGGAATCAAAAGTTTGAAAACTGTCGATCATCACCCCCGGACTGTGCTGGGCTTGGGTAAAAACAAAAACAAATATCAAAAGGAATCTCATCATGATTGTTAAATTATGAATCTTCCTTTGACAAAACAAATAAAAATGGAGCAGCTAAGAAGTCAGTGCATTCAAAAGCGATATAACATCATGGGGCTTGTCAATACAATAATTGGCCTGGGTATTTTTTTTGCCTACTTTTACATTGACCGCATGAGACGGTAGATCATTGAACATAAACTCATCAGTAATATCATCCCCAAAACAGAGAATAAAATCCGATGCTTTATCACCCAGTATTTCAGACACGGCAGTACCTTTATTGTAGCGTCCACTGACCACTTCAATAATTTTGTCTCCGTCCATGAGGTGTAATTCATCAGAAATCAAACTGCTCAGAACCGTTTTCAGTTCTACCGCACGTTCGGCTGCCAATTCGGGATCGGTTTTACGATAGTGCCAAACCAAACTGTTTTTTTTCTCCTCTATAAAAGTTCCCGGTGTTCGGTCTGTGAAGGTTTCAATGACAGGAATAAGATCTTCTTTCCAATTTTTAAGTTGAGTTTCTTTTCCTACCCATTTTTGATTTTTGTGTTTGATAAAATAGCCGTGCTCTGCAACCAAAGTGATGGGAAGTTTACCAAACCATTGGTCTAAGAAGTCTTGGTCCCTTCCGCTAACTATTGCCAATTCGGTCGATGGAAATTCCAGAAGTTTTTCCAATGTTTTGAGCAAAAAGTTATCGGGTATGGCCAATTCAGGTTTTTCATTATACCCCACGAGTGTTCCGTCGTAATCCAAAAAGATCATTCTTTTGTGAGCAGACTTGAATTTTTCAACCAATGATGTCTTAATTTTTTCATTGATTTTGATGACCGAAGATTCTTCTTGGCTGTGATGTTTGGTTTTGAGCGCTTTCATGAACTCGTTGGCCCAGTGCTCTACCGAATAGCGTTGAAGCCTTTTTTGCATCCTCAGGTTTCTTTTTTGCTGTTCCTCTACAGGCATTTTAATGGCATTCAATAAAGCATCGGCCATTTGATTGAGGTCGAAAGGGTTGACCAGTACTGATTCATATAGTTCTTTGGAGGCTCCGGCCATTTCACTGAGAATCAAAACACCGTCCCCCTTGACGCGAGTAGCGACAAATTCCTTGGCAACCAAATTCATACCGTCCCTAACGGGAGTAATCATGGCGATGTCGGAAGTCATGTACAAGTCGATCAGATCATCAAAAGCCATCGCCCGGTAATAATACCAAATGGGGGTCCAATTGATCGTGGCAAACTTACCATTGACCCGACCAACGATCTCATCGGTTTCTTTTTTGAGTCTCTTATAATCAGAGACACTCGACCGGGAAGGAACCGTCAGCATAACTAAACGTACTTTTTCGAGGTATTCGGGGTATTTGGTCAAAAAGAGTTCAAAAGCTTTGATCCGATTGACTACCCCTTTCGTATAATCCAGTCGGTCAATAGAAAGGATCAATTTACCCTCATCGGCTCCTTTTTTGTGCAATTCCAATTGCTTTTTCAGATCCGACTTTTCGTCTGCGGCCATATCAAAGTGCGATTGGGCTGCATTTTTGAATTTATTGTAATCGATGCCCATGGGAAAGGTATTGACCACTACCTCTCGCGTTTCCATGATGACACGGTTGAAAGAGACTTCTTTCCTCAATATACGCTTGACGGAACTCAAAAAATGACGTTCGTAATCGTAGGTGTGAAACCCAATAAGGTCGGCGCCCAAGATTCCCTCCAGAAGCGGTTCCCGCCAAGGAAAAATTCTAAATATTTCAAAAGAAGGAAAAGGGATATGTAGGAAAAATCCTATGGTAACGTCTGGCCGAACATCTTTGATCATTTTGGGACACAACAATAGTTGATAATCGTGAATCCAAACCGTGTCCCCCTCTTCTATATTGAGTAATACGCTGTCAGCAAACTTTTGATTGACCTCCTGATAGGACTTCCACTGCTTTTCGTCAAAAACTGAGAACTCGATAAAGTAATGAAAAAGCGGCCAAAGTGACTTGTTGGAGAGTCCGTAGTAAAAATCTTCAATTTCCTTATGATTTAGGGATACTGGAAAATAGCCCTCCCTTTTTAATGATTTTTTTAATGGAGCCCATGTCTTTTTATCAATCTCATCGTTATTGATACCCGGCCACCCTATCCAAAGCGATTCTTGACCCTTGTGAACCGAGTTCATACCCGTCGCTAAGCCCCCACTGGTGGGGGTAAATTCAAAAGAATTATCTAATTTCGTTAACTGTATCGGAAGCCTATTTGATACTATAATGTTTTTTGCCATAATCCTGTTGAATCAAAAAATACCCTCGAAATTATGCATTTAAGGTCATCTCAACCTTCCCCAGACAATCTAAATTATGGAATAATAGGAAATTGTAAATCTTCTGCCCTGATAAATGAGGATTCTTCAATTGATTGGTCCTGTTTACCTCAATTTGATTCCCCCTCCGTTTTTGGAAAAATACTTGATGAAAAAAAAGGGGGGGCATTCAAGATTGAATGTGACGATTCTTATCAAATTACCCAAAAATACCTCAATAAAACAGCCATTTTGTTGACCCGATTCGATAATGGAACCGATGCTTTCCAATTGTTGGATTTTATGCCTCGTTATCAAAAAGACAATGGAGTCTATTATGCGCCACCAGAAATCACCAGATTGGTCAAATGGATTAAGGGAAATCCTACATTTAAGGTTTTGTATGATCCACAACTGGAATATGCTCAAGGAGAAACAAAAAGTTATGTCAAAGATGATTTTATCATCAGTGTGGTTGACGACGAACGTTATGATACCTTAACCTTATACACCGATTTAGATAAGACTTCTGTGCTCAATGGAGATGAAATTAAACTTGATCAGGACTATTTTTTCAAAATATCTTACAATGAAAAGATCAAACCATTTACCATAGACGATATTAAATTTGAATTTGAAAAAACAAAAGTATATTGGCTCAACTGGTGTTTTAAAACTCCTACTTTTGACAATGCCTACAATGAAGAAATTCTCAGAAGTGCCATAACCCTCAAACTACTTACATTTGAAAAAACAGGAGCTGTACTGGCAGCTGCGACCACCTCTTTGCCGGAAACCATTGGCGAAGTTAGAAACTGGGACTACCGTTTTTGCTGGATCAGAGATGCTTCTATGGTAATCAAGGTCATCACCAAGTTGGGACACCTCAAAATTGTTAAAAAATTCATAGACTTCATCATTGATCTGATTCCAGACAAAGACGAAAAGTTGCAAATCATGTATGGCATCAATGGTGAAAAAATGCTGACCGAAAAGACATTGGATCATTTGTCGGGTTATCAAGGATCAAAACCGGTAAGGATAGGCAATGCGGCATTCATTCAAAAACAAAACGATATTTACGGTATCTTGATGGATGCCATTCATTTTCAGATTGAAAAATACATCGAAGAAACCGACAAACATGAAGAATTGTGGTCCATTGTCAAATCTATTGTATGGGTGGTAGAACACAATTGGAAACAAGCCGATAAAGGCATTTGGGAATTCAGAAAAGAAGACCGTCACTTTACTTTTTCCAAACTTTTGTGTTGGGTGGCTGTGGACAGGGCCATTAAAATCTCTGATATCATTCAATCCGGGAAATCTGCCAAAAAATGGGAAGCACTCCGAACAGAAATATACGAGGATATCCTTGAGAATGCGTGGAATGAAGAGGTTCAATCTTTTACCCAATCCTATGGTACTCAGCATTTGGATGCTTCTGTGCTGCTCATGGAACCCTATGGTTTTATTGAGGCCAAAGATCCAAAGTATATCAAAACAGTTAAGGCTATTGAAAAAGAGTTGTCCTATGAGGGCTTGCTATTCCGTTACAAAAATGACGATGATTTTGGAACACCCAGTTCCTCATTTACTGTATGTACCTTTTGGTTTATCAACAGTTTATACAAAATAGGGGAGGAGGAAAAATCCAAAACCATGTTTGATCAATTGCTTTCTTATAGCAATCACCTGGGCTTGTTCAGTGAGGATATTGATTTTAAATCAAAAAGACTTTTGGGGAATTTTCCTCAGGCATACTCTCATTTGGCTTTGATTGATACAGCTCTAAACTTCAAAGATTAGGTCAATTGAAGTGGATGTTTTGATATTTGTATTGAAATATCTAAATTAGATAGATTTTAATTCATGGGGTTTTTCAGTCCCAGATTTCTTTTATGCACTTAAACCTATGATCCCCAAACCCTTTACCTTGTTCCCTTCTAATGCAATAAATTTCTCTATTTTAAGTTATAATTAAAAAAATTCATTATTTCAAATGAAAAAATATAAACTCATATCGATTTTCTTCCTCTTTTTTTCACTGACCTCATTAGTGGGTCAAAATGCAGATAATCCGTGGCATATTGGTCTTAATTTCAATGTGGTGGATATTTATCCTACCGGTGCTGATGCAGATGATCCCTTTGGACCTCAAGGAAAACTCTTTGAAGACCCATTTAATATTTCCGAACATTGGAATTTTGGTGGCCCCACTTTGTCCTTGAGTCGATCAATTATAAAAGGATTTTCTATAGGAGCCAGAGTATCGCTCAATGTGATCAAAAATATAGAAGGAGAAGATAGTGCCAATTATCCCTATTTTGCGGCTGGGGGTTTTCTTAAACAAACCTTTTTCAGTTCCAAAAAAATCAAGCCCTTCTTGACCGTTGGCTACAGTATTGTTGATATTGATTACACGAATACTAAAAAATTAGAATTACTCTCTAAAAATACCGCTAGAAATTTTAATGGAAGTTTGGGGTTTGATATTAAATTGACTGATTTAATTGGTATATCCATTGAAAGCGCATTTCTCTCTCCTATAGAAAATTATGGAGTCAAACATTTCAGACACCAAATGGGCTTTTATTATGCTTTTGGAAGTAAAGATTCGGACAAGGACGGGATTCCTGATAAAAAAGATGCGTGTCCGGAGGAACCGGGCTTAGAAGAATTCAATGGATGTCCTGATACCGATGGTGATAAAATCCCTGATAATAAAGACAGTTGTCCTGAGGAATTTGGAACCGAGATCATGAATGGTTGTCCTGATTCAGATGGAGACGGTGTCGCAGACAATGAAGACGAATGCCCGGATCAAGAGGGATTGGTTGAATTGAACGGTTGCCCTGATGCCGATGCAGATGGTGTAGCCGATAAGGATGACGAATGCCCAGAGGAGGCAGGTGCAGTCGACAACAAAGGTTGTCCATGGCCGGATACTGATGGTGATGGCGTATCTGACAAAGATGATGCTTGTCCAGAAGAGGCTGGAACTGCCGAAAATAGCGGTTGTCCCGAACTCTCTAATGAGGTGGTTCAAACCATCAATGAATTGGCAACTAAAATTAATTTTGCAGCAGGTACCGATCGGATTATGGGAAAAGCAGTGATCAATTCCTTGAATGAAATCAAGAAATTACTCGATGAAAACCCCGAAGGTAGTTTGGTGATTGAAGGTCATACTTCAAGCGATGGTGAGGCTGAGGCCAATTTTGCACTGTCTCAAAATCGCGCAGCCGCTGTCAAAGCATTTTTAGTCAATCTGGGTGTCAATCCCGACCGACTGAAAACCGAAGGCTATGGTGAGGAAAGGCCCATTGCAGACAACGAAACCCAAGAGGGCAGAGCCTTAAACAGAAGGGTACAATTCAGAACAGAATTTTAGGAAATAAAAAAAGGGGCTTTTGCCCCTTTTTTTAATTGATATTTTTTAAACCCGATATGGTTTCTTTGGGGTTTTCGGAGGAGAAGACAAAACTTCCCGCTACCAAAACATCGGCACCGCATTCAATCAGTTGCTTGGCATTCTGGTTGGTAACACCACCATCGATTTCGATCTGGGTCGATGCGCTTGACTTTTTGATGATTTCGCTTAGCTTTTTTACTTTTTCATAGGTTGATTCTATAAAACTTTGCCCACCAAAGCCTGGATTGACACTCATCAAACAAACCAAGTCAATCTCATTAATAATAGGTTCTAGCAAATCTACAGCAGTATGGGGATTTAAGGCAACTCCTGCTTTCATGCCGTTGCTTTTGATGGATTGCAAGGTTCGGTGAAGGTGTGTAGAAGCCTCGTAATGCACGGTGAGTATATCACTCCCCAAGGCTGCAAAAGTTTCGATGTAGCGCTCGGGTTGGACGATCATTAAATGCACGTCTAGGGGCTTCTGGGCATGAGCTGCGATGGAATTAATCACCGGCATACCAAAAGAGATGTTGGGAACAAATACACCGTCCATCACATCGATATGAAACCAATCTGCCTCACTGCTATTGAGCATCTTACAGTCTCGTTCTAGATTTCCGAAATCTGCGGCCAGTAGCGAGGGAGCAATGATGGTATGCATTATGAAAAATTCAATTTAACCCAAGTAAGTTTTCAAAATTTTACTTCGAGAGGTATGTTTCAGTCTGCGGATGGCCTTTTCTTTGATTTGTCTGACCCTTTCACGAGTCAAATCAAAGGTTTCTCCGATTTCCTCCAAAGTCATGGCATGTTGATTGCCCAAACCAAAATACAAGCGTACTACATCCGCCTCACGGGGTGTTAAGGTTTCCAAAGCCCTTTCGATCTCTGTTCTTAGGGATTCGTGTAAAAGGGTTTTGTCAGGGTTTGGAGATTCACCACTATTCAGTACATCGTAGAGGTTGGAGTCCTCTCCTTCTACCAATGGGGCATCCATAGAGACGTGTCTACCGGAGTTTTTGAGGGACTCCTTTACATCATTGATGGTCATGTCCAATTCTTTGGCGATTTCCTCGGCAGAAGGTGCTCTTTCATGTGCTTGCTCTAAAAAAGCGTAGGTTTTGTTGATTTTATTAATCGAACCAATTTTATTGAGTGGCAACCTAACAATTCTAGACTGCTCTGCCAAAGCTTGTAAAATCGATTGCCTGATCCACCAAACGGCGTAGGAAATGAATTTAAAACCTCGGGTTTCATCAAAACGTTGAGCTGCCTTGATCAATCCCAGATTTCCCTCATTGATCAAATCGGGTAAGGTCAATCCTTGATTTTGATATTGTTTGGCAACAGAGACAACGAAACGGAGGTTGGCTTTGGTCAATTTTTCTAAGGCGATCTGGTCGCCTGCCTTGATCCTTTGCGCCAATTCTACCTCTTCCTCTGCCGTGATCAAATCTACCTTTCCAATTTCTTGGAGGTATTTGTCTAAGGAAGCCGTTTCACGATTGGTTACCTGTTTTGTAATTTTGAGTTGTCTCATGAAAAAGTATTAGGTTACATCTTATTATACGTTAAAAAATCAAAAATGTTACACCCGAAACCTAATTTATTCGTTTCGGGGTTTTTTACTCCGCTCAGGCCTTGGTAACAAAGCTTTTCTGGAAACTTTTTGTTTTCTGGTTTTGGGATCAATACCAAAGTATTTTACGTCAAAAGTATCACCCATATTAATCTCATCTGTCACTTTATCAATTCTATCCCATGAGACTTCAGAAATATGAAGTAGCACTTCATTGCCGGGTACAAATTCGACTACCGCTCCAAAATCTAATATTTTGACAACTGTAACATTGTAAATTTCTCCAGCAGTTGGTTTGAATGTGATGTTGTTAATCCTTTCTATAGCAGCATCAATTTTTTCTTGATTGACACCCAATATTTCGATAACACCAACATCTCCTTCTTCCTCGATCACAATGGTGGTATCGGTTTCTTTTTGCATTTCCTGGATGACTTTACCGCCAGGACCAATGACAGCACCAATAAATTCATTTGGAATGGTAAGGTTTACCATCTTGGGTGCATGTGCTTTTACGCTTTCGTTGGGTTGAGCTATCGTTTCGACGAGTTTGTCAAGTATATGTAATCTACCTTCACGAGCTTGCTTAAGAGCTTTGACCAATATCTCATAGGATAAACCTTTGATTTTGATGTCCATTTGGCAAGCTGTAATTCCCTCACTTGTTCCGGTAACTTTAAAGTCCATATCTCCAAGATGATCTTCATCTCCAAGGATATCACTCAAAACAGCAAAACGATCACCATCAGAAATCAATCCCATGGCAATACCGGAAACGGGTCTTTTCATTTTTATTCCTGCATCCATCAAGGCCATGGTCCCGGAACAAACCGTTGCCATAGAAGATGAACCATTCGATTCTAAAACTTCACTTACGACCCTTACAGTGTATGGACAATCTTCGGGGATCATCCCTTTAAGACCTCTTTGGGCCAAGTTACCGTGCCCCACTTCGCGTCTTGACGTTCCTCGTAGTGGACGGGCTTCTCCTGTACAAAAGGGAGGGAAGTTGTAATGCAAATAAAAACGCTCCTCTCCTTCATAGGAGGGCATGTCAATTTGATTGGCTTCTCTCGAAGTGCCCAATGTTGCGGTGGCTAGGGCTTGTGTCTCACCCCGAGTAAATATGGAAGAACCGTGGGTAGAGGGGAGGTAATCTACCTCACACCAGATGGGTCTGATTTCATCGGTTTTTCTACCGTCCAAACGCATTCCTTCACTCAATACCAATTCTCTGACTGCCTCTTTTTGGGCTTTACCAAAATATTTGCTGATCAAATCACCATTTTCCTCAAGTTCCTCCTCCGAAAAAGTGGCTTTGATTTCTTCTTTCAATTCGCTAAAGGCTAAACTGCGTTCGGCTTTTCCCGTCCCTTTTTTGGCAATGGCATAGCATTGATCGTAGGCAGCATCGTGGATTTGCTTTTGCAGTTCTTCATTTTCCTCCGCTTGGTCGTACTCACGGACTTCTTTTCTGCCAAAAGCGTCAGCCAGTTTGATTTGCGCATCAATTTGGTCTTTAATGGCCTCGTGTGCAAATTTGATGGCATCCGCCATTTCTTCTTCACTGCATTCGTCCATTTCGCCTTCTACCATCATTACCGAATCTGCAGAGGCTCCCACGATCATGTCGATATCGGAGTCGTCTAATTGCGCTCGGCTGGGATTGATGATAAATTCTCCGTTCACTCGGGCAACTCTGGCCTCGGAAATAGGACATTCAAAAGGGAAATCACTCAACTGGATGGCGGCTGATGCAGCCAATCCTGCTAATGCATCGGGCATCACGTTTTCGTCATGAGACATCAATTGAATCATCACCTGAACTTCGTTGTGATAATCTTTTGGGAACAATGGTCGCAATACACGGTCCACAAGGCGCATGGTCAAAATTTCTCCATCGCTGGGTCTTGCTTCTCTTTTGAAAAAGCCTCCCGGGTATCTTCCTGCAGCGGCAAATTTTTCGCGGTAATCTACCGTAAGGGGTAAGAAGTCGACTTGACCGGAATTATAGTTGGAAACTACCGTACACAAAAGCATACAGTTCCCCATTCTTACGACAACAGAGCCGTGGGCTTGTTTGGCCAGTTTACCAGTTTCGAGGGTAATGGTTCTTCCGTCTTTAAGACGAATTTCTTGGGTAAATGTTTTAGGTATCATTTTTTATAAGTTGGTTGTAAATTAATCTTGTTGTGTGTTGTAGCAACCAACGAAAAACTGAATCAGTAAATAGATACGCTTTTAATACGTTTGAGATTATTTTCTTAATCCCAATTCTTTGATGATCGCACGATAACGCTCGATATCTTTTGCTTTGAGGTAATCCAATAAGTGACGGCGTTTCCCTACCAATTTGACCAGGGAACGTTCCGTATTGAAATCCTTTTTGTTTTTTTTAAGGTGGTTTGAAAGGTGATCAATTCTGTGAGAAAAAAGTGCAATTTGTCCTTCAGTAGATCCGGTGTCTTTTTCAGATTTTCCGTGTTTTTTGAAAATCCCTTCTTTAACGTCTTTGTTTAAGTACATGCCAATATTATTTCAATAATTTTTATGTAAAATGTGTGCAAATATAATTGTAATAATCAGAATTACAACCCTATTACACTAATTAATCTCTTAAGGGTTGGTTGAGGATCAAGTCTAAGTAAAGGTTGATTTTGTCCTTGAGTAGTTTTCGGTGACAAATGAAGTCTAAAAATCCTTTCTCTAACAAGAATTCACTTTTCTGGAACCCTTGGGGGAGGTCACTTCCTGTGGTATCCCGAACGACCCTCGGCCCTGCGAAGGCGATCAAAGCACCCGGCTCGCCTATGTTAATGTCTCCTAACATGGCAAAAGAGGCCGTTGTGCCTCCTGTGGTGGGATCCGTACAGAGAGAAATGTAGGGTAATTTGGCTTCTGCCAAGGCGCTCAATTTTGCAGAGGTTTTTGCCATTTGCATTAGTGAATTGGCAGATTCCATCATTCTGGCGCCACCCGATTTTGAAATGATAATCAAAGGCAAATGATGTTTGATCGCAAAATCACAAGCTCTTGCAATTTTTTCACCCACTACAGAGCCCATTGACCCGCCTATGAAAGTAAAATCCATACATGCAATGACCAAATCTCTTCCTTTGGATTTTCCTACTGCAGTTCGAATGGCGTCGTTTAGGCCAGTTTTCTTTTGTGCGTCTTTTAGACGGTCCACATATTTTTTTGAATCTTGGAAACTGAGAAAGTCTTTTGACTTTATTTTTTCATCCAATTCTTTGAAGTGGTTGTCGTCAAACAAAATCTCAAAATACTCTTTGCTTCCAATGTGAACGTGATAGTCGTCCTCCGGAGATACATAAAAGTTGGAGGCCAATTCCTGAGTTTCGATTATTTTTCCTGTTGGGGTTTTGTACCAAAGCCCCTTGGGAATGTCTTTTTTCTCTTCAGTTTTGGTCTGTATGCCCTTTTCGCTTCTTTTGAACCAGCTCATATAGGGAAAATTTAATTCCTAAAAAATTTTAATCAGTCAAGCGTGTTGATATTGTTTAAGTCTTCAAAAGCCTTAATCAATCGAGTTTTGAAAGTTTCTTCTCCCTTTCTCAACCATTTTCTCGGGTCGTAATATTTTTTATTGGGAACGTCTGCTCCATCAGGATTTCCGATCTGTGTTCTCAGGTAATCAATATTGTCGACCATATAATCGCGAATGCCCTCAGTAAAGGCAAATTGCAAGTCCGTGTCGATATTCATTTTAATTACCCCATAACCGATGGCTTCGGTTATTTCTTCGATGGTAGAACCCGACCCCCCGTGGAAAACAAAGTCCACGCTGTTGTCTGCTACTCCATATTTTTCAGAAATAAATTCTTGAGAATTCTTTAAGATTTTGGGAGTCAATTTAACGTTACCGGGTTTGTATACACCGTGTACATTACCAAAAGCGGCTGCTACAGTAAACCGAGGACTTATTTTACTCAATTCCTCGTAGGCGTAGGCAACTTCTTCGGGTTGGGTATATAATTTTGAAACATCGATATCGGTATTGTCAACACCATCTTCTTCTCCTCCTGTTACACCCAATTCGATCTCGAGGGTCATCCCCATTTTTTCCATACGGGTCAGGTAATTTTTACAGACTTCAATGTTTTCCTCAAGAGGTTCCTCGGAGAGGTCTAACATGTGTGAACTGTATAAGGGTTTACCGGTTTGCCTGTAAAAAATTTCCCCTGCATCCAGCAAACCATCGATCCATGGCAATAAATTTTTTGCACAATGGTCGGTGTGTAATATAACGGTTGCGCCATAGTGTTTGGCCAACTCGTGGACGTGTTTGGCCCCGGAGATTCCTCCAGCGATAGCCGCTCTTTGATTCTCGTTGGAAAGCCCTTTTCCAGCCATAAACTGAGAGCCTCCATTTGAAAATTGAATGATCACGGGACTGTTTAATTCAGCAGCAGTTTCTATGACTGCATTTACTGAGTTGCTCCCTACTACATTAACTGCCGGAAGGGCAAAAGATTTTTGTTTTGCAAATTGAAATAAATCTTGTACTTGACTTCCTGTCAGTACTCCTTTTGGAAAGTTTTGGTTCATCAATAATTGGTTTACAATGACAAAAGTATCAAACTTTTTCAGTTTAAAATGGATAATTTATCCCAATATTGAAAACAGCATTACTAATGGCATAATCTCCCTGCCATCTCGAGGATTGAGGAAGGGAGGGGTTGTAAGTTTTAAAGCCAGTATCTAAACGAAAAACAAAGAAATCGAAGTCATAACGCAACCCAAAACCAGTACCGATGGCAATCTCACTTAAATCCTCAAAACCATCAAAACGATAATCCGGATCAGTGACGTTGTCTAAAACATTCCAGATGTTCCCGGCATCAATGAAGAAAGCTCCGTTCATTTTACCAATCAGGGGGAATCGATACTCAAAATTAAACGTCAGTTTCAAATTGGCTTCATTAAATTCATTGAGGTTATTGCTGCTTCCCGGTCCTAATTTATAGGCCCTCCAACCTCTGTTATCGTTGGATCCACCCGAAAAATAGGATCTGGTAAAAGGAATGCTATTGGCATTGCCAAAAGGGATTGCAACACCGCCAAAAGCCCTCAGTGCCAGGACTGTTCGGGCTGATAATTGCCAGTGTTTGATGTAATTCAATTCTGTTTTGAAATATTGTGAAGGGGTAACACCTGCAATTTCATATTGACCGTTTTCATTTTTTGGGGTATTGGTGGATTTTATGATTTCGTTGAGTAGCGTTCCTACCAAACTGAGTTTCCACTGCAATTGAAAAAATGATTCATCCAGTATGTTTTGTTGACTTTTATAATTGAACAGAAAAGAAGAACCAAAAATCAGGTTGTTGGTGGTTAACCGGGTTTGTCGTTCTCTGATCAGGTTGACGTCCTGATATTTGGGATTTTGTTCCGTCAAAGGTGATTGATTGTTACGTACTTCTGAAATAAAGTTGTTGGCACCACCGGGGATCTTTAGATTGCCATCGGAATCAATGTTTTTAGGATTGGTGTTGTAGGACTTGGCAATATCGTTGAGTTTATCGTAAGAATTTCTGTAAACGTTAAAATAATTATTGACGTTTTGGTTGTTGATGAATTCTAAATCAATGATCTTAAGATTTAGTTTCGCCAATGTATTGGGCTGCCAATTCAATTGATAACCGGCCCCAAAATACTGTTTATCCAATCCGATGTTTTGCTGTAGGGTTGCGCTAAAGGTGATATCGGTAGAGGGATTGGTGGTTTTGGGAATGATGCCATCAACATTAACAGGAAACAAAATTCTCGGAAATCTCAGCTTGATGTCTGCCCCCAACTCATAGAGGTTAAACAATTGTTGTTCGATAGAGGCGATGTCACTGGAGGAACCAAAAGTGTTTTTCACCCCTATTTCTAAAATTTCTGCCCCTCTGAAAATATTTCTGATACCAAAGGAACTTCCAATCGAAAAACCAAAATCTTGGATATTGGAATGGGACAGATCCAGATCAAAACCCATTGAAAAACGTTCTTTGGGATTTAAAAATATATTGGCCACCAAATCAGGGTGATTGTCATCAATCAGGCTGTAAGTGATGCTGGGGTATTTAAAATTTCGAAGGTTGGAGATGTAACGATAGGTTTGCGTTCTTTCTAAATCACTGTAGGCTTTTCCTTTTTGTATAAAGATGACTTCCTCCAAAGCCTTGGGCTTGTATTTTAATTTACCTTTAAAATATAGGGTAAAATCGTTGTAGTTGATGCTGTCCGTAAAGCTGGAGAGTTGACCCAGTTGTCCGGGGGTATCGACATAGACATTGATTTTAGAGACAGGATGGATGCGGTAGTGAACATTTATTAGGGTATCATTTTCTCTTTTTTGGAGATCATTAATTTCGATTACCACAGGGATTTTGGTATCGGCACCGCTACTGTCAATTGCCGCAGTAAACTGTATGCTGTTCTGTTGAAAATTGTAAACCCCCTTATTCCTGAAAAAATTTATCAATCTTGAACGTTCGGCTTCAAATCGATCGATCTCAAATGGATATCCCTTTTGGATCAAGCGTTCTGTAAGAGAGGATTCGTAAAGCGAATCCAATGCAGGGGAATTTATTTTTTTGCTTATTGAGTCAATGCTGTATTGTTCTCCGGTTTCAATAAAATATTGAACATCGGCCTTACGGTCATTACTCAAAGTATTTTTTGAAATGACTTTTGTATCAAAATAACCCTGGTTTTTGTAAAACTGTTGTAGACGATTGATACTTTTTTGAATGGAGGTGCTGTCCAAAAAAACAGGTGCCTCCCCACTTTTTTTTAGCCAATTGTTGAAGTTGGATTTGTATCTACCCAATTCCTTTACTTGCTTGGGGGAAAACCAATTGTCCAGGCGCTTTTTTCTGTTTTCCTTTTTGTAGAGCCACTCGTTGAACACAGAATCGGGGTTGGATCCTGCCAGGGAGTAAAGATTTCTTTTGAGGGGAATGCCTAAAATTTTTTTATTGGGTTGATCCACCAGTAAAAATTTAATGGGATCATTGGATAATTCTTGGTTGTTTTTGAATATGGTATTCTTTTCCAACAAATAACGATCCCCAGCTATTTTTTTGGCACCAGCGCATCCACTAAGTATCATCAACATGATAAAGATTATCGCTAACTTTGATGGCATGATGTTTCCCATGGGAAGAATATTCGTTAAAATTACGTTTTTTGGATGTTAAGCAAAAATCAACTGAAAAATATCCGCCAATTATCTCGTAAAAAACACCGACAAGAAAGCGGTTTGTTCGTTGCTGAGGGTGAAAAGTTGGTACTTGAACTATTGGATTCGGGTTGGAAAGCCGATCAAATCTACACCACGATGCCAATCCAAAAAAAAAATCACATTAGGATTGATTCCCATGAAATGAAAAAAATATCTCATCTGGCTTCAGCCAGTACTATTTTAGGTGTCTTTCATCTTCCTCAATACGATTCCAACCAAATAGATCAGCAGGAATTTTCTCTTGTATTGGACAATGTCGCTGATCCTGGTAATTTGGGTACCATTATAAGGTTGTGTGATTGGTTTGGGATCAAAAATCTTTTTTGCAGTCCCAATACCGTAGATTGTTTTAACCCCAAAGTGGTTCAATCCACCATGGGTTCTATCGCAAGGGTTCGTTGTCATTACGTTGATATTTTGACGTTGATCGATAATTGCGATGCTCCGGTTTATGCTGCCACACTCGATGGCAGTTCTCATTATGAAGAATCATTTCCAACTCAAGGACTTTTGGTAATGGGGAGTGAGTCTCACGGGATAAGTGATGCATTATTGGAAAAGATTGATCATCGAATTACCATTCCTTCCCACAACAGTGGTTCAGGAGCAGAAAGCCTCAATGTTGCCATAGCATCAGCCATTTTGTTGGGTGAAATCTTTCGCCCCTAAAATGGAGAAGATTATTCGAAAGTGAGGTTGATGGCAAACCCTCGACTGACCATTTTACTGATGCCTCCCGTCCAAGGACTGTCTGCAGGATCAACGACACTGTCGGGAATCAATTCGTTTTGCATGGAAAATATCCCCCTGATCGAGGGAGAAAATTTAAAGTAGAACAAATAAAAATCGAACCCCAATCCAATTTCATAATTCATATTCTGGGGTTCTGTTCTAAAGACATTGCTGAAATTATCATCAATATTTTTATGATTACTAGACAAATTGAAATCTGTAGAGATACCAGCCAAAACAAAGGGTCTGAAATTATTGATGCGTGCAGCGCTGAATTTAACCATCAAAGGAAGATGAATGTAGGTCGATTTCACCTCTCTGAAACGGTCGGATTCATCCGTAAAAAGAGGATGCTTGTGAAATATTAAATTCCTTTTGGAGTAATACAAACCAGGCTCGATTCTGATGTTGATGTATTTGTTGACCCTCATATCACCTATCAATCCAACATTAAATCCCGTTGAGGGTTGTACCTCTATGTCTTTAAACTTGGCAGTGTAATAATCCTTGTCATAAGAAAACTTAAAGTCATAGGAGTTAACCCCAACAAAATAGCCGTAATGGAGAAAACGATCATCGAAAGTCGGGAGATTGATTATTGTTTCTCTTATCCTGGGATATTGGGCATAGGCAGTAATACTCACCAAGTAAAGTAGGGCTGCGGTTAGGATGAGAATTTTATGATGTCGGTTTTTGTGCACGATAAATAGAAGCTACTCCCAAGGTTTGTGGAATATCCTCTATAGCTATAAACCCATTTTTTGCTAAAATATTGTTGAAAGCCTTACCAAAGGGAAAAGTATTTGCAGAGTCGGATAAATATTGATAGGCAGATTTATCTTTAGAAAAAAACCAACCGATCAAGGGCATGACAAAATGGGTGTATAAGCGGTAAAACTGACGCAGGGGAAATTTTTGGGGGACCGCGGTTTCCAAAATAATTAAATCCCCGCCAGGACGTAACACCCTTAGGATTTCTAAAAGCCCTTTGTCGAGGTTTTCGAAATTTCTGACCCCAAAAGCAACAGTAACAGCATCGAAATAATTCGCAGGATAGCCTATGTTTTCACTGTCTCCGATTTCCATTATGATTTTTTTATCCCACTGGCTTTTTTTGACCTTTTTTTTACCAATATCCAGCATTCCCTCGGAAATATCGATACCAACAATTTCAGCGGCATGTGTTTGAGCAAGTGCAACGGCCAAGTCTCCCGTGCCAGTAGCCACATCCAAAATCTTTTTGGGCTTTTTGGGCAGCAGTAGCGCCACTACATTTTTCCTCCATTTTATGTCGATACCCCCAGAAATAATGCGATTCATCAGATCGTATTGGGGAGAGATTCCATCGAACATTTGCCGGACCTGTGTTTTTTTTGAGCTTTTTTTGTTCTGGTAGGGAACCACTTGTTTTTTGGCCATGTGCAAAGATATGATAAATGAAACCCATATGATTCATCTGTTTAATTTAAGTTTACCAACTGATATTTAATCATTCTTGCCTGTCCTTATTTGGCCTGTTTTAAATCCCTCTATGAGGGTTTTATCAAATAAAAAATACGACCCCAATGGTTTTCTTATATTTGCATTAAGTTTTCGAACTTGTGTTATGAAAATAATAATCGCAGGAGCCGGAGAAGTAGGTTTCCACTTGGCAAAGCTGCTTTCCTATGAATCTCTTGACATCACTTTGATCGACATAGAGCGCGATCGATTGAACTATGCCGAAGGGCATTTAGACATCAAAACCCTGAGGGGAAATGCCTGTTCACTTTCGGTACTCAAAGAATCCAATGCTGCCGAGTCTGATCTGCTGATCGCAGTTACCGCTTCAGAATCAGTAAACATCACCATCTGTGCTTTGGCCAAACAGTTGGGATCCAAAAGAACCATTGCTCGAATTTCCAATATTGAATTTACCAATACCGACGATTCCATCAGCTTCCAAGACATTGGCGTGGATGAACTAATTTCTCCCGAAGAGCTAGCCGCAGATGAAATTCAGCAGTTGCTTGATCAATCTGCTTTTAGCAACAGCTATGAGTTTGAGGAGGGGGCTTTGACCATGATTGGAACTCAGTTGGGCAGCGATGTACCCTTTGTTGGCAAATCAGTAAAGGAGGCAGCCTCCATCTTCCCCGATGTTCATTTTATGCCGATTGCAGTTCAGCGCAAAGGAACTCAATTTACCCTCATTCCGAGGGGAGATACTGTTTTTGAGGCGGGGGATACTGTTTTTTTTATCACCCTTCAAGAGGGTGTTGAGGAAATTCAGAAGCTTTCGGGCAAGAGCAACAAACCCATCAAAAACGTAATGATTCTTGGAGGAAGTAAGATTGGTGTCAATACGGCAAGAGAGCTTTGTGAAAATAAATTCAGGGTTATTTTATTGGAACAAAACAAACTCAAAGCGATGGAAATCTCAGAGGAATTACCCGATTTGATGGTCATTCATGGAGACGGAAGAAGTTCTGAATTGTTGGAGGAGGAATCTATTGAGTCTATGGATGCTTTTATTTCGGTTACCGAAAATTCAGAAACCAACATAATGTCTTGTCTGATGGCCAGTTCCAAAGGAGTCGAAAAGACCATTGCGCTGGTAGAAAATATGGACTATTTCCATTTGTCTCAAGCCATTGGAATCGATACACTGATCAATAAAAAACTGCTCACGGCGAATACCATTTTCAGATACATCAGAAGGGGAGAAGTGGTGGATATGACGACGCTAAACAACCTCAATGCAGAAATTTTGGAGTTCGTGGTCAAGCCGGACTCTAAGGTTGCCCACTATAGAATTAAAGATTTAGATTTCCCAAGATTGGCCACCATCGGTGGTGTGATCCGTGATGGCCAAGGAGTCATCGCCTTGGGAGATTATACCATTATGCCCGGCGACCGTGTTGTAGTTTGTGCCATGCCTCGCTCGATCAAACGCGTTGAAAGTTTGTTTTTATAAAGAATCAGATGTCCAAATTCAACCATAAAGTCATTCTCCATATCATCGGCGTGTTATTACTTTTCAATGGGGGTTTGATGCTTTTGGCGACCATTGCCAGTTGGCTGATGAAAGACGGTGTGACTTTTGAAATGACGCTTTCCGCATTTGTCGTTATGATTTTGGGGGGATTTATGATGTTGATTTCCAGAAATCATGAAGCCCAAATTCAGAAAAGAGAGGGATATTTGATTGTAACATTGGGATGGGTGCTAATGACACTCACTGGAATGATCCCTTTTATCCTGACCGATACTATTCAGGATTTGCCCTCTGTTTTTTTTGAAACCATGTCGGGCTATACCGCAACGGGATCTACGATATTAACCGATATAGAATCCTTACCCGCCGGGATTCTTTTTTGGCGGAGTATGACCCATTGGATCGGAGGAATGGGGATTATCGTTTTGGCCATTGCAATACTTCCCTTACTGGGGATTGGAGGGATGCAGTTGTTTACTGCAGAGGCTCCCGGACCCAACAGTGACAAATTGCATCCCAGAATCACTGATACTGCCAAAAGGTTATGGTTGATTTATGTTACCTTCACCTTTGCAGAAACCCTGCTGTTGTATTTGGCCGGGATGTCGATCTTCGATGCCCTTAACCATGCCATGAGCACGATGGCTTCCGGGGGGTTTTCAACCAAAAATGCAAGTTTGGCCCACTGGAATCATTTGCCATGGGTACACTACATCATTATCGTTTTTATGTTTTTGGCAGGATCGAATTTTGTCTTGAGTTA
Organism: Flavobacteriaceae bacterium; assembly: GCA_041254175.1. Taxonomy (GTDB): domain Bacteria; phylum Bacteroidota; class Bacteroidia; order Flavobacteriales; family Flavobacteriaceae; genus UBA8316. Next base: position 2,689 of record JBESZM010000043.1, on the reverse strand, counting down.
TTTTGCTTTTACCGGTAAAATCAAAAAAGTTTTTCAGGACGATGAATTTTTGACTTTTGCCAAATTTATTTTTGTCTTTTCCATGATAGTTTTCGTTGTACTGGTCACCCAAGTTGATCTTGCGAATAACCCCTTTGACCATCCTCAGGTTTGGGGTAAGGTCGAAAGTAGTTTGAGGCATTCTTTTTTTCAAGTTTTGGCCATTGTAACTACAACCGGATTTGTAACGGCTGATTATACCGCTTGGACCCCTTTTATGACCATCTTCTTTTTTGGATTGATGTTTTTGGGAGGATCTGCAGGAAGTACATCGGGGGGGATCAAAGTTGTAAGACATTTGCTGATGATCAAAAGTGGTTTTCTAGAATTCAAGCGGGCTTTGCACCCCAATGCCATCATTCAATCCCGATACAATGGTAAGGTGGTCAGCAAAGAAATCATAGGTAATATTTTAGGCTTTTTCATCCTTTATATGATCTCATTTATCATTGGAAGCTTGGTTTTTGGTTTGATGGGATTGGATTTCGAAAATGCAATAGGGGTAGCCGCCTCCTCACTTGGGAATGTGGGTCCGGCCATAGGGGATTATGGCCCCACAAGCAATTTTAGTCAATTGCCAGCACTGGGTAAGTATTGGTCATCATTTTTGATGTTGATGGGGCGTCTGGAACTATTTACGGTCTTGATTTTGTTTACACCATTCTTTTGGAAGAAAAATTAATAACCGTATTTGTCTTTCCATCTCGACTTTAAAAACTTTCGGATTTGATTTTCTTTGGTGTTTTCTCCCGGTTCATAAAACCGGAAACCTTCCAAATCTTTGGGTAGAAATTCCATATCGATGAAATGATTTTCATGATCATGGGCGTATTGATAGTCTTTGCCGTGATCCAGTTCTTTCAATAGTTGTGTAGGGGCATTGCGAAGGGGTAGGGGTACACTGAGATCACCTGTCTCTTTAACTTTTTGTTGTGCCTTATTGATGGCAATGTAAGAGGCATTGCTTTTTTCGGAACCCGCCAGATAAATGGCACACTGGCTTAGGGGGATTCTGGCTTCTGGTAAACCCAATACATTTACTGCCTGAAAGATGCTGTTGGCCAAAACCAGTGCAGTGGGATTGGCATTACCGATATCCTCTGATGCAAGGATCAACATCCTGCGGGCTATAAATTTGACTTCTTCTCCTCCTTCAATCATTCTTGCCAACCAATATACGGCTCCATTAGGATCACTTCCACGAATGGATTTGATAAAGGCAGAAATGATATCGTAGTGTAAATCACCATTTTTGTCAAACATTGCCATTTGGGTCTGAACTTTCTCCAATACCAGAGCATTGTCAATTTTAATGGGCTCGGTGGAACTGTTGACCACCAATTCTAGGGCTGAAAGTAATTTTCTGGCATCTCCTCCAGAGATTTTCAATAGTGCTTCGTCTTCGAGGATTTCAATTTTTTTATTTTTTAATTCAATATCGTGATTAAGGGCATTGGAGATCAATTGTTGTAACTGGGATTTATCCAATGGATTGAGGACATAAACCTGACACCTAGACAACAGTGCGTTGATGACTTCAAAACTTGGATTTTCTGTGGTGGCTCCGATCAGTGTGATGCTTCCTTTCTCAACCGCACCCAAGAGGGAATCTTGTTGAGACTTACTGAATCGGTGTATCTCGTCTATGAATAAAAGGGGGCTTTTACCGGAAAATAAACTGCCGCTATGTTCTGCTTTTTGAAGAATTTCTCTGATTTCTTTTACGCCCGAATTGATGGCGGAGAGTTGGTAAAAGGGTCGTTCTTTTTGCAAGGCCAAAAGTCTGGCCAGAGTTGTTTTTCCTGTACCGGGAGGGCCCCATAAAATCATGGAAGGTAGGTTTCCACTCTCTAGGATAGGGGTCAGTCCGCCTTGCGGGCCAATCAGATGTTCCTGTCCCACATATTCTTCCAAACTTTTAGGACGCATTCTTTCAGCCAATGGGGTATTCATGCTAGTGGTGTTTAAGAAAAATTTTGTTGCCGCTGAATTTCATAGAGCATCACCCCACAGGCCACACTCACATTGAGGGAATCCATCTGCTCACTCATAGGGAGTTTTACAGTGTCGTCGGCTACTTTTAAAAGCCCTTTTTGAATCCCTTTGTCTTCTGATCCCATGATGAGGGCAATGGAACCGTCGAAAGGATATTCATAGGCAGTTTTTTCGGCTTTTTCACTTACGGCTACCGTTTTGATTTCATTGGCCTGAAACAAGAACAGCGCATCTTTGAGGTGATTTACTTTGACCAAAGGCACCGAAAAGATACCTCCGGCAGAGGTCTTGACCGTATCGGAATTGACAGGGGCAGAACCGGTCTGAGGTAAAATTATACCTCCAACACCTACCGCGGCAGCTGTTCTGAGTATGGCTCCCAAATTTCGGGTATCTGTAATACCATCTAAAAGGAGATAGACCACATTCTTGTCATTATTTTCTTCTATCAAATCCTCCAGGGAAACAAAATTGATGGGTGCAATTCTGGCCACTGCCCCTTGGTGATTCTGACGGGAAAAACGCTCCAAGCGTTCAACGGGTACATAGCTGTGGGAGATGCCTTTCTCATGTATTTTTTGCTCCAAATGCTTGAATAATTGACCTTGTTGCCCCTTGAGCAGCCATACCTTATCTATGGTTTTTTCCTGAACGA
>JBESZM010000042.1:0-20945 GCA_041254175.1 Flavobacteriaceae bacterium | reverse complement strand
AGCATCGAGATAGACCAGTTTTTTGATTCTATCCGGCAGGCGATCGGCCACGCCCGTCACCACCATGCCCCCATAGCTGTGGCCCACCAAGATGATGTTGTCCAATTCTTCAAAAAGGAGGGTGTTGACCACATCCATAATGTGGGTTTCTAATCCGACGGATTCATTTGCTAAGTGTACCCGTTCGCCCTGTCCTGTTAGGCTGGGCCGATAAACCGTGTTACCGGTGGCACTCAACAATTGATCCACTTCTTTAAAGGCCCAAGACCCGCCCCAAGCACCGTGGACAATGACGTAGGTGGAAGGAGTAATTTGTGCAATAGTATGGCCAAATGCACTTAGGCTGAGCAGCAGTAAAATTGTATTGATCCGATACTTCATTTGGTTTTTTATTCAATTTAAAAAAATGCTTTGGTTAAAAGGAATTTTTCAAAATCTAATTAGATGTGAAAGAGTATAAAATGATTTTTAACAGCCCTTATTGTGTTTTGGGAATGTATTTGGAATGATTTCGGTAGTACTCATCATTGCCGTAAATAAAGAGTCCCCTGCCACCGGATATGGCATTGATGATCTCCTCCGATTTCTCACCTGGCAAAGCCGGACAACCCCAACTTCTTCCCAGCCGACCTTCCTGTTGGATGAATGCATTGCTGACATAATCCGCTCCGTGAATGACGATTGCTCGCTTTCGGGCGTTGTGATTGATTCCTTTTTCGATTCCATCCAGCCTCAACGAATAGCCGTTTTTTCCCTGATAGGTCTCTGCTGTAAGAAAAAACCCAAGACTTGATTTTTTGGAATCCTGCACATTTGAGAAATCGCCGGCTAAATCTTCACCGGAGTTTTTACCGTGTGCGACCCAAGATTTGTACAAAAGCTTTTTCTTTTCGAGATCAATCACATAAAAACGCTTTGCGGTAGAGGGTTTGGAGTAGTCGATGATGGTGATTATGTCAAAAAAATTTAGCTCTTCCATGTTGTAAAAACCGATCATCGCACTTCTGAACAGGGCAAAGGGAAGCTGGGGTTCCAACTCTGCCTCACGGTAGAGGTTGGAAATTTTATTTTCGGTGATCTGATCCACTACTGAAACATTTTCTGTTCTATAACTTTGGTTTTGGGAGGATGGGTTGTAATAGCAGTAGATGAAAAAACCCAACAGCAATGATATAAAGGGAATGAATATTTTTAGAGTTTTCATCATCATTTTCTAACGCTTTGCTATGGTATTTCCAATCCTCTGATGTAATTCCATATAAATGAGGGCAAACAGTGGGATGTCAAAAATTAAAAAGGCCGTGATTGATTTAATGATATTTTTCATCTTTAAAGTTAAATTCAGCCATAATCGGATAATGATCGGAAAAGGTTTCCGTTGTTCCTTTATTATAAATTGTAACATTCACACATGATTTAGCCATAATAGGGCTGGTCAAAATATAGTCTATCCGCTCTCTGGTTTGTTTTACCTCATCAAATGATTTTCTGTAAGATCCAATAAGTACAGATGATGGATAAGTATGTCTTTCGTTTAGATCAATAAAATTCGTACTAACATCGATACTAGGCAATGCTATAAATGTTGAAACGACCGAATAATCAAACTCTTCAAGTCGTAGATTGAAATACTTTTCAGATTTATTTTTTAAGTATTTTTTTTTCAGACTTTGATTATCTTTTAACAACGCTTCATCAAAAGGTGAGTGTGCATTGAAATCACCAAGAATAATAAACTTATCACTTTTACTTTCTTTTACCTTTTGTGCAATAATTTTTGCTTCTTTGAGTCTGAAGTTACAATCAGCCGGGGATAAGTGGACAACAAAGAAGTCAATACCATAGGTTTCACAATACAACATTCCATGCCACAACTCATCAATAACACGTTCCTTTACCGTGATGGGCTTTTTGGACGTCAGACCAACAGGATATCCGTTTGTTTTCAATATTTTGACATAATGATGTCCCCATTTTTTGGCATCCGCTTTAAGTTTCTCTTCGTTATATCCTGTTAATTCCTGTAAAGCAAGTACATCCGGATTCTTATCTTTAATCCACTGAATACAATTCTTCCTTCTCAGGGGGTCTTTACCCCAATCAAAACCATTCCAAATGTTATAGCTCATGACATTCAGTTTTGTCTGCGGCACTTGTGGAATGACATTTGACAATCCCATTAATAGAATAGAGAATAGTAGTATTATATACATCCGATCATTTCGTTGTTTTTTACCATTCATAGACCCATGTATGGGTTGTATATTTACTATTGGGAGCATCGTGTAATTTAATATTATTTTTTTCGGGCCATGTTTCACCGGCTCTGCAGGTTAATCTTAATCCGTTTTTAAAATAATAAGGGTCGCTATCAAAGTATAATGGTATTGCCTAAACAATCTTTGAAACCAAATAGTCTCCTACTTCACTGGTTTTATAGGCTTTGGTATCCACTTCTACCAAGTCTTCGGTCACGATCCCTTCGGCAAGGGATTGATCCACCACCTTACGGATCAAAGCGCCTTCTTCCTGTAATCCAAAGGACATTTCAAACATCATGGCGGCAGAGAGTACGGTGGCCAGGGGATTGGCAATGTCTTTTCCGGCGGCCTGGGGGAAAGAGCCGTGAATGGGTTCATACAAACCGATATTGGCACCCACAGAGGCAGAGGGCATCAAGCCCATGGAACCGGAGATGACCGAGGCCTCGTCGGTAAGGATGTCTCCAAAAAGATTTTCGGTGATCAATACGTCATAGCTGTTGGGCCATTGTACCAACCGCATGGCCACAGCATCGACAAACTCATAGGCCACTTCCACTTCGGGATAATCTTTTTCCATGGCTTGGACGGTTTCGCGCCACAGTCGGGAGCTTTCTAGGACATTGGCTTTGTCCACACAGCACAATTTTTTGCTGCGGGTCATGGCCAGTTCAAAACCTTTTTTGGCCAATCGTTGGATTTCCTCCCGGGTATAGGTACAGGTGTCAAAGGCGGTATGGCCATCGTCTTTACGTCCCCTTTCGCCAAAATAGATCCCACCGGTAAGCTCTCTTAAAAACACCAGGTCAGTGCCTTCGATGCGTTCTCTTTTTAGGGGGGATTTATCGATCAGGGAAGGGAAGGTAAAGGTAGGGCGGACATTGGCGAACAAACCGAGTTTTTGCCGCATCTTGAGCAGTCCCTGTTCGGGTCTGACCTTGGCCGAGGGATCATTGTCAAATCGCGGGTGACCAATGGCACCAAATAATACGGCATCGGAACGGACACAAATTTCATGGGTCTCGTCGGGATAAGGTTCTCCAACAGCGTCGATGGCAGCGGCACCGGTCAGGGCCGGCATCCACTGGATGTCGTGATTGAACTTTTGTGCGATAGCGTCGCAAACTTTTACGGCTTGGTCAATGACTTCGGGACCGATGCCGTCTCCGGCCAATAAGGCGATTTTTAATTGCATTAGGTTGAGATGATGTTTAACATTTTTTCTGTGGCTTTGATGGCCGATACGGTTTGATCGGAATCCAATCCACGGGTAATGAATTCTTTATCCCCATTTTTCCAAGTGATCAGGGTTTCACACAAGGCATCCGAATTACTCCCGGGGGGGATACGAACGGCATAGTCTGTCAATTCAGGCAGGGCCATTTTTTTCTTTTGGTATATTTTTTTCAGCGCATTCATAAAGGCGTCGAATTGTCCGTCACCCGCAGCGCTTTCCTCCAATATTTCACCCTCTATATCCAGGGAGACGACTGTATTGGGTTGCAGTCCTTTGGCATGGGTCAACACATAGGAATTTACCCTTACCTTTTGCTCTGTATTGCTGTTGAGCACATCGGAGATGATGTAAGGGAGGTCTTCGGTGGTGACAATTTCTTTTTTATCGCCCAATTCAATGATGCGTTGGGTCACTTTTTTGATTTCGTCATCATTGAGGGTGATCCCCAGTTTCTGTAAGTTTTTTTGAATGTTGGCCTTTCCGGAAGTTTTACCCAAGGCGTATTCTCTTGTTCTTCCAAAGCGTTCCGGAAGCAGGTCGTTAAAATAGAGGTTTTTCTTTTTATCACCATCGGCGTGGATTCCGGCGGTTTGGGTAAAAACATTTTGTCCTACCACGGGTTTGTTGACCGGAATTCTAAAACCGGTAAAGGTGGCTACCAGCTTACTAACTTTATAGAGCGATGATTCGTTGATGTTGATTTTCACCTCAGGAAGAAAGTCTTTGAGGGTGGCCACCGTACTGGCCATGGGGGTGTTTCCGGCGCGTTCGCCCATACCGTTGACGGTAAGGTGCAGCCCATGACAACCCGCTCTAACGGCTTCCATGGCATTGGCCACACTGAGGTCATAGTCGTTGTGTCCGTGAAAATCAAAGTGAATTTGCGGGTGATTTTTTACGACTTCAGAAATAAAAGAAAAGGTTTCGTAATAAGTCATTACACCCAGGGTATCGGGCAGCAATACCCTTTTGACGGGTAGGTTGGAAATAAATGACAAATAGTCTTTGACATAGTCCGGTGAGTTGCGCATACCATTGCTCCAGTCTTCCAAATATACATTGGTGCTGATGCCCTCTTTTTGGGCGGCCAGGACGTTTTCTTCGATGGCCTTAAAGTGTTGGTCAGGGTTTTTTTTAAGCTGGTGTTTCAGGTGATTGAGTGAACCTTTGGTAAGAAGGTTTTGAACCTTCGCGCCGGATTGGATCATCCAGTCGATGGAAGTACCTCCATCGACAAAGGTCAATATCTCTATCCTTTGGTCGTGACCATTGCTTTGGGCCCATTGGGTAACTTCCCTAACGGAGTTCAGTTCACCTTCCGATACACGCGCCGAAGCGATTTCTATGCGATCTACATTGAGTTCCTCCAGCAAGAGTTTGGACAAGGCCAGTTTTTCTGCAACCGAGAAAGACACACCAGAGGTTTGTTCCCCGTCCCGCAGGGTGGTATCCATGATCTCAATGGTTCTTTTTTTCACAGATTTAAATTTAGGTTCACTGACCGGTATTTAATCATTTTATTTTGCTGAGGAATTTATCTTGTCTGTTTTAAACCCCCCTGTGGGGGTTTCATCGCCTTAAATCCAAAATAATATCCCTAAAGGGGCGTGTCCTGCGCAAAGTCTTTGATGTCCTTTTTGATATTCAGAAGGTAGTCAATGTCATCGAAACCATTGGTCATATTATCCTTTTTGTAGGGATTGATGTCAAAAGTTTCTGCGGCAGCGGTGCTGTCGATGGTGATTTTTTGCTGAGGTAGGTTTACCGTAAAAGCACTGTTGGGATCGGCCTCTATGGCAGAGAATATCTGTTGCAAAAATTCGGGACTGACCTGAACGGGCAGCACGCCAATATTGAGACAGTTGTTCCTAAAAATATCAGCAAAAAAACTGGATACCACACAGCGGAATCCATAATCGTATATCGCCCAGGCTGCATGTTCTCTGGAAGAACCGGAACCAAAGTTTTTTCCTCCCACAAGGATTTTACCGCTGTAGGTAGGGTTGTTAAGAACAAAATCTTTTTTGGGTGTATCATCGCTGTTGTAACGCCAATCTCTAAAAAGATTGTCCCCAAAACCCACCCTTTCGGTAGCTTTTAAGAAACGTGCGGGGATGATTTGATCCGTATCCACATTTTCGATGGGTAGGGGTACGCCAGTGCTGTTGAGTATGTCGAATTTATCGTATGCCATTTTTAGTGGATTAGGGTTCGTGGATCAGTTACTTTTCCGGTTACTGCCGCCGCTGCCGCCATGATGGGACTGGCCAACAGGGTTCTGGAACCGGGGCCCTGTCGTCCTTCAAAATTTCGATTGGAGGTACTCACGGCATATTTCCCCTGAGGGACTTTGTCATCGTTCATTGCCAAACAGGCCGAACAGCCGGGTTCGCGCAGTTCAAATCCCGAAGCTTGGAGTATGTCCAAAAGCCCTTCTTCTTTGATGGCTTTTTCTACTTTGTGGGATCCCGGAACCAACCAGGCAGTGACATTGTCGGCTTTTTTACGTCCTTTAACAATTTCGGTAAAAGCGCGAAAATCTTCAATCCTTCCATTGGTGCAGCTGCCGATAAAGACAAAATCAATATCCTTACCGATCATGCTCTCCCCTTCGTTATAGCCCATATAGTTGAGCGATTTTTGGTAGGTCGCAGCACCGCCCTCAATAGCATCGGCTGTAGGGATGTTTTTGGAGATGCCCATTCCCATTCCTGGATTGGTTCCAAAGGTGATCATGGGTTCTATTTCGTTTCCATCAAAGAAAAATTCCTTGTCAAATTCGGCTCCTTCATCCGTGTAGAGTTCTTGCCAGTAGTCCATGGCTTTGTCCCATGCAGCTCCTTTGGGGGTAAACTCTCGATCTTTGATGTAGTGAAAGGTCTTTTGGTCGGGAGCGATCATTCCACCTCTGGCACCCATTTCGATACTCAGGTTGCAAACGGTCATCCGACCTTCCATGCTCATATTTTTAAAAACCTCACCTGCATATTCCACAAAGTGCCCTGTTGCACCCGAGGTGGTCAATTTGGAGATGATAAAAAGCGCGACATCTTTTGGAGTCACCCCTTTTTCAAGAGCTCCATTGATGGTGATTCTCATTTTTTTAGGTTTGGGCTGAAGGATACATTGGGTAGACAAAACCATTTCTACCTCAGAAGTCCCAATCCCAAATGCAATGGCGCCAAAAGCACCATGAGTAGAAGTATGGGAGTCTCCACAAACAATGGTGGCTCCGGGGACAGTAATCCCGTATTCGGGTCCGACCACATGCACGATTCCGTTTTTTTCGTGTCCCAATCCCCAGAACGAAATACCGTGTTCGGCGGCATTTTTTTCTAAGGCATCCAATTGCTTGGCCGAAAGGGGATCTTGTACAGGAAGGTGTTGATTGATGGTGGGAGTATTGTGGTCTGCCGTGGCAAAAGTTCGTTCCGGATACATCACTTTGATGTTTCGGTTTTTAAGACCTAAAAAAGCAACCGGACTGGTCACCTCATGCACCATATGCCGGTCGATAAACAATACATCAGGACCTTGGTCTATTTGCTGAACCACATGTTTGTCCCAAACTTTATCAAAAAGTGTTTTTTTCATTATGCTGTAAAAATAAGGGTTTTTATAATCCGCAGGCCTCAATAATTTTAGGAATGTCATCATCACCGACTTCCTTCTGTTGATCTGCAATTTTTAAAAATTCTTCGTAAACTTTATCCAATTGAAGTTTGTCCAATTCAAATCCAATGTTTTTGGCGCGATAGGCCAGTGCGGCTCGACCGCTTCTGGCGGTCAAGACAATGGCAGACTGAGTTACTCCCACATCATGGGGATCCATGATTTCATAGGTTTCACGTTTTTTGATGACCCCGTCTTGATGGATGCCCGAGCTGTGAGCAAAAGCATTAGCTCCTACCACGGCTTTGTTCGGTTGAACAGGCATTCCCATGCTTTCAGAGACCAGTTGACTGGTGGAATAAAGCAGTTTGGAATTGATATGGGTATCCAGATTTAAATCGGGGTGTTGGCGCATGATCATCACCACCTCTTCCAAAGAGGTATTGCCTGCTCTTTCACCAATACCGTTGATGGTACATTCGATTTGTCGCGCACCGTTCATTACCCCGGCGATGGAGTTGGCAGTGGCCAATCCCAAGTCGTTGTGACAATGGCAGGAAAGCGTGGCTTTATGGATTCCAGTTACGTTTTCTTTCAGGTATTTGATCTTTGCTCCGTATTCTTCGGGTAGGCAATAACCTGTGGTGTCGGGAATGTTGAGCACGGTGGCCCCTGCTTTGATAACAGCTTCACAGACCCGGGCTAAATATTCGTTGTCGGTTCTTCCGGCATCTTCTGCATAAAATTCAACGTCTTCCACAAAACTTTTGGCATAACTCACGGCCGCCACGGCACGTTCTATAATTTCGTCTCGGTTGGAGTTGAATTTGAATTTGATGTGAGAATCGGAAGTACCAATACCGGTATGGATTCTTGATTTTTTGGCGTCTTTAAGGGCCTCTGCGGCCACTTCTATGTCTTTTTTTACGGCACGGGTCAAGCCACACACTCGGGCTTTTTTCATCAGTTGCGCAATTTTGACAACTGAGTCAAAGTCACCGGGACTCGATATGGGGAATCCCGCTTCCAAAACATCCACACCCAACTCGTCCAGTCGCTCGGCAATGATCAGCTTGTTGTGAGTGTCTAATTTACAGCCGGGAACTTGTTCTCCGTCTCGTAAAGTAGTATCAAAAATTTCTACATGTCCCTCGGCCATTAACAGGATAGATTTATAATCTTAAACGAATGTAGTACGAAATGCGAAATACTAATATTAATTGCTTAATTTTATTACAATATTCTCTACCTTTGTTTTGGATATAAATAGCTATATAACAACCTTTTAAAGCATCTTTTGTTACAATGATTAATGAGCAAAAAGACAATTTATTTCAGTTGATTAAGTCCTTGACAAAATCAGAAAAGCGTCAATTCAAGTTGTATGTGGGTCGAATGGGCTCGAACAACAACGCTAAATTTTTGAGTCTTTTCAATTTTTTGGACAAGTTAGACAAGTATAGCGAAAAAGCAATCCTGGTCAAGGGAATTGTGACCAAGCAACAGCTATCTAACCTCAAAGCTCACCTCTACAAACAAATATTGATCAGCCTTAGGTTGAATCCCATTCACCAGAACATTCGTATTCAAATCCGAGAGCAGATGGATTTTGCCGCCATATTGTATCAAAAAGGATTGTATAAATTGAGTTTAAAAATATTGGATAAGGCCAAAGCATTGGCAATGAAAAACGAAGAAAAATATGCGGCATATGATATCGTAGAATTCGAAAAACTCATAGAATCTCAATACATCACACGCAGTCTTACCAATCGAGCACAAGAGTTGATCATTGAGGCCGATAACTTGCGTACCCACAACGATCTGACCAGTCAATTGTCCAATTTATCACTCTTGCTTTACGAACAATTGATCAAAACCGGCTATGCCAAAAGTGATGACGAATTCAGGGAAATCACCAAGTTTTTCTACGAAAAAATGCCAGCACTTGAGTTGGATAAGCTCGGATTTAGAGAAAAATTGTGGTATTACAAGGCACATGTTTGGTACAGCTTTTTGGTTCAAGACTTTCTGTCCTGTTATAAATACTCCAATAAGTGGGTCGATATGTTTAACGAAAATACAGAGATGATCTCCATACATCCTGTCTTTTACCTCAAGGGAAATAATTTTTTAATGGAATCACTCGCCTTGATTAAATATCCCGAAAAGTTTAAGGACACCCTTCACAATATGTTGTTAAGAATTAATTCTGAGGAGTTTCCAAAAAATGATAATCTGGCCGCCCTGAGTTTTTTATACTCCTACAACAATCGATTTAATATGTATTTCCTCCAGGGGGAATTCAAAGAAGGTCTTAGTGTGATTCCCGAGGTAATTCAAGGGATTGAAAAGTTTAAAAACCAGATTGATCCCCATCACGTAATGATGTTTTATTACAAAATTGCCTGTTTGTACTTTGGTTTGGAAGACTATGAAAAATGCATCGTTTATCTGAATAAAATCATCAACAACAAGCACCTGAAGATGCGGGAGGATTTACTCTGTTTTACCCGGGTGTTGAGTGTAGTGGCTCATTATGAAGCAGGTTTTGATTATCATCTGGAAACACACCTGCGTGAAACCTATAAGTTCCTGATCAAAATGGATGATCTACACGAAGTGCAAAAAGCCATGATACGTTTTGTTCGATCTTTAGGTGATATTTATCCCCATGAACTAAAAGCCGCTTTTGTAAAACTTCACAAGGAATTAAAGCAATACGAAGATGACCCATATGAGCGACGTGCCTTTTTGTACCTCGACATCTTGTCCTGGTTGGAGAGTAAAATAGAAAATCGACCCGTGAGAGAAATCATTCGCGAAAAAGCCAAAATCATCAATCGGAAAGAGCGAAGTTCCATTGCGGTTTAGACGGTGGAGGGGCAATGATATTAATTCTTTCTTTTGTAGTGGGGTGATCGATTGACAAGGATCGTGCGTGTAAATCTATACTGCCATCGGGATTACTTCTTTTCGCACCGTATTTTAAATCCCCTTTGATGGGAAAACCAATTTGGGTCAGTTGACTTCTGATTTGATGGTGCCTTCCGGTTTCGAGCCTAATTTCCAGAACAGTGTAGCGATCCAAATCCCTTAACTTTTTGAAATGGAGTACGGCTTTTTTGGAGTCATTGACTTCGAGATCATGGGCAAAAGATTTGTTCATCTTGGTGTTTCTTTTCAGCCAATGGGTTAGTGTAGCAGTTGATGGCCTAATTTCTGATCCCACGATCGCCCAATAGATTTTGTGTGTCATTCGTTCCTTGAATTGCTGGTTCATTCGACTGAGTGCTTTGGAAGTTCTAGCAAAAAGAACCACGCCACTGGTGGGTCGATCCAACCGATGAATCACACCCAGGAATACCGCTCCCGGTTTGTTGTATTTTTTTTTAATGTAGGCTTTGACTTTATCCACCAAAGGTTGATCACCCGTTTGATCCCCCTGAACCAAATCCCCGGCAACTTTGTTGACCGCTATCAGATGATTGTCTTCGTATAGGATGTTGAGCACGACTAACGAGGGAGGCTAATATTGTTCTTTGTTGTTGGGGAAATCTAGTTTTTTAACATCGGTCGTATAACTTTTCACGGCCTTGGAAATTTCTTCATCGAGCTTGAGGTATCGGCGCAAGAAGCGCGGACTGAATTCTTTGTTCATCCCAAGCATGTCATTCAATACCAAAACCTGACCATCCACCTGGGCACCAGCACCAATTCCAATGATGGGAATATTCACCATTTGGGCGACTTTTTCGGCCAATTTTGCAGGAATTTTTTCCAAAACAATACCAAAACAACCCGCTTTTTCAAGCATCTGAGCATCACTGATCAATTGTTCGGCTTCGGATTCCTCTTTGGCCCTGACCGTGTAGGTCCCAAATTTATAAATAGACTGGGGGGTCAGGCCCAGATGCCCCATAACAGGAATACCGGCCTGGAGGATTCGCTCCATGGAATCTTGTATTTGACTGCCACCTTCGAGTTTGACCGCATGGGCTCCGGCCTCTTTCATGATTCTGATCGCTGAGCGCAAGGCCTCCTTAGAATCTGCCTGATAAGTACCAAAAGGAAGGTCAACAACAACCAGTGCTCGTTCTACCCCCCTCACCACACTGGCGGCGTGGTAGATCATCTGATCCAGCGTAATGGGCAAAGTGGTCTCATGACCTGCCATGACATTCGAAGCCGAATCCCCCACCAATATTACATCAATCCCCGCTTTGTCTAAAATCCCCGCCATGGTATAATCATAGGCCGTAAGCATGGCAATTTTTTCCCCTTTTAACTTCATTTCTGATAGCGTTCGGGTAGTAATTCTGGCGTAATTTTCTTTTGCTTTTGACATAGTGCTTGTAAAAATAGTTTTTTTTGGGTTGATGTCGTAAAAATTATTTCATTCCCTTAGATGGATATGACAAGGTGTCAGAATTATCACTATGGCACAATGCTTGAAATGTAAGTTGTTAAATAAATTGAATTATGAGCAAAATAATAGGAATCGACTTAGGAACCACCAATTCATGTGTTTCCGTAATGGAAGGAAACGAACCCGTGGTCATTCCCAATGCCGAAGGCAAAAGAACCACCCCTTCTGTAATCGCATTTGTTGAGGGAGGCGAAATAAAAGTGGGTGACCCTGCCAAAAGACAAGCAGTGACCAACCCCACCAAAACCATTGCATCCGTAAAAAGATTTATGGGCAATAAATTCTCCGAATCTTCTAAGGAGGCCAAAACAGTGGCCTACAAAGTCGTCAAAGGTGATAATGACACACCCAGAATCGACATTGACGGTCGTTTGTATACGCCTCAAGAACTCTCTGCCATGATTTTGCAAAAAATGAAAAAAACGGCAGAGGATTACCTTGGACAAGACGTCAATGAGGCAGTCATCACTGTACCGGCCTATTTTAACGATGCCCAGCGTCAAGCCACCAAAGAAGCAGGAGAAATTGCCGGACTCAAGGTACAAAGAATCATCAACGAACCCACTGCTGCCGCATTGGCCTTTGGGTTGGATAAGAAAAATGCAGGCGATAGCAAAATTGCTGTTTACGATTTGGGGGGAGGTACTTTCGATATCTCTATACTCGAATTGGGCGATGGTGTTTTTGAAGTATTGTCTACCAATGGAGATACCCATTTGGGAGGGGATGATTTTGATCAGGTATTGATCGATTTTCTTGCTGACGACTTCAAAAAAGCTGAACAAATCGACCTGAGAGAAGATCCAATGGCACTACAAAGGTTGAAAGAAGCCGCTGAAAAGGCCAAAATTGAATTGTCCTCCTCAGCCCAAACCGAAATCAATTTGCCCTATGTAACTGCAACTGCATCAGGTCCCAAACACTTGGTTACCAACTTGACACGTGCCAAATTCGAACAACTTTCTGATCAATTGGTCAAAAGATCTATGGCACCTGTCAAAAAAGCATTGGAAGATGCAGGACTTTCTACTGGAGATATTGACGAAGTAATATTGGTAGGAGGTTCCACACGTATTCCTATTATACAAGAAGAGGTCGAAAAGTTTTTTGGTAAAAAACCTTCTAAAGGAGTAAACCCTGACGAGGTGGTGGCCATTGGTGCAGCCATCCAAGGTGGCGTATTGACCGGAGATGTAAAAGATGTTCTACTGCTCGATGTAACGCCACTGTCTTTGGGTATTGAGACCATGGGAAGTGTGATGACCAAATTAATTGATTCCAACACCACCATCCCGACCAAAAAATCACAGGTGTTTTCAACCGCAGCCGACAATCAGCCCTCGGTAGAAATTCACGTACTACAAGGTGAGCGCTCGATGGCAGCAGATAACAAGACCATTGGAAGGTTTCACCTCGACGGAATCCCACCGGCTCCCCGAGGTACTCCTCAAATTGAGGTCACTTTCGATATTGATGCCAACGGTATCATCAAAGTAAGTGCTGCTGACAAGGCAACCGGAAAATCACAAGACATCCGTATTGAGGCCTCTTCAGGTTTGACTGAGGAAGAAATCGAAAAAATGAAACAAGAGGCCGAAGCCAATGCCGAAAGCGATAAAAAAGCCAAGGAGGAGGTCGATAAACTCAACAGTGCGGATCAAATGATTTTTCAAACCGAAAAGCAATTGAAAGAATTTGGAGACAAGCTTTCTGACGACAAAAAAGCACCCATTGAGGCTGCTTTGGAAGAATTGAAAAAAGCCCATGAGTCCAAAGACTTAACTGCCATTGATTCGGCCTTGGAAAAAATCAATGAGGCCTGGAAAAATGCCTCTGAGGAAATGTACAAAGCCCAAGCAGAGGCGGGTCAAGGCGCAGAAGGAGCAACACCACCACCCAAGCCCGAAGCAAAGGAAGAAGCCAAGGGGGGTGATGACGTTCAAGACGTAGATTTTGAAGAAGTAAAAGACTGATTTTGATCTTCGATTTTATATTAAACCTTCCGTCAGTTTAGACGGAAGGTTTTTATTTTTTAATTTGTAATGATGGATAAAGAAAAAGTACTTCAGATATGCAATGCCATGGCAAAAGGCAACTTGATGGAAACTTTGGAAATTGAGTTTGTCGATGTTGGAGCAGATTTTCTATCTGCACGAATGCCCGTTACTCCCAAAGTACACCAGATTCACGGTGTTCTCCACGGAGGCGCAACAGTGGCCTTGGCCGAAACTGTGGGCAGCGCAGCAGTCCCGGTCTTAAGTCAAGATCCTACCGTTTCTATCGTTGGTATTGAAATTTCAGCCAATCACCTCAAAAGTGTAAGTAGTGGATACGTTACGGCTACCGCCAAACCCTTACGCATGGGAAAAAACATTCAGTTGATGGAGATCAGAGTAACAGACGAGGACGACAATTTGATTTCTCACTGTAAACTTTCAACTTTTTCTCGACCCAAAAAATAAATGAGTAAGCCCGGTTTAGAGGAGGTATTCAATCAGCTTTTGTCGGCTGACCAACCCTTTGTTTTTTACAGATTACCAAAAGGCAAGACCGTGCATTGCCATTTTCAAGAGGATGCCTCAATGACCCTTACAGACGATTTAAAAATCAAGGGCTTTGTGATGAGTCGTTTTGATTCGCCTCTACCTGCTGTCTATATTTCCGATAAAAACCACTTGCAATTTGAATATGAACCTCCCGCTTTTGAGCCAAAAGAGCAGAGGGCCTCAATCCATTCAGAAAACAAAACATCATTCATAAATATAGTAAATATTACTAAAAAGGCCATCGCATCGGGCCGCCTTAAAAAATTGGTGGTGGCCAGAAAAATCACCCAAAAAGAGGAGGTAGATGCTTTACAATTCTTTACCCATTTGTTGACCCTCTATCCCAATGCCATGGTCTATTTTTGGCATCATCCCAAAGCGGAGACATGGGTCGGTGCCAGCCCCGAACAACTTTTTTCGGTGCACTCCGGTCGGCTCACTACCATGGCACTGGCGGGAACTTTACCCCATAATCCTGAGGAAAAATACCATTGGGGGGACAAAGAAAAAACAGAACAAGGCTGGGTCAAAGAGACCCTTGAAAGGGATTTGCAAGATCTTTTTCCATCTTCAGTGATCAAATGCTCCGAAACTTTTACCCGTAGGGCTGGTAATTTGGTACATTTATGTAACGAATTGTCGGTAGAAGCACAAAATATCAACACAACATTATTGCTCAAAAAATTACACCCCACCCCTGCAGTAGGTGGGATTCCTGTAGATGAGGGAATGCGTTTTCTGGCCGATCACGAAAACCTCGATCGAGCCTACTACACCGGATTTTTTGGCCCTGTGATGGGGGAGGATCAAATCGATTTGTTTGTGAATCTTCGCTGTGCGCAAATCATTTCACAAGGCTTGGTCTTGTATGTGGGTGCAGGAATTACTAAAGACAGCGAACCTGAAAAAGAGTGGGAGGAAACACAAAACAAATCCAAAACCTTATTGGCCGCCCTTTAACGTTTTTGAGCGGTTCAATCCCTTTGCGTTTTGTATTTTTGTAAAGCGATGAAAACGAAAAACTCAGGGAGTAGTTCAATTAAATATCCGGAGATTCCCCTAGCCCAAACGGTTGTCCAACTCTGTCAAATGAAGGGCATCAACCAGATTGTGATCTGTGCGGGCTCCAGAAACGCCCCTTTGACCAACGGTTTTGTTGAAAATACTTTTTTTAAGACCTACAGTATTGTAGACGAACGTTCGGCGGCATTTTTTGCCATGGGCATGGCACAGCAACTCAATACTCCAACAGCTGTGGTTTGCACCTCCGGTTCTGCGTTGCTCAATTTTTATCCGGCCGTAGCTGAGGCTTTTTACAGCAATATCCCATTGGTCGTCATTTCTGCTGACCGTATGCCCCACCGCATTGATATTGGAGATGGTCAAACCATTCAACAAAAAGGAGTTTTCGAGCCGCATTTGGTCGATTTTGCCTATCTGAGTCCCGATGTAACACACGCTGCCGATACCTTACTGGAAAACCCCAATCAAAGGTTGATTCCTCCAAAAGCGACTCTAAAGCAGATCGAAAACAAACAGCAGGAAATCCAAAAGGAAAATGAAAAACAAATCAATGGGGTCTTAAACCATGCCATTCAAAAAAGTGGCCCCGTCCACCTGAATGTTCCCATGGAGGAACCCTTGTATGGAATGACCACCTCCCCCATAGAGATCACGCAGAATACTGCACCCGAGCTTTCCCATCCCAAAGTAGACTTTAAAACTTTTAAAAAACAATGGCAAAAGGCTGAGAAAAAGCTAATCTTGGTAGGGGTAAATGATCCCAACGGAATCGATCAACAATGGCTGGACTTGATCGACGCCGATCCTTCGGTAATTCTGATGACCGAAACCACTTCCAATTTACGTTCGTCAAATGCCATCAATTCCATTGATTCTTTGATTGCTCCTTTGGAAACGAGCAACCCTGATTTCTTTAAAACCCTTAAACCTCAAATACTATTGACTTTTGGGGGGATGGTAGTCTCCAAAAAAATAAAAAAACTATTGAGGGATCATTCACCGCAAGAGCACTGGCATGTTGATCCCTACCGGGCTTACGATACCTACTATTGTTTGACCCAGCATTTTTCCATGCCTGTGAATGCTTTTTTCTCTGAATTACTGATCGATTATCAAAGTCCTGAAACTCATTATAAATCATCGATTTTGGATCAATATCAAGTGCAAATTCGTCAGGGAAATGCCTATTTGCGCCAAATTCCATTTTCTGATTTGAAAGCCTTTGAAACAATTTTTTCAAAGCTTCCAGAACAAATTCATCTGCAACTGGCCAACAGTTCAACGGTGCGCTATGCCCAGCTTTTTAATATGCCCCAGCAGGCAGAAGTCTTTTCCAACCGAGGAACCAGTGGTATTGATGGGTCAACGGCTACTGCCGTAGGAGCCGCCTTAATCAATCAAAACTCCAGTTTATTGGTTACGGGAGATCTCAGTTTCTTCTATGACATCAATGGATTGTGGAACGATCACATTCCATCTAATTTTAGGGTTATTTTGATCAACAATCAAGGAGGGGGGATTTTTAGAATTCTTCCCGGGGAGAAGGACAGTCCCAAATACGATACTTATTTTGAAACCATACACGGTCGGGATGCCCGTCAAATTTCTAAGGCATTTGGCTTTCATTATAAAGCAGTAAAAACCAATACCGGATTGAAATGGGCCTTAAAAAATTTCTTTAAGCCGTCGCGTCAACCCAAAATCCTAGAGATCAAAACCCCGAGAAAAATCAACGACAGTATTCTTCTAAATTACTTTAAAGCCATGCAAAAGTCTTAAATTTGAAATCCCAATATAACCTATGAAACCCTCATAGAGGGATTTAAACAACCAAGATAAATTCCTCAACAAAAGGAAATGATTAAATATCAGCTAATTAACATAGATTTAAACAGATGAAAAAGATAGAATGGGAAAGTCTAGCCGACTACAGTGACATCAAATTTGAGTTATTCCAGGGTGTTGCCAAAATTACCATCAATCGCCCCGAAGTTTACAATGCCTTTCGCCCGGAGACCAACATACAAATGTTGGAAGCGATGGAAGTCTGCCGCGAACGCAATGATATCGATGTGGTGGTATTTACCGGAGCGGGAGATAAAGCTTTTTGTAGTGGGGGAGACCAAAATGTAAAAGGCGTCGGAGGATATGTCGGAGAAGACGGTGTCCCCCGACTGAATGTACTGGATTTACACAAACGCATCAGAGAGTTGCCCAAACCTGTTGTAGCAATGGTCAATGGCTACGCCATTGGAGGCGGTCATGTTTTGCATGTTGTATGTGACCTGACCATCGCCAGTGAAAATGCCATTTTTGGACAAACCGGTCCAAAGGTAGGTAGCTTTGACGGTGGTTTCGGTTCGTCCTATTTGGCAAGGCATGTGGGACAAAAGAAAGCACGTGAAATATGGTTTCTCTGTCAGCAGTACTCTGCTGCCGAAGCCGAAAAAATGGGATTGGTCAATAAGGTTGTTCCCTTAGATCAACTCGAAACTACCGTTTTGGAATGGTGTAAGCTGATGCAAAAAAGAAGTCCTTTAGCCTTACGTATGATCAAGAGGTGTTTGAATGCAGAATTGGACGGTCAGCACGGTTTGATGCAATTGGCAGGAGATGCCACCTTGATGTATTACCTCATGGACGAGGCACAGGAGGGCAAACAGGCTTTTCTGGACAAAAGGGACCCCAATTTCAAACAGTATCCTAAATTTCCTTAATTCTTTGAGCACTCAATTTTCAGTTTGGTTGGCTGCCGCTCGATTGAGAACCTTGCCACTGTCCGTTGCAGGGATCATCACCGGTAATGCCATTGCATCCAAGGAAGAAAATTTTTCTTCTGTGGTTTTTATTGGCTCCATTTTGACTGCCATAGCTTTTCAAATCATTTCCAATTTTGCCAATGATTATGGAGACGGAATAAAGGGCACAGATAATGCCAATAGGTTGGGGCCTGGACGAACATTGCAGCAGGGATTGCTTTCGGCCAAAGCCCTAAAAAAAGGGATTGTGATTGCTGCATTGATTTCAATCCTATTGGCCCTAAGTTTAATTTACATCGCATTGGGTGGGGAACAATTGTTAGTTTCTTTCTTTTTTATCGCGCTTGCGGGGGCGGCGGTTTGGGCTGCCATCAGATATACAGTGGGTCGAGCTGCCTATGGATACCATGGTTTGGGGGATTTATTTGTTTTTCTCTTTTTTGGCTGGGTAAGTGTAATGGGGGCTTATTATTTACAGACCCAAACCGTTGATAGTACTGCCCTGTTTTTGGGAACAGCCATCGGATTACTCAGTGTGGGAGTCCTCAACCTCAACAATATGAGAGATATTGCCAATGACAAGAATTCAAAAAAAATTACTTTGGTGGTCTATTTGGGAAGCCAAAAAGCAAAATACTACCATTATCTTTTGATGATCTTGAGCGTCCTATTTTTATTTTTTGGAATGGGGACGGCTTGGGTAAAGGAAAACCCCCTTTCATTATTGATTTTGCTTCCGATTTTTCTTCAACTGTATCAGGTCGTTAAAATTCGCGAGCCCAAAGCCTATGATCCATTGTTAAAACAACTCGCACTGTCTACTTTTTTTGTTTCTCTTGCCCTGTTTGTGATTTATTACTGCTACCAATGAAAGCCCATTACAAAAGATATGTCCTAAAGTTTAAGCGTCCCGGGGGTACTTCTCGTGGGGTATTGAAGGAGAAAGAAACCTGGTTTTTGTTTTTGACCGATGGAAATAAAACAGGAGTAGGGGAGTGTGGTCTCTTTAGAGGGTTGAGTGCAGACGACCAACCGGATTTTGAGGATCAACTCAAACATTTGTGTGAGCGGATCAATCAAAATGAAATGGTATCCGTTGATTCACTTCAGAATTTTCCGTCGATTCAGATGGGCTATGAAATGGCTTTGTTGTCACTTAAATCGCAAGATCCCTTCCAGCTTTTTCCCTCATCCTTTACCCGAGGAGCAGAGAAGATACCGATCAATGGCTTGGTTTGGATGGGAGATCACTCATTTATGAAAGCTCAAATTGACGAAAAAATTGCCCAAGGTTTTGATTGTATCAAACTCAAAATCGGTGCTTTGGATTTTGATGATGAATATTCTTTATTGGAAGAAATTCGAAAACATTACGGTCCTGAACAAATGATGTTGAGGGTAGATGCCAATGGGGCTTTTACTCCTGAGGGGGTAATGGATAAACTACAATCTTTGGCAGATTTGAAGATTCATTCTATCGAACAGCCCATTGCTGCAGGACAAGCCGATGCCATGCGAGAGCTGTGTATCATTTCACCCATTTCCATAGCTTTGGATGAAGAACTCATTGGGGTCATTAAAAAAGAAGACAGGAGTGCATTGTTGGATAAAATTATGCCGCAGTACTTGATTTTAAAACCCTCATTATTGGGAGGATTTCAATCTTGTGAAGAATGGATTGCGCTGGCCCAAGAACGCTCTATAGGGTGGTGGGTGACCAGTGCTTTAGAAAGTAATGTTGGGTTGAGCGCCATTGCCCAATGGACTTTTTCGCTCTCGGTAAAAAATCATCAGGGACTGGGTACAGGGAGCTTATTTACCAATAACTTTACGTCCCCTTTGGAAGTTTGTAATGGACATCTAAATTATGATCCAAATCAAAATTGGGAAATGCCCGCCATATGAAATATTTAGAACAAACCACGACCGAAAACAAACGCTTTGTCGATTACCTCAAGGGGTCGCTTATTTTTATTTTTTTCAACTTTCTTGGACAGATTCCACTGTCGCTTTATATCATTTCCCAATCGGATCTCGTTGGGGAATTTACCAGTCATCAGGATTTGTTTTCTAAACTGCCTTCCAACCTGACCTTATTTTTAATTTTACTACCCTTTGCTGTTGTACTACCGTTTATTTATTTGGTAGTGACCCGGCTCCATCAGCGATCATTTTTAAGTTTGATTACCTCCAGAGATCGTGTGGATTACAAAAAAATCCTCTTTTCCTTTTTCTTGTGGGGAGCCGTTTCTGCCTTGATGGTAATTTTTGATTACATGATGAGTCCTGAGGATTACGTCTGGAACTTTAAACCCCTAACTTTTTTGATCTTATTATTGATCAGTGTTGTGATGATTCCCCTCCAGACATCGATGGAGGAACTTATTTTTCGAGCTTATTTAATGCAGGGCTTTGGGGTGCTTTTTAAAAACCGTTGGATGCCTTTATTAATTACCTCAATACTATTTGGATTGTTGCACATCTGGAATCCTGAGATTGACAAATTGGGGATTCACTTGATCTGGTATTACATTGGCACCGGATTGTTTTTGGGTGTGATCACATTAATGGATGAGGGATTGGAATTGGCCCTAGGATTTCATGCTGCCAATAACTTAGTTACGGCTCTGTTGGTCACAGCGTCCTGGACTGCATTCCAAACAGAATCTTTATTAATTGATAACTCAGAGCCTTCGTTGGGTATGGAACTCATCATCACTTTGGTGGTAATCTACCCATTGTTGGCCTTTATTTTCGCCAAAAAGTATAAATGGAAAAACTGGATGGCTCAATTAACTCATAAATTTTAATGAAAACTCCACACTACACCAAGATTCACAACCGATTTCAACTCAAAGGATACTATTTTTCTGCAGATGAATTGAAGGACATAGGCTATGACTTTATCAAAGAGGGAGTTCCCTATGAGGTCGCCATTGGCCATTTCATCATGGACTGGATGGATAAGGAAGATCATATCAATGTAAAAACTTCCGGTTCTACAGGCGATCCTAAAATCATTCAAATCTCCAAACAGGCCATGGTCAACTCCGCCATTCGAACCGGAGATTTTTTCGA
>JBESZM010000041.1:0-41277 GCA_041254175.1 Flavobacteriaceae bacterium | reverse complement strand
TTTCTCTTTGGATACTTTTAAAAAACCTTAAATACTGGGCAAAGCTGCGATCAGCTGTTGTGTATAAGGCTGTTGGGGATGGAAATACAATTTATCGGCCTCTCCCTCTTCCACCAAAATTCCTTTTTGCATCACCAAAATCCGATCGGCCATGTATTTGACCACATTCAGATCGTGGGAAATAAAGAGGTAGGATAATTTTAATTGTTCCTTAAGGTCATTGAGTAAATTGAGCACCTGTGCTTGAACCGAGATGTCCAAAGCGGCCACGGATTCGTCCAACAGGAGTAATTGGGGTTCTGTAGCCAGTGCTCTGGCAATGACCACCCTTTGTCTTTGTCCCCCGGATAACTGGTGGGGATAACGATGGTAATGTTCGGGCCCTAGGCCCACCTGTTCCAATAGCTTGAAAACCCTTTGTTTTTGAGCGTCTTTTCCATTTACCAAACCATGTACATAAAGAGGTTCTGCAATGGCATCTCCTATGTGTTTTAGTGGATGCAAGGCCGCAAAAGGGTCTTGAAAGACCAATTGGATTTGCTTGCGCAAGTCCCTTAATCCCTTGGGGTTGAGTCCTATTATGGATCGGCCTTTGTAGCGAATTTCACCTGCTGTGGGGAGATCGAGATTGACCAAAGCACGACTGATGGTGGATTTCCCGCAACCCGATTCCCCTACCAAGCCCAAGGTCTCCCCCGGATAGAGGTCAAAACTCACCTCGTTTACTGCTTTAAGGCTTTGGTTTTCTATAAACCAATGTCGGGTCAGGGGATATTCTTTGACCAATCCCCTGACCTCTAACAGGGGTTTTTGGGTATAGAGTGCTTGGTGTTTTTTGGCCCTTGTCGCCTTGGAAATGGATTTAAAGCTTTTTTGTTTTTTGGAAAAATCTGCCACCGTGGGCAGTCGTTTCAGGCGTTTGTCGGGTTGAGGTCGGGCATACAATAGTCCTTGGGTATAGGGATCTTGAGGGTTTTTAAATATTTCTGTTACGGTTCCGCTTTCAACCAATCTGCCCTGGTGCATCACCAGTACCCTATCGGCAAACTGAGCCACTACACTCAGGTCGTGGGAGATGAATAAAACGCTCATTTTATGAGCCTTTTGCCGGTCTTTGATCAGGGTCAGGATTTCTTTTTGAACCGTCACATCCAGTGCAGTAGTGGGTTCGTCGGCGATCAACAGCTTGGGGCTGCCGATCAATGCCATGGCGATCATTACCCTTTGTTTTTGTCCGCCACTGAGTTCGTGGGGATAGGCCCTAAAAATACGTTTTGGCTGGGGCAGTTGTACCTGTTCAAAAGCCTCCAATACCCTATTGCGGTACTCTTGAGGTTTTCCGATTTTGTTTTGTTGCAAGCGTTCCATAACCTGGGGTCCACAGCGCATGCTTGGGTTGAGGCTGGACTGGGGTTCCTGAAAGATCATGCCCAAGTCCTTACCCCTGAGGGTTTGCCAATCTTTGTGGGACAAAAGAGAAAGTTCCTGCCCGCTCAACTCCATTTTTTGACTGCTAACAGACAATTGGGTTTGGAACAACAAACCTGCAATGGATAGGGCGGTCAATGATTTTCCACTGCCAGACTCCCCAACGATAGCAACGATCTCATTGGAATTGACGGTAAAGGAAAGCCCATTGATAAGTAATCCTTCTTTGGACGAAATGGAGAGATCTTCTAGTTGTAGCAATGGTTTTTTTTCTTTCATGAATGGGTGATCTCGTTAGCTTCTAAAAGGGTTTCGTTGCGCAAGCGCAAGAGGATCTGGGCAATGGTGATTACGTCCTTTTCACAATAGGTTACAATCCGGTCAATATTTTTCTCTTCATAATAGACTCGGGCCACCTGACTGCCGTCTATGTCATCTTTGGGGGTAGGTATGTCCAATACGTGTGCCATAAGGGAGAGGGAGGTATAGTGTTTGTAGTCCCCAAATCGCCACAAATGGAGGGTGTCCAGGTGAGGTACTTCCCATGGTTTTTTGTTAAAGAGGTTGAGCTTGGCGGGCAAATTGATGCCTTTAATGATCATCCGACGGGCGATATAGGGAAAGTCAAATTCTTTTCCATTATGGGCACAGAGCAGGTGTGCAGGTTGGCTAAAATGGTTTTCCAAAAGGGTTTTAAAGGCCGTTAACAATTCTTCTTCCTGACCGTAAAAACTCTTAATCCTAAATTCGCGTTGGTTGCTCATCAGATTAAAAAAACCCACAGATATACAAACGATTTTACCAAACTCGGCCCATATTCCAGCCCTTTCGTAAAAGGATGCCGGGCTTTGGTCTTCGGAGCGTTGGTATTGGGTTTTGGCCGCAAAAAGTTCTTTTTCTGTTTCGGAGAGCTCATCAAAAGTTGCCTTTTCCGGAACGGTTTCTATGTCCAGGAATAGTATTTTTTGGGTATCAATAAGTTTTAACATCCTTTGTTAATTTTATTGCCGCATTTAAATATACGCCAATATCGTCAACAGGTGCCTTTTTATTCTTTTTAGTGTGTCCCAACCTTACTACTATGAGATTTTTTTCGGGCATCACAATTACATATTGACCCAAGTGTCCATCCATATAAAAGACCTTTTGATTGTTATGGGTTCTCAGCCACCAACCATAGCCGTATTGAGGGCTAGATTCAAATCGTGGCCTAAGAGATTTCGCAATAAAAGCAGAATCCAATAGTTGAGAGTTATTCCAACGTCCGTGGTCTTTATAAAGTTTTCCAAAACGCGCAAAATCTCTGGCGTTGCTGGCAAAGCAGCAGAAAAACTTTTCAGTACCTCGCTTTTTACTGTCAACTTGCCAAAGGGCTTCTTTTTCTGCCCCCAGTTCTTGCCAGAAGCTCTTGTTTAAGTAGCGGCTTAGTTTCTGGTCCAATGCATTCTCCATTGCCATTCCCAATAGCTGCGTTGCACCGCTTTTATAAATAAAAGCCTTTCCGGGTATGGTATTAATGGGTTGATCCAAAACCAAAGATTTTAAATCACTCGTGTAATAGGCATCGGCAATCAGAGAAAGAGGCGCATCATAATCTTCGTCCCAATTTAATCCGGAAGACATACTCGATAAATCACCCATGGTAACAACTTCCGCATAGGGGCCTTTGAGTTGGGGTAAAAAATCCTTAACGGGTTGATCCAGACTTTTGATATGACCTTCTGATATGGCTTTTCCCAACAAAGCCGATACGATGCTTTTGGCCATTGAAAAAGAATTGCTTTTTGAATCGGGTCCATAACCCTCGTAATATTTTTCAAAAAAAAGACTGTCGTTTTTAATGACTAAATAAGCTACTGTTTTGGCCTTTTTGTTGAAGGCCTCTAAGCTGTCAGAAATTTTTTTGGTATTGTACTTTTCATGAAAAGGCCAAGGTTGAGGATATGCAGCAGCAGGGACTTTTTCGTTGTGAAAATATTGATAATCGCTCAAAAAGGCAGAGGTATGACCTGTGAGATATACAATCCTAACAGCCTTAAATAAATAGCGGTAGGGAGAAAAATAAATTACAACAATAACAACCAGTAGAATACCAGATACAGTGAGTAATACTTTTTTTAACATGATAAATTTGGGATTGGTTTAACTCTAGCTAATATAAAATTTTTAAAGGATGGGGTAAAAACTTACTCTTTTATTTGAGTTTTTCAATCATTTCCAATCCACCTTCCAGGTAAACATAAATGTCTTTGGTAAAGGGTTCCCCTCCGGAACTTTTCCCTTTGCTTTCTTTTTCCCTGTCTTTGAGGTGACCCAACCGAACAACGATCAGATCTTCTTCAGGCACAACCAATACATACTGTCCCAAATGCCCTCGCATCATAAAAACTTTTTTACCTTGAAAAACATCCAACCACCATCCGTAGCCGTATTCCGGGCTTTCTTCAAATCGCGGTTGAACAGACAAAGCAACAAAAGTGGAATCGAGCAATTGGATACCATTCCATAGGCCATGATTTTTGTAGAGTTTTCCAAATCGGGCAAAATCTCGAGCATTGGTCGCCAGACAACAAAAGGCTTTTTCCATTCCTTTTTCTTCGCTGTCCAGTTGCCACAGTGCAGTTTGATTGGCTCCCATGGGTTGCCATAATTTTTCAGTCAAATAAGCGCTTAGGGTTTGGCCGGTTGCTTTTTTGATGACCATGCCCAACAATTGAGTGGTACCGCTTTTGTAGCGAAAAGCCTCTCCCGGCTTTTCACTGATGGGCTGCTCCAATATCAGGGCATCCAAATCTTTGACAAAATAGGAGGCAGAAGTGACCGAAAAAGGGTTGTAGTATTCTTCACTCCATTTTTGGCCCGAAGCCATACTGGATAGGTCTCCCACGGTTACCTGATCGGCATAGGGGCCTTTGAGTTCGGGAATAAAATCCACTACTTTCTGATCCAAACCCTTTATGGCTCCCTCTTGGATGGCGATACCCATCAAGGCAGAAACGACACTTTTGGCGACCGAAAAGGAATTGCTTTTGGAGTCTATTCCAAAACCATCGTAATATTTTTCATAAAGAATGCTGTCATTTTTGATCACCAAATAGGCCACCGTTTTTCGATCTTCATGGTAGTCCTCCAAGGATTTGCTTGTAGGGAATTGATTGTAGTACTTGTGTAATGGCCAAGCTTGAGGTTGGGCGGGTGCTAAAACACTGTCATTGGGAAATTTTTTGTAATCGGTCAAATAGGCGGTGGTGTGGCCGGTCAAATATATGGTGCTGACTCCCGTCAAAAGATAATTGTATTTGGAAACGTAGAGTAAGGAAAAAACAATGGCCAAAAGGAATCCCAGGCCTATCAAAATTCTTTTCATCGGTTTTTTTGGGTACTAAAGTACGGTAAATTGTTTTGGAAAGCCCTCCAATTCAAGAAGTTGACGTTTGACATCAATACCACCGGAGTATCCCACCATAGATCCATCACTACCGATCACACGGTGACAAGGGACTGCAATCAGTATGGGGTTTTTGGAAATGGCAGCGGCTACTGCCCTTACCATTTTGGCATCACCATACGCTTGAGCGACCTTGACATAGGCCAAGGAGGTACCATAGGGAATACGGCTGATCAACTTCCAAATTTTGACCTGAAAATCTGTTCCTTTCAAACGAATGGGAAAGCTGAATTCTCGTCGCTTGACTTGAAAGAATTCATTTATTTGTTGAATTACTTTTTGCATCAATGGAGAGGGCGTCGCAGAATTTTCTTGGATTTCATCTACGAAAAAAACTCGTGTAACTTCATGATTTTCAATTACTACACATAAATTTCCTGCATCACTTTTATAATACGCTTGCTCCATATAGTAAATAGTGTTCTAAAACAAAAGATACATAAAGTTAAACAAAAAGACAAAAAGGAGACTTTTTGTTTAAGAAAAAAGAAAATTTAGGCGAGTAATTGAGCTGCTTCTTTGGCGTGATAAGTAGCGATAAGGTTGGCTCCGGCCCTTTTAAAAGCCAGCAATTGTTCCATCATGACCGTATCGTGATCCAACCAGCCTTTTTCGGCCGCAGCCTTGAGCATGGCATATTCCCCGCTGACTTGATAGGCAGCAATGGGAACTTCAACATTTTCGCGGATGTCTCTGATGATGTCAAGGTATGCCAATCCGGGTTTGACCATCACGATGTCGGCACCTTCCTCTATGTCTCTTAAGGTTTCTGTGAGGGCTTCCAAACGATTGGCCGGATCCATCTGGTAGCTGCGTTTGTCACCGAAGCCTGGGGACGAATCGAGGGCTTCCCGGAAGGGTCCATAGAAAGAAGAGGCGTATTTGGCACTGTAACTCATGATACCGGTATCGGTCAAACCTGCCTCTTCCAATACGGTTCTTATCCTCAACACACGACCGTCCATCATATCACTGGGTGCCACAAAATCGGCACCGGCCAGGGCATGAGTCAAAGCCATTTTTGACAAGACCTCTACGGTGGGATCATTGAGGATCTTTCCCTCTTCCACGATGCCATCGTGGCCATAGGAAGAATAGGGATCCAAGGCCACATCAGTCATGACCACCATCTCGGGAGTGATGGATTTGACGGTTCTTATTGCCTTTTGCATCAATCCCTCAGGATTGACTGCTTCAGTTCCCTTGTTGTCTTTAAGGGCATCGTCAACCTTAACAAACAATAGTACCGCTTTGATTCCCAAATCCGCTATGGCTTTCAACTCCTCTTGGAGTAAATCCAAACTCAAACGGTAGCAACCGGGCATGGCTGTAATGGGATCTTTTACCTTAGTCCCCTCTGCAACAAACAAAGGGAGCATCAAATCGTTGCGGGTCAATTGATTTTCACTGACCAACTGCCGGAGTGCGGGGCTTTGTCTGAGTCTTCTGTTTCTTTGGTTGGAATACATAGGGTAAAGATAGTGGTTCTTAATAAGTTACACCCAGGCTATGGGATTTTCAAGTACATTAACCAGTTCTTCCTCTTTACTGTTGGGGTCGGGTTTGTGGTTGTATTGCCATTGAACATGTGGAGGAAGGCTCATCAAAATACTTTCAATCCTTCCATTGGTTTTCAATCCAAAAAGGGTGCCTTTGTCGTGGATCAAATTGAACTCCACATAACGTCCCCTTCGGACTTCCTGCCATTGGCGTTGGGCATCAGAGTAGTCGATGTTTTTCCTTTTTTCAACGATGGGCACATAGGCCTCCAAAAAACTATCCCCTACCCCTGTCACAAAGTCATACCAGTTTTCGGCCGAGTGTTTTTCGTCGGGTCTCAAATAATCAAAAAACAATCCGCCAACCCCACGGGCTTCACCTCGGTGGGCATTCCAAAAATATTCATCACAGCGTTTTTTGTATTGAGGGTAGAAGTCTTTGTCATGGGCATCACAAGTTTTTTTACATACTTGGTGAAAATGCCGGGCATCTTCTTCAAACAGGTAGTAGGGGGTGAGATCTTGCCCTCCACCAAACCATTGGTCTTGCAATTCGCCCTTGCTGTTGTAGAGTTCAAAATACCGCCAGTTGGCATGTACCGTGGGGACAAAAGGATTTTTAGGATGAATGACCATGCTGAGTCCACAAGCAAAAAAATCTCCGGCCTTGACCTTAAAATAACTTTTCATGCTTTCCGGAAGTTCCCCGTGAACGGCAGATATATTGACCCCTCCTTTTTCAAAAACTGCACCATTTTCTATGACTCGGGTACGTCCGCCGCCGCCCGAGCGCTCCCAAAAATCTTCTTTAAATCGGGCTTTTCCATCTACTTCTGCCAGTTTTTGTGTGATCCTGTCTTGTAATTTTTCAATGTAACGGTTAAACTTTGTTTTCATAGTAGTAATATTCAGGGGTTAGGATTGATATTCTTTTACGGCGTCCACAAAAGCTTTGGCATGATCAACAGGAATGTTGGGCAGAATGCCATGACCCAAGTTGACGATATAACGATCTTTACCAAATGCATTGATCATTTGCTTGACTTGTGTTTTGATCTCAGGAATGGGAGACAACAATCGGGAGGGATCAAAATTGCCTTGTAGTGTGATTTGTCCGCCTGAGAGGTATCGGGCATTTCGGGCAGAACAGGTCCAGTCAATTCCCAAAGCAGATGCACCGGATTTACTCATTTCTTGGAGGGAAAACCAACAGCCCTTACCAAATACGATGACAGGAACTGAGCCGCTCAAGGCATCGACTATTTGTTGCAGATAGGGCCAGGAAAACTCTTGATAGTCGGCAGGAGATAGCAGTCCCCCCCAGGAGTCAAACAGTTGAATGACGTCGGCCCCGGCTTTTACCTTTTCTCTCAGATAGGCTATGGTGGTGGTGGTGATTCTTTGTAAAAGTTCTTTGGCCATTTCGGGTTCTTGGAAACAAAAGGCCTTGGCACGGTCAAAATTTTTGGAACCCTGCCCCTGAACGGCATAGCACAACAATGTCCAAGGTGCACCAGCAAAGCCAATCAATGGCACCCGGTCGTTGAGTGCGCTTTTGGTCATGCGGACAGCCTCAAAAACATATCCCAGATGTTCTTCTACATCGGGTAGAATGACTTGATCCAAGGCAGCTTTACTGTTGATGGGCTGTGGAATATAAGGACCGATACCATCGCGCATTTCCACTTCAATATTCATGGCTTGTAAGACCACCAATATGTCACTAAAGATGATGGCTGCATCTACCCCCACTTGGTCAATGGGCATCAGGGTGATCTCTGTGGCCAGCTCGGGAGTCTGACAGCGGGTAAAGAAATCGTATTTTTCTTTAAGCTTCATAAAATCGGGAAGATAGCGACCGGCCTGACGCATCATCCATACTGGAGGACGTTCCAATGTCTCACCTTTGAGTGCTTGTAACAGTAATTCATTTTTCATGGAGGGTAATGTGATTTTTTAGTGATAACAAAAGTTGGGACTCACTGGGCTCCTTAGCGACGGTGTATTGGGAAGTATGCAGCGCAACTTCCTTGGCGGTGGAGTTTCCCAAACAAAAACTATGGATATTTTCAAATCCGTTACTTTGGGCATAGCCTCGCACCCCACTGGGACTGAAAAAAAGGATCCCGTCAAAATGACCTTTTACGGTATGATCTTGCAAATGGGTGGTATAAACTTCGATGGGCTTAATATGCATACCTCGAACGGGTAAAATTTCTTCTAAATCAGGAGTTCTGAGCTTTCCGCAAAAATACGAAAATGACTCATTTTGGTAGTTTTTTGCTAAAAAATGGGCTAATTCTAACGAATTTTGAGCAATTTTAGCCACTTTTTGGCCATTTTCAGCCAAAAGAGATGCAGTCTTTTTTCCCACACAATAGAACCTTTTTCCTTCCATCATTTTTTGAATTTTAGGAGAAGAAAAAACAGCATTTACTGCATTTTGACTGGTAAAAATAAGACGGTCAAAAATCCCATCAATTTTGGGATTTTCTAGGAAACTGATTTTGATAAACGCTTGCTCAACCAGTCTGAATTGATGCATGAGCAATCGCTCTCTAAAATTTTGAGATAATATTTTGGTGGAGAGCAATCTCATTCTTTACTATATTTAATAGTTCTCATGATTTGATGCCCGCCTTTGGACAATACCTCCTCAGCGGCCTGAGCGGCTAAATTTTTACCATCGGCCATTTGTACTTCTTTGGAAGTAGTGGCAGCAATTTGTCCATCCAAAGAAAAAACACCTCCCTTAAACTGAATTTTATCTTGAGCTACAACAGCATGGGCTCCAATGGGTGCAGAACAGCCTCCCTCGAGTATTCGGAGAAAATCTCTTTCGATATCAACACATTCTCGGGTGGGTTGATGGTTTATTTTTTTTAAAAGTTCTATCAGTTCGGTGTCCTCGACCCTGCAAACGACCCCTATGGCCCCTTGAGCCGGGGCGGGAATCATCCATTTCAATTCTTGAAAATGAGATCCCAGGAGTTCGGCCCGTTCCAACCCTGCTCTGGCAAAAATAGCCCCCTCCCAGTTGCTGGAAAATAGTTTATCCATTCTGGTTTGGACATTACCGCGCAGGTTGACCAAGTGATGGTGGGGATATCGATGCAACCATTGTGCTTTGCGTCTCAAACTGCCCGTAGCAATGGTGGATGCTTGTTGTAAATCGGCCTTATGGGTTTGAACCAAAACATCGGAAGCACTGCCCCTTTCCAATACAGCGACTAGGACGAGTCCCTCCGGTAATTGTGTGGGAACATCTTTGAGGCTGTGAACAGCCAGATCGATACGGTTTTCCAACAGGGCAATGTCCAAGGCTTTGGTAAAGACCCCCTGAATCCCCATGGCATAAATGGGTTGAGTAAGGTTGAGATCTCCTGCACTTTTGGTGGCAACCAATTGGGTCTTGAGGTGTGAGGCTTCCAGCAGGTCACCGACCTTATGGGCCTGCCACAGGGCCAATTGACTGTCTCGGGTCCCAATGCGAAGGGTTTTGTCAAACATCTAAATCTGAATCCAATTGATAAACATGCTGTAGCAATGCCATGGTTTGATCAGCTTTAGAAGGGTTTTCTTTTAAATAACTGGCTACTTTTCCCGTCAGTCGATAAACGATTTGAGAAAATTCCTGAACCTCCCCCTGCTCTTTGAGTTGACCGTCAAGTAGTTTTTGCTTTAAGGCTTTGAGGGTAGGAGCAAATTTTCTGTGGTCAACCCACTGGAAAAATTCTGCTTTTACCTGATCTAATATCTCGTTGGCCTGAGGAATAAACTGTTCTCTTTTTTTAAGGGTATCATTGGTCAGCTGAGACAACTCGTCTAAGTTGATTAGGGTAATGTTTTCAAGCTCTTTTAATTTCGGATCGACATTGGAAGGAACAGACAAATCCAAAATCAATAGGGGTTTCTCTTTGGGTATCATTGAGGCCTCTACCGTAATGTCTTGGGCACCCGTAGCCACGATCATGATGTCCGATTGTGCAATTTCAGATTTTAATTCACTGATTTTTTTTACGACCAGGTTGAATTTTCCCGCCACCTTTTGGGCACTTTCTTCCGAGCGATTGACCAGTACAATCTGATCATTTTCGGTATGCTTGATGAGATTTTCACAGGTATTTCTACCGATTTTACCCGTTCCAAACAAAAGGATGTTTTTTTGACTGACCTCATTAACGTGCTCGAGTATGTAATGCACCGAAGCAAAAGAAACAGAGGTCGCTCCTGAGGACAATTGGGTTTCGGTTTTGATGCGTTTACTGGACTGAATCACAGCATTGACCAATCTTTCGGAAAAGCCATTGACCATCTGCTGTTTTTTGGAGTTTGAAAAACCTCTTTTCAATTGGCCGATGATCTCAAAATCACCGATGATTTGACTTTCCAAACCACAACCCACACGAAAAACATGGTCGAGGGCCTTTCGATCACTCAGCACATAACCTTTTTCTAAAAAAAGAGACACATCGCCACCGGAGAAGGCACACAAATAATCAATCAATATTTTGGGATCCTCAACAATCCCCATCAATTCCGTACGATTACAGGTAGAGATGACCATCAATTCCTCCAAGCCATCCATCTTGGCCCGGGCCAAAAGTCTTTCGGTCTGTTCTTTGTCCAAACTAAAATTCCCTCGGGTGGCCAAATCGGCATTCTTATGGCTTAAGCCAACAACACAATACTGTATGGTATTTTTCAAAAGTCTGATCTAAATTCCTATGCAAAATTAACAAGAGGGGTATTTAAAAAACAACGCCAGAGGAACTATTATCAACCAATTAGGTTTTTTGCTTTCTTTTTTTTAAAAATACCTTTAAATATAATAATTTTGAAACGATTTCAATAAAATTAATTAGAATAATTCTAAATAAGGAATTTTAGAAAAACAACGATAGCGGAACAATGGACAAGACGATAATTGATAACGGTTTTTATATATTGAGATACAAAAATGAAGACGACAAAATCCTCAAGTACCAGGAGGCGGTCAGTCAGGAATTTATTCAGTTTCATTTTTGCCAAAAGGGATCGGGTAACTTTGAGTTTAATGGGGGGAGTTATCAGCTTCCTCTGATGTCCAAAAATGTGATTTTGTTGTACAATCCCCAAAAAGCTTTGCCCATTGACTTGAATCTAACCCCCGATTCGGCCGTGGTAAGTTTGGTGATTTCGATCAAAAAATTTCACAGTTTATTTTCTGAGGACGCCGATCACATTCATTTTTTAAGTCCTGAAAACAATACCAAAAAATACTATGACACCAGGCCCATCAGTCCTGCCATGAGTGTGGTTTTGAGTCAAATCCTAGAAACTAAACTCCACGAGAGTATTCAGACCCTCTATTTTAAAGGTAAAGTTTATGAATTGTTGAGTTTGTTTTTCAATAAAAGTGAGGATGCCGATGTGGAACAATGTCCCTTTTTGATGGATGAAGAAAATGTAAGAAAAATCAGAAAAGCCAAGGAAATCATATTAAATCAAATGACAGAACCCCCCACCCTTCAGGAGCTTTCTGCCGAAATCGGTCTCAATATTAAAAAACTTAAAGAAGGATTTAAGCAAATCTACGGGGATACGGTCTACGGCTATTTATTGGATCATAAAATGAATGAAGCGCGAAGCATGCTCAACTCCAGGCAATACAACATCAATGAAATCAGCCTCAAGCTTGGCTACAGTACTTCGAGTCATTTTATTGCAGCCTTCAAAAAGAAGTTTGGCACGACTCCCAAAAAATATTTAATGTCTGTATCTTCGTAAAAAAATGTAGATGAAAGGTGCGTTATTGATCAACTTGGGCTCTCCAGACAGCCCCGACCCCAAAGATGTTAAGAGATACTTAGGCGAGTTCCTGATGGACGAACGGGTGATTGACCTTCCCAAGCCCTTGCGAACTTTTTTGGTAAAAGGAATCATTTTGAACACCCGCCCCAAAAAGTCTGCGAAGGCTTATAAAAAAATATGGTGGGAAGAAGGATCCCCTTTGATTGTACTGTCCAAAAGATTGCAAGAGGCCGTTCAGAAAAAAGTTTCTGTACCGATGGGCCTGGCCATGCGATATGGTTCCCCATCCATAGAACAGGGCATCAAATCACTGGTGGATCAAGGTGTAGATGAGATCATGTTGATCCCGCTCTATCCTCAATTTGCCATGGCCACAACAGAGACCATATTGGTATTGGCCGAAAAAATCAAGAATGAAAAATATCCGGAATTGGAGTTTACGGTTTTACCTCCTTTTTACAAGCATCCGGACTATATCAGGGTGCTTTCTCACAGCATTCAAGAAGATTTAAAAGATAAAAAATGGGAACATTTATTGTTTTCCTATCACGGAATACCCGAACGTCACATCCGCAAATCGGACATCACCAAGTCACATTGTAAGATCGATAAAAGCTGTTGCCAAACAACCTCCGAAGCCCATCAATATTGCTATCGTCACCAGTGTTACGAAACCACCCGCCAAGTAGCGGAGTACCTCGAATTAAAGGAAGGGACTTATTCTACCAGTTTCCAGTCCCGACTTGGGGTTGACCCTTGGTTGCAGCCCTATACAGACCAGACGGTTGCCCGGTTTGCCAAAAAGGGAATCAAAAATATGGCCATTGTCACACCTGCTTTCGTTTCTGACTGT
The DNA here is from genome assembly GCA_041254175.1 of Flavobacteriaceae bacterium. GTDB lineage: Bacteria > Bacteroidota > Bacteroidia > Flavobacteriales > Flavobacteriaceae > UBA8316. Next base: position 28,256 of record JBESZM010000041.1, on the reverse strand, counting down.
TTGGAAACTCTTGAAGAAATCGGAATGGAAGCCGCAGAAGATTTTGAGGAAAAAGGCGGAGAGGAACTTCATGTGATTCCTTGTATCAATACCAGAACAGATTGGGTCAACGTAATGAGTCGATGGATTGACCAATGGGCCAAAGCAGAAACAGCGACCTCTGCATGAAAGGTGGATCGGCATCTTTTGGCACCCAAGCCATTCCCCAGTTATTGATCAAGCAAGCCGTACCGGCCTCCATTGGTATATTGGTCATGTCACTCAATATTTTGATCGATACTATTTTTGTTGGACAATGGATTGGCGCCAACGCCATTGCTGCCATTAATGTGGTGTTGCCGGTTTCTTTTTTTATTGCTGCATTGGGCATGGCCATCGGTTTGGGCGGTAGTTCTATCATCTCCCGATCCCTAGGGAACAATGATATTGCAAAGGCCACCAAAACCTTTGGTAATCAAATCGTTTTAACTTTTTCTCTGACCATCAGTTTTGTTCTTTTTGGATTGCTTTTTGTCGACAGTATCATCCCTGCTTTTGGAGGAAAAGGTGCACTCAATGAGCCGGCGAAAATCTACTATACTATAGTACTCTATGGCGTACCCGTTTTGGGTTATTGCATGATGGGCAACAATGTGATTCGGGCGGTGGGTAAACCAAAAAATGCCATGTACGCCATGATGCTGCCTTCGATTTCAAATTTGATTTTGGACTATGTATTGATTTATGTTTTCGATTTTGGGATGCATGGTGCTGCTTGGGCTACTACCCTGTCCTATGGTGTTTGCGCCCTCTACATTCTTTTCTTCTTCAGTTCAAACCGTTCGGAGTTACATCCCAATATCAGTGATTTTAAATTGGACACCGGAATCACTAAAGAAATCGGTGCTTTGGGATCTGTAACCCTGGCGCGACAGGGGGTGGTCAGTCTTTCGGTTTTACTGGTCAACAATTTACTTTTTGGCTTGGGGGGAGAATCGGCGGTTGCGGTCTATGCCATCATCAGCCGACTTTTGATGTTTTCACTTTTTCCTGTATTGGGGATTACCCAGGGGTTTATTCCCATTGCGGGTTTCAATTACGGTGCCAAGAATAAAAAAAGGGTGGAACAAGTCATCCGAACAGCAGTACTTTATGCGACGGGTTTTGCAACTTTAGTTTTCCTGATGATCAATGTTTTTTCGAATTCCATCGGGGGCATTTTTACCAGTGAACCCTTGGTTCTTGAAAAAGCACCTGCAGCCATTCGATGGGTATTTGTCGCCACACCGATTGTGGGTGTTCAATTGATCGGTGCGGCCTACTACCAAGCCATCGGTAAAGCTCTCCCTGCACTGCTACTCACCCTGACCCGTCAAGGGTTTTTCTTTATTCCCTTGCTATATATTTTGCCGAGTTTTTTGGGAATCAACGGAGTTTGGCTGGCTTTCCCCATTGCAGAATTACTCGCAGCTGTCGTTACCGGTAGTTTTTTGGTTTATGAACTCAGAAAATATTTAAATTCCTGAGGGTTTACCCCCAAAATAAAAATCTACATTTGTTTAAGTTTTTGTATTTTGTATTTCGGTTATCAGTTCTTTGCCGATGACACTAATTGATCCAAGCAAATGGAGTATTACAATTATATCAAATCACTGCACTTAATTTTTGTGGTTACTTGGTTTGCCGGATTGTTTTACGAACCCCGCTTGTTTATCTATCATATTGAGGCTTCCAAAAAAAGCACCCCTGCAAAAGAAATCTTAGAGAAACAGCTCAAAATCATGGCCCGAAGATTGTGGTACATCATCACTTGGCCGTCGGCGATTCTGGCCACCATCTTTGCCATTTGGTTATTGGTTTTGATGCCCGAATGGCTCTATCAATCCTGGATGTTAATCAAAACCGGATTCATCTTATTACTCTATGCCTACCACCTGAAAACACATCAGATGTTCTTGGAGCTACAGCGTGACGAAATCCGTTACTCCTCCAACTTTATGCGGATCTGGAATGAAGGAGCAACCCTGTTTTTGTTTGCCATCGTATTCCTGGCCATCGTTAAGAGTGCAATTCATTGGGTTTTTATGGTATTGGGAACATTTGGGCTGATTGTCTTTTTGATGTTGGCCATAAAACTCTACAAAAGGTTGAGAGAGAAATCTGCTGCAAATGATAATTAACTTGCTAAGACGTATTTCGCTGCGAACCCAAATCTTTATCTCCATGATATTGTTGGTGTTTTTGGCCTGCCTTTTGATTCTGACCGCTACCTTTTTCCAATATCAAAATGAGTCGATTGATTACAATATTTTTCGTTTGAATCGAAAAGAAAGTCAGTTGAAAAAGCAAATCGATTACTTGGTCGAAAAAAATGATTTACTCAAGAAAAATGACAGTACTTGGGCACAACACAAAGAAGAATTCAGTGCGGTAATAAAAATTCACAATGTCAATTATTCTGTTTTCAATTTAGAGGGTCAACCCCTTTTCACTTCTTTCCTCCCTCTAAAAATCATTGCCAACGACTACCGTTTAGAAGCTGATTTTGTAACAGCAATTTTGGCACAATCAGACAGTCGAATACTGGAAAAAAACAATGATGAGATTGGCAAATTCCAATCTTCCTACAGTGTACTAAAAGACAGTTTTGACAATCCTTATGGAGTGTTGTTCTTTCCTTATTTTGAAGACGTCTCCTTTTCGGAAAACGAATTGAATACTTTCCTTCAGAGCTTGTATCAAATCTATCTGTTGATGCTGGTGGTGGCAATCGTCATGGCTTATTTTATCTCCAAATACATTTCCCGATCACTGGAAACTTTCCGAGAAAAAATTGACCAAACCGGGCTTTTAAAGGAAAATGAAAAAATTCAACTTAAAAATGCTCCTCGAGACATTGCCAGTTTGATCAATTCTTACAACAAAATGATTGACGAATTGGAAAAAAGTGCCACCCTACTGGCAAGAACACAAAGAGAACAGGCGTGGCAAGAAATGGCCAAACAGGTGGCCCACGAAATCAAAAACCCCTTGACACCCATGAGACTCACCGTTCAGAGTTTTCAAAGACGGTTCTCTGACGATGACCCGGACAATCCCAAAAAAATTGATGAGTTTTCTCAAATGCTTCTGGAACAAATCGATACCATGAGTGACGTAGCCAATGCTTTTTCGGATTTTGCTACTTTACCAAAACCCAAATTGGTGAAATCTGATTTGGTAGAAATTACCCGAAGGTCTTTAGAGATTTTCGAGGGGGACATTATAGAATTTAAAACCTCCGACAAAGAAGTTAGGCTGCGTTTGGATCGAACACAATGGATCAGAGTGACCACAAATATCGTCCAAAATGCACTTCAAGCGGTTAAGCAAGGACAACAAGCCAAAATAAAAGTCTCCATCATAAAAGGACAAAAAAATGTCAAAATTTCTTTCGCTGATAATGGAATAGGTATTCCAAAATCTATCCAATCAAAAGTATTTGAGCCAAAATTTACAACCAAAACCAAAGGAATGGGATTGGGATTGGGAATCGTTAAAAACATCATTGATTCCCATAAGGGAAAAATTGAATACACCACCGGAAACAAGGGAACCACCTTTGTCGTCACGCTTAAATTGTAAAAAAATGGAAGGTCAACTGATATGGATTGAGGTACAGGATGGTATTGGATGGATCAAAATCAATCGCGAAAAGAAACTCAACGCCCTCAACCGAGAATTGATTGACGAATTGCACGACCGAATGGTCGATTTTCAAAACCATCCCTCTGTAAAGGTCATTGTACTGACTGGTAGTGGAGATAAAGCTTTTGTAGCGGGGGCAGACATCTCAGAGTTTTCGAGTTTTGAACCTCAACAGGCCGAAGCATTGGCCCGACATGGAAACCAGGTTCTGTTTGATTTTATCGCACAATTAGAAAAACCTGTTATCGCTGCCATCAACGGTTACGCCTTAGGAGGTGGGCTGGAACTGGCAATGGCTTGTCACCTAAGAATCGCGGCCCAACATGCCAAAATGGGATTGCCCGAAGTATCACTGGGGGTTATTCCGGGTTATGGGGGAACACAACGATTACCTGCTTTGATTGGAAAAGGTAATGCCATGGAGATGATTTTGACTGGAGACATGATCGGTGCCGATAAAGCCCTACAAATGGGATTGATCAATCAGGTAGTCCCTGCAGAAAAACTTCTCGAGGCAACCATAACCTTGGCAGAAAGACTGATGAAAAATGCACCCAATTCAATCAAAAATGCAATCAAAGCACTCAATGCTGCAGACGGAACTCCAAAAGGATTTCAAGAAGAAAACCTTCAATTTTCCCGCTGTTTTGGAACAGCTGATTTTGAGGAAGGCATTACTGCTTTTCTCGAAAAAAGAAAACCGCAATTTTAAACCCCTTCAACCCCGCGGGTTATCTGCTGCTCTAACTTTTGCAACAGCGCATCCGGTTCTTGTTCACCGAGCTTGAAGGTCGCCTGTACTTTCAAACTCACTTTAACGCCAATGGGTATGGGAAAATATCTGTATTGGGCCAACTTCCATGAGTTGTTGATGCTCAAAGCAACTACAGTAGCATCGGGAATATGTTCAAACAATGTCATCAAACCCCTAGAGTAGAACTTTTTGGGTCGCCCGTCCTTGCTTCGTGTTCCCTCAGGGAAAATTACGGCGGCCCATTGATTTTTTTGGACTTGCTCCCCAAAGCCTTTGATTTTTTCAAGGGCCAAAACGGTCTTCTCCCGGTCAATCAAAACCGAACCTCCGTGACGGAGATTATAGGAGACACTTGGAATTCCGTTGCCCAACGATGCCTTACTGATGAACTTGGGATGGTATTTTCTAAAGTACCATATAATGGGTGGAATATCATAGGTACTTTGATGATTGGAGACAATAATCAAAGGACCCTTATCGGGCATTTTAAATGGATTGGAAAACTCAAAACTCGTACCCAAAATATTTAAACACCTCAACAAAAAAAAATTGAGCCAATCAACGGATTTTTTGTGAGCAGCATAACCCAAAAGTCTGTGGCTAAACAACTGAACCAAATGAAAAATAATTAGGATCGAGCTGAATGCCAGATAATAGAGTACCGTTAAGGGGTAATAGAAAACTTTTTTTAAGAACAAAAACTTAGATTCACTTATTGGTGATGATTAATCACAAAACTCATTGAAAGCCTCTGTCAAATTTTCGGCTATTAATTGGGCAGTGCGGCCCTCAATATGATGTCTTTCTATCATGTGTACCAATTCTCCATCTTTAAACAATGCCAAACTGGGAGAGGAAGGTGGAAAAGGAATCATCTTGGCCCTTGCAGCATCAGTGGCATCACGGTCTACGCCTGCAAATACAGTGTATAAATGATCCGGAGTACTTTGGTTATTTAATGAAATTCTTACAGCAGGACGAGCATTTGCTGCGGCACAACCGCAAACAGAGTTAACCACAACCAGTGCTGTTCCCGATTTAGACAAGGCAGATTCAACGGCATCAGGAGACAACAACTCTTCAAAGCCAATGGTTGTTAACTCTTCTTTCATGGGCCTAACTATTTCAGCTGGATACATAATTATTTTTTTGGTAAAGATAAAAAACTCCCTATTTATTCAAGAGGGTAAACAATCTTTTATTGACATTTGTATCTTTGCAATCTCAACAAAACGAGCTTATGATTAAGTGGGTGGCCGCGGTGATCGGTTATTCTTTTTTAAGGTTTCCCGGAGCCATTTTAGGATTTATGGTCGGAGGGTTTTTTGAATTTTTATCCAAGAATTCTCTCCAAATCAGAACTTCGTCTTATGCGATCAATCCCGAAACATTTCAGTTGAATTTGTTGGCTCTTTCGGCACTGATCATCAAAGCCGATGGTAAAATTGAACAAAAGGAACTGGACTTTGTAAGAAGTTTCTTTATCGGCCAATACGGAAAAGAACGTGCCGATTCGATTTTTAGAACTTTCAATACTCAGATCAAAAAAGAAACCCAGCACCTCGACCAACTGACCCGTGTTTTTGTTCAGCAAACCGCCTATGAAACCCGTTTACAGATTCTTCATTTTTTGTTCGGGATTGCCAATGCCGACGGCAATATCTCTGATGTAGAGCTGCAAAAACTTTCACAAGTGGCCTCGGGAATGCGACTGCGCTTACCCGATTTTGAAAGTATCAAAGCCATGTTTGTCAAAAATACTGACAATGCATACAAAATTCTTGAGATTGACTCCAATGCCAGCCAAGATGAAATAAAAAGTGCCTATCGGAAGATGGCCAAAAAATACCACCCGGACAAACTCCGTGGACAAGACCCTGCAATGATCAAAGGTGCGGAGGAAAAGTTCAGGGAAGTTCAAAAAGCATATGAAACATTGATGCATCAAAAAAATAATTAAACTTAATTTATGCAAACGTTTTGGTTCTATTTTGATTTGGGCTTCGACCATGTTCTCGATATTGGAGGTTTGGATCACTTTTATTTTCTGGTTGCCCTTTCACTTCCATTTGCCTTTAAGAATTGGCGAAAGCTGCTGTTGTGGGTAAGTCTTTTTACTTTGGGGCATTCATTATCTCTTTTGATCACTCATTATGATTGGGTAAAAATAGATGCTACATGGGTTGAATTTTTGATTCCAATTACCATTTGCATCACTTGCCTTTCGATACTTGTTCAAAAAAAGCCAACCCATCTTAAAGGGGTTTGGATCAACCTCATCACTTTATTTTTTGGATTGATTCATGGTTTTGGTTTTGGACGATATTTTAAAATGATCGCTACAGAAGGAGAGGCCATCTTAGGTCTTTTGGAATTTGCCTTGGGGGTTGAATTTGCCCAGATCCTGATTGTGATATTTGTGCTTTTGATCAATTGGCTTGCCATTGGATTGTTAAAAATTCAAAATGAAAAATGGCAATGGGTGATTGCAGCCATGGTCTTGTCTCAGGCCATTTTGATGACATCGACTAACTGGCCATTTTAAGTTATCTTAGCGCTCATGTCTTCAGAAAAGCAAAAAAGATACGATCAGGCCTACATGAAAATGGCACAAACTTGGGGAGAACTTTCTCATTGCGAACGAAAAAAAGTGGGCGCGTTGATTGTCAAAGACCGAATGATCATTTCTGACGGATACAACGGTACCCCATCGGGTTTTGAAAATGAGTGTGAAGACGAAAATCATTACACCAAATGGTATGTGCTCCATGCCGAAGCCAATGCCATTTTGAAAGTAGCCGCTTCAACCCAATCTTGTGTGGGTGCGACCCTGTACATTACCCTCTCCCCTTGTAGAGAATGCAGCAAACTGATTCATCAAGCCGGGATCAAAAGAGTGGTTTACTCACTGGCATACAAAGACCGATCCGGCCTTGATTTTCTTGAAAAAGCGGGTGTAATTTTAACGCAATTGGATTGACCCTGAAACGCGAAACGAACCCATGAAAAAAAATTTAGTTCTTTTTGCCATCGTATTCCTTTCAATTTGCATAGGCTATTTACTGGGCAGTGAAAAAGAAATTTTGATGTCCAATCAGCAGGATTCTTGGAGTATGAATCGACTGGAGCGACTGCTGCAATACATCGATAATGATTATGTAGAAGAGATTGACACAGACAGTTTGGTTGGAGAAGTAATCGAAGACATTGTCAATCGATTGGATCCACACTCGGTCTATATCCCCGCACATCACAGACAAAGCATCGCCGAAAATATGCAAGGTAATTTTTACGGCATAGGGGTCAGTTTTTTGATGTTCAAAGACAGTGTAACCATTATCAGGGTCTTGGAAGGTGGACCCAGTGAAGCAGCAGGACTGCTGGCAGGTGATCGGATTTTGATCGCCGATAAAGATACCTTATTCCAGAAAAACTACTCCAGCGAAAAGATCATGCAAACCCTAAAAGGTAGGCCGGGAACTTCCGTTGATCTGACCATCTATCGCAAATCAGAAGACAAAATATTTCAATTGGAAATGAAAAGAGGAAAGGTCCCTTTGCCCAGTGTTGATTCCTATTATATGATGGAAAAGACTGTGGGTTACCTAAAAATCAATCGGTTTTCTCAAACCACTTATAATGAGTTTGACCTTGCTCTGGATGATTTGATTTCTCAGGGAATGAAAAAAATGATTTTGGACTTGAGAGATAATCCCGGGGGATACCTACATCCCGCAATACAAATCTCAAATGCCCTATTGCAAAAAGACCAAACCATAGTGATTACAAAAAGTAATATGGGGGAAGAAGAAAGATCATTGGCGGAGGGCAATGGTAACTTTCAAGAGGGAGACTTGATTGTTTTGGTCAATGGACAGTCGGCTTCTGCCAGTGAGATCGTTGCCGGTGCAGTTCAGGATAACGATAGGGGTTGGATCATTGGAAGGAGAACTTTTGGTAAAGGATTAGTACAGCAGCAAATGCCTCTGGGAGGAGGGGATGCCGTACGACTGACGATAGCCAAATATTTTACTCCTACCGGAAGATCAATTCAAAAACCCTACAACGGGGATAGAGAAGCCTATGACCAAGATCTCAGCAATCGTTATCACAATGGTGAAATGGCCGATGCGAAAAAAATTCCTGTTACCGACAGTTTGGCCTATAAAACTCCCAAGGGCAGAACCGTATTTGGAGGGGGAGGCATTACACCCGATTTTTACATTTCAAACAAAAATACAGAACAAGAGGAATGGAATTCCCTATTATTGAACTCCAACATGATGAATAATTTTGTCTTTGAAGAGTTGGACAAAAACAGGAAAAAATTCAATGACTTTGCTATGGTCGATATACTCGAGGGCCAATTCGAGGACTTGCTACCATGGCACGACTTGTTTGTAAAATACTGCGCCGATAAACAAGTTGAGGTTACGATAGAAGAATGGGAAACCCTCAGGGCGGTTAAAGCTTATTTAGGACTCCAACTTTTTGGAGAGAACACTTTTAACCAGATCAAAAATCAACATGACTTGTTCTTGGAGACTGCAATAAGCACCTTAGACAGTCTGTCCAAGTTCAACTAACGATTGAGTTTCTTAGAAATTTTTTTGGACAACATCAATAACAATAAAAGCAAAAAAGCACACAGGGCTGCCATTATTCCAATGACTGCTATGGAACTTTTCTCAGAAAGCGGATCCTCCCAATTGACTTGAGTCGCATTAAAAATTACCATACCAATGGACAGCGCCATCAAAATTTTTATGAAATTATTCATCATATAAAATTACTAAACTCCGGGATAATCTCGATGGACTTATACTACTATTTTGCCTGCGTTGGTAGCGAAGAGTTTTACAGCTATGGCCAACAAGATGATTCCAAATACCTTGCGGATAATATTGATGCCTTGCTTGCCCAAAATCTTCTCTAATCTTGTGGATGATTTCAGGATGATGTAAACAATTAGAATGTTGATCAGTATGGCAATAATAATGTTGACCAAACCGTATTCTGCTCTCAAAGACAAAAGGGTGGTTATGGTTCCGGCTCCTGCAATTACTGGAAAAGCAAGAGGGACAATGGAGGCGACCTCGGGGGCTTCTTCTTTAAAGAGCGAGATTCCCAAAATCATCTCCAAAGCCAAAAAGAAAATGACAAAGGATCCGGCCACTGCAAATGAATTTACATCTATTCCGATAAGACCCAATATTTTTTCTCCCAAAAAAAGAAAGGCAATCATAATCAAAGCGGCCACAAGAGATGCTTTTTCAGACTGTATATGACCTGCTTTTTCTCTCAGACTGATGATAATGGGAATGCTCCCCACTATGTCAATGACAGCAAAAAGTACCATACTGGCGGTCAAAATTTCTTTAAAATCCATTTTATAAATTTATCCAAAGGTAGTTCCCTTTTGTTCTATTTTTTTTGATTTTATGTTAAATTTACAGTGTACAGTAATGATTATAAACTTTAAAATGCAATGTTTCAAATAGATAAATCTCTGGTATCCGAAGAAATCATCACCAATCATTTTGTTTGTAATCTAAACAGCTGTAAGGGAGCGTGTTGTGTTGAGGGAGAGGCAGGCGCACCACTTGAAAAAGAGGAAACCGAATTCCTGGAAAAAAACTACGATCTCATTGCTCCTTTTCTGAATGAAAAGGGTAAAGCTGCCATTAAAAAGCAAGGTAAATTCATACGAGTAGATAAAGATACTTTCGAAACTCCATTGGTAGACAATAAAGAATGTGCTTATGTAGTTTTCGGAAACAATGGAACCACACAATGCGGTATAGAAAATGCCCACCGGGCCAATGCAATAGATTGGAAAAAACCCATTTCTTGTCACCTTTATCCGATTCGTGTAAAAGAATATTCTGAGTTTAATGCGGTGAACTACCACCGCTGGCAAATTTGTGATACAGGATGTCAATTGGGAGACAGTTTGAAAATTCCAATTTATCAGTTTGTTAAAGATGCCCTGATCAGGAAGTTTGGGAATGAGTGGTATACAGAATTGGAAATGGCCGCCCAAGAAATGAATCCCTAAGGGTCAGTCTTTACAGGGGTTAAGAAATTTATTTATTTATTAAAATGTTGATTGTCAATAATTTAAAATTGATTGTTTTTCAAGACCCTCTGTATCTAAAAAAATAAAATTTGTTAAAAACTCGACCTGTTTGTGGAAAAGTATGTCTTTCATTTTTGATAACATTTTAGAATCTTTGTTGTGAACAAAATCAACAATCAAGAAAATAAGATCAAATGGCAGCTGTAGAACCAATACTTCAAGAAAACGAAAATAGATTTGTAATATTTCCAATTCAACACCACGATATTTGGGAATGGTACAAGAAGATGGAGGCGAGTTTTTGGACAGCTGAAGAAATCGATTTACACCAAGATTTAAACGATTGGAATTCCAAGTTGAATGACGATGAAAAGTATTTCATCAAACACATCTTAGCCTTTTTTGCTGCTTCGGACGGAATTGTAAACGAAAATTTAGCAGAAAATTTTGTAAACGAGGTTCAATATTCTGAGGCTAAATTTTTCTATGGTTTCCAAATCATGATGGAAAACATCCATTCTGAAACATATTCTCTTTTGATCGACACCTATGTCAAAGACGAGGCAGAAAAAACAAAATTATTTAAAGCGATTGAAGTTTTTCCAGCCATCAAAAAGAAAGCCGATTGGGCTTTGCGTTGGATTGATTCCGACTCCTTTGCCGAGAGGTTGATTGCTTTTGCTGCGGTAGAGGGCATTTTCTTCTCTGGTGCGTTTTGTTCGATATTCTGGCTTAAAAAAAGAGGTTTGATGCCAGGTCTTACTTTCTCTAACGAGTTAATCTCCAGAGACGAAGGTGTCCACTGTGACTTTGCGGTACACCTTCACAATAAGCACCTGGTGAACAAAGTTCCCAAAGAAAGGATTGAGGAAATCATCCTGGATGCCTTGAGAATAGAGCGGGAGTTCATCACCGAATCATTACCCGTCAGTTTAATCGGTATGAATGCCAAGTTGATGACACAATATTTGGAGTTTGTAACAGATCGTTTACTCGTTGAGTTGGGCTGTGAAAAGAAGCACAACGTGACCAATCCATTTGACTTTATGGACATGATCTCACTTCAGGGTAAAACCAACTTTTTTGAAAAGCGTGTTTCTGAATACCAAAAAGCAGGTGTGCTCAACAACGAAAAAGAGGAAACGCAATTTACCACTGACGCAGATTTCTAGTCTGAGGATCAGTCGCCCCAACCCCAACCCAGTACCCCAATAAATAGACCCGTAGGGTTGTTATTTTAATTTAATTTTAAAATAGAAATCAATGTATGTAGTAAAAAGAGATGGGCGTAAAGAGCCAATAATGTTTGATAAGATTACGGCTCGTATCAGAAAACTCAACTATGGATTGAATCCATTGGTTGACCCGGTCCGGGTAGCTATGCGAGTAATTGAAGGGCTTTACGACGGGGTTACTACCTCGGAATTGGATAACCTCGCCGCGGAGATCGCAGCCACCATGACCACCACCCATCCCGACTACGCACAACTGGCAGCGAGGATCTCTGTTTCCAACCTTCACAAGAACACCAAAAAATCTTTCTCTGCAACAATGAAAGATCTCTATGAATATATTAACCCCAGAACCGGAAAAAAAGCGCCATTACTTTCCGATGAGGTATATAAAATCATTGAGAAGAATGCAGACCAAATCGATTCCAACATTATTTACAATAGAGATTTTGGATATGATTTTTTTGGTTTTAAAACATTAGAGCGATCCTATTTGTTGAAACTGAATGGTCGGATTGTTGAGCGTCCTCAACACATGTTAATGCGGGTTTCCATTGGGATTCACCTCAATGACCTGGAAGCTGCTTTTGAGACTTATGAATTGATGTCCAAGCGATACTTTACCCATGCGACACCCACCCTTTTTAACTCCGGTACTCCCAAACCGCAGATGTCTTCTTGCTTCCTCTTGACCATGAAGGACGACAGCATCGATGGTATTTATGATACGCTTAAACAAACAGCCAAAATCTCCCAATCCGCGGGTGGAATAGGGCTGTCTATTCACAATATCCGAGCCACCGGCTCCTATATCGCTGGAACCAATGGCACTTCCAATGGTATTGTGCCCATGCTCAGGGTTTTCAATGATACTGCACGCTATGTGGATCAAGGTGGAGGGAAAAGAAAAGGATCTTTTGCAATCTATGTTGAACCGTGGCACGCTGATATTTTTGATTTTTTAGAACTAAAGAAAAATCACGGTAAAGAAGAAATGCGTGCAAGGGATTTGTTCTATGCCATGTGGATTTCGGATCTATTCATGAAGCGTGTGGAAGAAAATTCTTCTTGGACATTAATGTGTCCTAACGAATGTCCGGGGCTTTATGATTGTCATGGTGAAGAGTTTGAAAAACTATACGTTAAGTACGAAAAAGAGGGCAAAGGAAGAAGAACCATCCAAGCGCGTGAACTTTGGGATAAAATCCTGGAATCCCAAATTGAGACGGGAACCCCCTATATGTTGTACAAGGACGCTGCCAACAGAAAGTCCAATCAGAAAAATTTGGGCACCATCCGGTCTTCCAACCTCTGTACTGAAATTTTGGAGTACACCTCAGAAGACGAAATTGCTGTTTGTAATCTCGCCTCCATTGCGCTTCCAATGTTTGTTGAAGACGGCAAATTCAATCACGAAGAATTGTTCAACGTGACCAAAAGGGTCACCAAAAACCTCAACCGTGTAATTGACCGCAACTATTACCCTGTCAAAGAAGCCGAAAACTCCAACATGAGACATCGCCCGGTAGGTCTGGGTGTACAAGGATTGGCGGATACTTTCATCAAATTGAGGTTACCTTTTACCAGTGAAGAAGCCAAAACCTTAAATCAAGAAATTTTTGAAACCCTCTACTTTGCAGCCGTCACCGCTTCTGTTGAGGAGGCTGAAAAAGACGGCCCTTACAAAACCTACAAAGGATCGCCCATGGCAAAAGGAGAGTTCCAACACAACCTTTGGGGCATTAAAGACGAAGAACTGAGCGGTCGTTGGGATTGGAAAGACTTGCGTAAAAGTGTAAAGAAACACGGTGTGAGAAACTCACTGTTGGTAGCCCCCATGCCTACCGCATCAACTTCTCAAATTCTAGGAAACAATGAGTGTTTCGAGCCTTACACCTCAAACATATACACCCGAAGGGTTTTGTCTGGAGAGTTTATTGTAGTCAACAAACACCTCTTGGAAGACTTGGTCAATCTGGGATTATGGAACGAAGACATGAAACAGGAATTGATGCAAGCCAACGGATCCATCCAACACATTCAGGGCATCCCCGATGACATCAAAGAATTGTACAAAACCGTTTGGGAGATGAGCATGAAAGACATCATTGATATGTCCCGACACAGAGGATATTTTATCGATCAGTCTCAATCACTGAATTTGTTTATGGAAGGGGCAACCATGGCAAAATTGACCTCCATGCACTTTTATGCATGGAAATCAGGACTCAAAACAGGAATGTATTATTTGAGAACAAAGTCTGCTGTTGATGCAATCAAATTCACACTAGACAATGCCAAAGCTGCAAAAACAAAAACAGAAGAAGCTGATCAAACCTCCACTGCATCAGAACCCGTAGGCGCAACCTCCACTTCAATCGCTGGAGCTGGAGTAAATGCCCAAAACAACCCCGCAGCTGCTGTAGAACCCTTGACCCCAGCCGAGTTAAAACAGATGTTAGAACAGTCCAAAAAAAGTGAAGATGATGATTGTCTAATGTGTGGCTCATAATACATTTTTCACTCCATAAAACGCTTATTTTTAATTAAATAAGCGTTTTTTTATACTCCCTATTTTACTGATTATTAGTTATTTATGTCTTATTTGTAAATTTAATGTTAATTTAATGTTTATTTTTAGTGAACGTTTATGTACCTTAGCAGAGAATTAAGCACATTAAATTATGAAAAACATAGCCATCCTTTTAGTTTTGTTTTCGTTCACATTGAACGCACAAGACAGCATTAAACCCAAATTTGAAAAAGAAGGCGAACTTACCAAAGTGATGTTTTATCATGATAATGGAGAGGTCGCACAAACCGGATATTTTAAAGACAATAAGCGTCACGGGAATTGGACCAGCTACCATCCCTCCGGAAAAAAATCTGCTATGGGAACTTACCAATCCGGTCTGAAAACCGGTCAATGGTTTTTTTGGAATGAAAACGATTTGATTGAAGTGATCTACGAGGAAAATAAAATCGTTAATGTTCTTGAGTGGAATAACAGCGAGAAAAAATTGATTGCTAAAAACAATTAACCTCGCTCAACAAAATTCAGTACTAAGATTTTACTTTTTTACTTACCCTGTAGAACTCTTCTACCAGATCGAACTTATGAAGAATAAGATCTTTCGTTCTGATCAAAATATTAAAATATAGTGCTGTATTTTTTGGACTTGTTTCTGCTTCAATCCTAAGAATTTGATCATCGATTTTTTGGTTTAACAAATCAAAATTATCTTTCTTTTGGATCAAAACGTCATTGAATTCCTTGTCACTAAACTGCACATTAAAAGCTTCAATACCCTCTTTGAAAACCGAGGATAGGGACTCAAAAATCTCATTCAGGTCATTGATCTGCTGGGCTTTAAGAGGACTGTGATTGTTGTTAATATGCTTATGGCTTTCGTTGGAAATGTATATCAGGTCTTCGATAAGGTCTGACATAATACCCAACAAGGAAATATAGAAACGGCTGGCAGGTACACTGGTTTTCTTAATACGTTTGAGGAAATAATAAATACCATTTTTCATATCATTAACCTCAACAAACAGTTCATCTGCATTTTTTTTGGCATTAGAAAGTGTTCTCAGGTCATTGTTGGATAAACCTCGAATGGTAGAGGCGTATATCTCATAGGTATTACCAATTACATTAGAAATATTCATCACACTCTCCTCAATAATGCCTCTGTAGGAATCGCTTTGAGGACTGAGGAGTTTCCCTTGCTGTCTTTCTTTAGTTTCTCTTCTGTGGTTGATAAAATTTCTGGAAATCAAAAGGAGTATGATACCCAAAATCAGAAGTATAGCAGTAAAACCGCCCCAGTGAATGAGATAAACAATCCCTCCACAAACCAAGAAGGCGCTTAGGGCCGTAAAAAACCAACCTCCAATGACATTAATCACTCCTGCCACCCGATAGACAGCACTGTCTGTTCCCCATGCACGATCTGCTAATGATGTCCCCATCGTCACCATAAAAGTGACGTAGGTGGTCGACAAGGGCAACTTTAGGGAGGTAGCGATTGAAATTAAAATGGCTGCTACTGTAAGGTTGATAGAAGCCCTTAGGGTATCAAAAGAGGGTGCATCGGGATCTTTCAAGGCCGACCTGTCAACCGTCATCTCAAAGGACCCACTAATTTTATTGGAAATACCAACTGGAAATAAGTTGGAAAAATATTGGTTTAAGCCCACAAAAAACCGAACCAATAGTCGGGATAAAAAGTTGGGACGAAAACGTTCTTTAATATCGTTTTGATCAGAAAGGTCAAGAGAGGTTTTGACGACTTTTTTGGCTTTTGAGGAAAACCACAAAGTGAGCACCATAATCAAGCCCGAACCCAAAAGAAAAATAGTTGGAGTAGGAACTTTATTGGAAAGTACGCTCATACTGAACTCATTTGCAGCGATTCCGGAACTGGCCCAAGCTTCGTAGGACTGAAAAGCTGCAACAGGAACGCCAATAAAATTGACCAAATCGTTACCTGCAAAAGCCAGTGCCAACGCAAAAGTTCCAACTCCGATGATGACCTTATAAATGTCAACCTTAAATACTTTCATCAAAAAATAAGAGAACAAATACCAAAAAAATAGACTGAACAGGTTGACCAAAAACGCATTGGCTTCAAGAAAGGAATTGATCGTTAAACCATCGAGCGTGTCAAATTCAATCCCGGCGTAGGGGGTTCCTTTGATCCCTTTAATCAAAATAAAATTACTGATGGCCGCAAGCGACAAACCTCCAAAAAGAGAATTAATCAATTTTGATTTATGAAGAAAATCATGGGTGAGCAGGGCTCTAGATACCCATTGCACCACAGCTCCAATGGTAAAGGCTATAAAAACGGAGAGTAAAATTCCCAAAATGATTTGAGTGGCCTTCTCCGTATTGATGTAGGTGGACAACTCCATGAGATTGCCAGAATCCGAAAAGATTTTAATCAGTGACATGACCACAGCGGCTCCCAACAATTCAAAAACGATAGATACTGTAGTAGAGGTAGGCATTCCCAGGGTATTGAAAAAATCCAACAGCAGTATATCGGTCAGCATCACCGCCATAAAAATGTAGATGATTTCTTGAAAATTAAAGGCTCCAGGATTGAAAATTCCCTTACGGGCAACCTCCATCATACCGCTGGAGAACAAGGCTCCCAAGGCAATTCCCAAACTCGCAAAGATCATTATGTTTCTAAAGGAAATGGCTTTTGAACCAATGGCAGAATTAAGAAAATTTACTGCGTCGTTACTTACTCCAACTATTAAGTCACCGATTGCTAACAGACTTAATAAAACAACAATGTATAAGTAAATGTTTTCCAAAAAATATTTATGTATTAAAATCTAACAGCATAACTAAAAGAAAAGGTCCTTCCTATATGACGAAGACTAAAATACTTTCGCTCTTCATTAAAGCCAATAAAATTACTCTCTCGTTTATCATCCAAAAGGTTGGTCACTTTCAAAGTCAACGTTCTGTTCTTTTTAAGTTGTTTAATAATGTTAAAGTTAAGACTATTAAATGGCATGGTGTATACATCTGGGTAAAAACCGTTTCCTACAACTTGTAATGTTTTTCCTTGGACGTTGTAAAAGAGTGCTCCTTGGAATCCTTTTTCTTGATCGTTGTATTCAATTCCCGCATTGATCAAATAAGGAGATTGACCTTGAAGTGGTCTCGAAGTTCCCAATGTTTGACCTTCTCTCAAACCTAGCTTTCTCAATTTCAATTCATCCTCACTGTATTTTTCATCGGAAATAATATAGGAACCATTGAGGTTTAGTTTCCAGTGGTCCAGTGTGGAAAACCAAGTGCTCAGGTCTTTTCTCAATTCGAGTTCCAACCCAAAAACATTTGCCGTTTCTAAATTCAATGGTTTGTAGTTTGAAAAAGAGGCCGCCACAAAACCAATTTCTATGGGGTCGGTAAGATTTTTATAAAAGGCACTGATGGCAAACAATTGTGCATTTTCACCAAAAGCCTCATAGCGAATGTCAAAGTTGTCGATATAGGTGGGGCGAATATCGATGTTTCCAATGAAAAACAAATTGGATAGTGGGTCATATATCTCGGCAATGGATGCCTCCTTAAAACTGGGTCGAGCCGTAGTGAGTGAATAGGCCAATCTCAGGTTTTTGTTTTCCTTTAAATTGTAAATAAAGTTGATCGAAGGAAACAAGTTGTTCTTACTGATAATGTTCTCATTGTTGTAAGCTTGACCCAACTGACTATTTTCACCGGTGTAGAATACCTGATAATTCTCAAATCTTAAACCAATGATGGATTTTAACTTTTCTGAGAAATTAAATTCGTTTGAAACATAGGCTGCAAGGTTTTGTTGTTTGGCATTGAAAATATTGGCATCCTGACGAATTGTAGTCTGGGGGTTGATATAGGTTCCCTTGTCGTTGTTGGGTCCAATAAGATTGTTGGGGTTAAAAAGCTGGTTGGGATCTCCACCATAGTTATCCCAATCGCTTTTGGAAGTATAATTTGAACTCACAGAGTACTGGGCAATCGAAAAATCTCTTTCTTTCAAGGTTCCGTATATCCCAAACTTTAGGACGGCGTCCGAGCCAAGGAATTCAAATCTTTTGGTGAAATCGACTTTGGCAACCAAGTTGTTTTCGTCCAATGTCCTCCAAATTCTTTTAGGTTCTGTATTTTCTTGGAAACTGAAAATTCCCTCCTCGTCCTGAAAAGTGGTATTTCTTACATCTTTGTCATGAACCTTGGCAAGGGTTCCGGAAAGCGTCCATTCTAATTTTAAGTTGGATTCATCAAAATTATGCAGCCCCGAAAACATACCACTGGATATACTTCTTTCATTGTATTCGAGATTGTACTTGTTGAAGTCGATAAAGTCAGAGAAACGCGTCAGTTGTCTAAAACTTCCTGAAGTACTTTCACCATTTTGAATGTGCAATCCATTGAATTTGTATTTTGAAGAGTTGGTCTTGTAGGTCAAGCCAAAAAGACCACTGGAAATGATATTATGCCCCCCGATCGTTCCGGACTGAATCCGGTTTTCCTCAAAAGCAAATACGCTTTTTTCAGGGCTAAAATTGTAAAGATTATCTTGGGTGTTTTCATAAACGGTCTGTTCATTTTTGTAGGATACAGATGCCAATACCCCTAAAGCATGACCGTTTTCAAAATTAAACTGGTTCCCATAAGAGATTCCAAAACCAAAATTCATCCCGCTATTCGATACTTTTGGAGCCATTTGAGGATCAAATTGATTGCTGACTCGATTGACAACGTTAAGGGTTGATTCGGAGGGGTTTAATCGGGGGTCAAATGCATTACCCAAAAAACTATTGGCAATTTTATTCTTCCTTGAACCATCATCAAAACCTAAAAAATCTGTACTTCCTCCTGCGTAGGTCAGATAGTTGTCATTGAAATGCATATCCGGATTGTATCCCATACTCAAGGAAACAGAAAACTCTTCTTTACTTGGAAAATCTTTGGTGATAATGTCTACAACTCCACCCGTAAAATCCGCGGGCAAATCGGCCCTTGCAGATTTGATGACCAAGACATTGGAGAGCATATTGGTTGGAAACAGGTCCATCTGAATGGTGTTTCGGTCAGGGTCTAAACCAGGGATATCTACGCCGTTTAGGATGGACTTAGAATAACGGTCTCCCAAACCACGAACATAGACATATTTTCCCCCTTGAACCGATACACCCGGCACACTTTTTACGGCTCCGGCAATATCACTGGCCCCAATTTTTTTGAATGCCTGAGCAGAAATTCCATCCAGTAAACTGGCAGATTTTCTCTGTATCTCTAATACAGATGCCTCTGTATTCCGACTGGCTTCCACTGTCACTATTACTTCCTCCAGCCCTTGGGCAGCTGAGTTTAAAACCACATCGGTGATCGTATATTCATTTCCCCTCACTTGGATTTCAGTAATAATTTTGGTTTCATATCCTACAAAGGAGAACTGAAGAGTATAGGTTCCCTGCTCCAATTCAAAAGAATATTTTCCGTCAAAATCTGAAGTAACTCCCTCTCCGGTTTCTTTGAGAAGAATATTCGCAAAAGGAAGAGGTTCGTTGAAATCTCCGTCGATTACTGTCCCAGTAATTCCAATTTGACCCAACACAAAAAATGATGTAAAAAATGAAAGAATTGAGGTTATAAAAAATTTGATGTTCATTCAGAAAATTTAATTGTTTAAAATATCAAAAAAACAAGTGTTCGGGATCGGCCCCAAACACTTGTTATAAAAAAATTATTTACAGTTAGTACTTTCTATCTCGCATAAAATGTCCACGAAAAAATTGATGTATCTACTCCATTTCCGTCTTTTTGTTCTGTGACGATTTCAGCGAAAGAAGAAGCATCAGCTTCGAAAGTACTTTCATCCGATTTATCGTCAAAAATTTTGTCGAGTGTTTCAACATCAGAACAAACTGCACCGTCACTGACCGGATGCATGATGTCGATATTTGTAAAAGTCAGAGTTCCTGCGGTATAGGTGGCGGCATCGGCAGAAGCATCCAACTCTACATCTTTTCCCCCGGCAAAATCTTTAAACAGAATATTTAAAACATCTCCGGTAGCTCCTTTTCTAAAGTCAGCCATTTCTCCGTCAACACCCTCAGCATCACAATCATCGGTAGCTCCAATGACCGTAGCGTTTTTAAGTGTAAAGCGACCCGAAGCAGAACCCTCAGGGCCATCGATTTCGAAGCCATGATCGGAGGCAGCAGTCAAAATAACCAGTGCACCGTCAATGGTCCCGGCATAAGCTTGATCAATATCTATGGCATCATCTCCCTGTCCCCAAACAAGAAGGTTGGAGGCATTTACAGTCCCACCGAAAAATTCAATTCCATCATCTACATTTCCAACTACTTCGATGTGGTTAATTTTTGTTCCGGATCCAACTCCACCTAGGGTAAGTCCGTTGATTTCATTTCCTTCTCCAATCTCGGCTCCACCATGTCGGATAGAAAGGTATTGAACTGAACCTGAATTATCGGCAGCATCAGAACCACCATAAAGACCGTTGGTGTCTGAAGTAGGAATCCCTTCAATTTGAAGCTCCGTTACATCACCAGAAAAAGAACAAGGAGCATTACCCAATATGAGTATACCGCCCCAAAGACCTCTGGTATCAACATTCAAAGCCGGACCACTGGAAGGATAGGTTCCCCCAACTTCAATATTATCAGAAACGGAAGTCATAATAATAGGAGCGTCAGCTGTTCCATCGGCAATGATGGTAGCTCCCCTGGCAATAATCAAAGTGGAAGCATCAGCTCCGGTACCGGAGGCGGCTTTGATGATTGTTCCGGCAGGTATGGTTAATGTAGCTCCACTTTCTACAGAAACTCTACCTTTCAAAAGCCAAATCTTGGAGGCGTCTAAAGTTTTATCAGAGGTTATGTTACCCTCTAATGTAGAATCTGCATAGGGATCTACTTCAACGGTTTCTGTTTCAGTTACCTTTTCGGTTACCGTTACATACTCAATGATAGGATCCTCTTCGGAACACGAAAGAAAAAATGTCAAAAAAGCAAATAAACTAATGGATTTAAAATTTGTCATATTACACTTATGGTTTAGATTTGTTACAAATGTATTGGGCATTGAATGGATGAGTTTTAGGTTAATGTTAAAACAAAATGCCTATAATTTAATTTAATGTTATTTAAAATTTTTAGCGTTAACAATTCAGTAACCTTCGCGAAGTATGAACTGGGATAACCTATTAAAGCTCAAAAGATTAGGAGACATAAAAGACCGACCAAGGTTGGCCCAAGATGACACACGTTTGGGTTTTGAAGTAGATTACGACCGCATTGTATTTTCCAGTGCTTTTAGAAGTTTACAAGACAAAACACAGGTCATCCCATTTTCCAAAACAGACTTTGTTCATACCCGACTTACCCACAGCTTGGAGGTATCTGTAGTCGGGAGAAGTTTGGGCAGAATGGCGGGTAAAAACATCTTAGAGAAACACCCTCATTTATCCAAAGATTTGGGATATAAAATCAACGATTTTGGTGCCATTGTGGCTGCCGCAGCACTCTCTCATGATATCGGGAATCCTCCTTTCGGTCACAGTGGCGAAAAAGCCATCGGACACTATTTCCTTAATGGTAATGGCGCCAAGTATAAATCAAAGTTGAATGACAAAGAATACCAAGATTTATGTGCATTCGAAGGGAATGCCAATGGATTCAAAATCTTAACAGAAAGCAAAGTGGGAACCCCCGGTGGTTTACGGCTCAGTTATGCCACTTTGGGTGCGTTTATCAAATACCCCAAGGCCAGCCTTCCTCACCGACCTACACCCCATGTTGCACACAAAAAATTTGGTTTTTTTCAGGCACAAAAATCATTCTTTGATACACTTTCACAGGATTTAGGCTTGGTCGATTCCAAAACAGTACATCGGCATCCACTGGCTTATTTGGTCGAGGCCGCTGACGATATTTGCTACACCATAATTGATTTTGAAGACGGTATTCATTTGGGCTTGATCGATGAAGAATACGCCCTCGAATACTTGATCAATTTGGTCAAAAAAGACATGGACACCCTCAAATATTCTAAGTTAAAACACCGTACCCAGAGGCTGGGCTATTTAAGGGCACTTGCCATCAACAGCTTGATCAAGGACGCCGTCAGAGTTTTTACCGAAAATGAAACCGATATTCTCAATGGGAATTTTGGCAATGCCTTATTGGAAAAAAGCCAATACAAAGCGCAAATAACAGACATCATCAACTTGAGTGTAGAAAAAATCTATTGCTCAGAAGAAGTCATTCAAAAAGAGATCGTGGGTTATAAAGTAATTACCGCCTTGCTGGATGCTTTTGTCTCTGCTGCCTCCAATGCTTTTTTAAATCAAGATAACAGCTATGATCAGCTTCTACTGCAATTAATTCCGGAACATGAAGAACTCCCTGCACAAAATCTCTATCAAACTCTGCTCAACGCCAGTTGTTATGTTGCCAGCCTGACCGACGGGAAAGCCATGCTACTGGCAGAAAAAATAGGGTTTAAATAGTTTTTAAGAGACTTTTTCATTTTCAGTTAATACCTTTGAACCAAAATTTGTCAATGCGCTGGATCCCTTTTGTTATTTTATTAATCGCTATACAGTGGTACGCCTTTCAGGCACTAAAAACCCTCACCCAAAACAAGTTATGGTGGATCTTATATGGATTGATTGTAACACTGGTTCTGGGAAGTTTTTTATGGCAAATTTTCAATTATGACCGTTCTGTGGGTTGGACCCCTGGCATCACCTACACTGTCGGTTGGTTTATTGCTTTAATGAGTGGTCAGCTCATCTTGATCCCTGTTCTCTTTTTTGAGGACTTGAGCAGAATGGCTATGGGTATTTACCATTTTTTCAGTGCCGAACAAAAATTCCACCTTCCTGAACGCAGAAAATTTATTGCTCAAGCAGCCTTGGCCCTAAGTGCTGTCCCTTTCGCCTCATTACTCTATGGCATGTATAAAGGTCGTTACAACTACAGGGTACTGCATTATACCCTAGAATACGACTCTCTACCAGAGAGTTTTGATGGTTTTCAAATCACGCAAATCTCCGATTTGCATTGTGGCAGTTTCGATAATTTCGAAAAAGTAGCTTATGGGATGAATTTGATCAATGAGCAAAAATCGGATCTCCTGCTATTTACGGGAGATATGGTCAACAATAAATCGTCCGAGGCACGACCTTGGGTTGAAAAGCTTTCTGAGTTGGAAGCCCCTTATGGTAAATTTTCTGTTCTGGGCAATCACGATTATGGGGACTACAACCAATGGGAGAGCGAAGCTGCAAAACAAGAAAACATGGAGGAGATGTATCAAATCCACAAGGATATGGGCTTTGATCTTTTACTCAATGAGAGTCGATATATAGAAAAGAATGGAGAAAAACTCGCCTTAGTAGGGGTAGAGAATTGGGGAGCAGGAAGGTTTAAGAAGGCCGGAGACTTGGAAAAATCTATCGCACATATACAGTCCGAAGAATTTAAAATACTACTCAGTCACGACCCTTCCCACTGGGAAGCAGAGGTCCTCCCCCATCCGCAGCCCTTTCACCTAACATTGAGTGGCCATACCCACGGTTTCCAATTTGGCATTGAGATTCCCGGCTGGATCAAATGGAGCCCCATCCAATGGAAATACAAGCAATGGGCGGGTATATACGAAGAGAAAGAACAAAAGCTGAATGTCAACAGAGGTTTCGGCTATTTGGCCTACCCAGGGAGGGTAGGGATATGGCCCGAGATTACCGTAATTACCCTGAAAAAAAGGAATTTATTGATTTAATCGCAAAAAAAACTACATTTGCGTAGGTGAATCCCTTGAAATTATTGAGAAATGTCAAAATTTGGTGAACTCATTGATGACAAATTGCCGCTGCTTTTGGTTTTCTACAACGCAGATGACCAAGTTTCTAATTCTATGCATCCCATACTTAAAGATGTTGCTGCAGCCATGGGCGACAAAGGCAAGGTGATCAAAATTGATACAGAAAAAAACATTAAACTCTCAGATGCACTGAGAGTAAAAGTTCTCCCAACCTTAATGATCTACAAGCTGGGAGAAATGGTTTGGAGACAAAGCGGTGAACAGGATGCCAACACCCTGATCAGTCTGATGCAAGACCACTTGGCTTAGTTTTCCATGCTGTACTATTCCAAATCAAATTGTTCCATTGATTGATCGAATCGTTTTTGCAGACTGTCCGCAAAACTGGTCCCGCCCATAAGTTCAACACGATATATCAACTCTTGGAAGTCGAGTACTTCACCCTTGATACGGTCAAAGAATATTTTTTTATTGCTTTTGGAAAGTTTGGCAATCATTCCAAAACGCTCTTCATATTGCAACACTATTGATACTACCAATTCCTCCGCCTTCTGCTTCTGACCCGACAGATAGTATCCTTCCACAAAATCGTTAAGGGAGGTGTAATAATCATAATCTCCGTAGAGATTCTTAAAAGGTTGAATCGAGCTGATAAAATGATCTAACTCAGATTTTAAAAGTTCGCGATCTTCGTGAATCAAAATGGCTTCCATCAGGGTTCTGTATCGCTCAACCTGTGTAATGATCTCCTCACCCATGATGAATTGCTCACTAGGAGATAGAGATGCAAAATACTCCAACTCGTCACTGTATTTGAACGACACCTGCTTAGCGAGATTTTGGGCGGACTCCAAAGCTCCCAGACGATAATAGGTGTCTACAAAAGGCACCAGAAGACTGTAATATCCAAAATAATCCAAAGGCATCTTTTCCATTGCCAAGTCAATGATTTTTTTGGCCTTATCTTTTTTGTCTTCCTCAATCAATTTTTCGGCCAAGCGCGCCATATTACTTCTAAAGGAAATACTGTTTTTTCGGGTTTCTACATCGTGATAAATATCACTGCTTTGAGAATTTCCCCAGCTCCAATTCATCACAATATCATACATCAAATCAGCATCCAAACGACCCATAATGTAGGGGTTATCGGAGTTTTGTGGAGTTCTGATAGGGACCAGTTTGTAAACCAATCCCTCCAGTTGTAAATACTCCTTCATCCATATGTATTCAGAATCGGCATAGCTCCCTCCGGTAAAATATATGGGCCTTTTCCAATCATTATTGGCCAAAATATCCAACATCATGATCTGATTTTTGGTCATTCCACCCTCCGGTAAGTCAATGTCGATATAAGGAACAATGAGTGCTTCGTCTTGGGGTTTTACCACACCACTTTTCAATACGTTTTCTTTATTGACCTCCACCCTTATTTTATTGGTGGGATAAAAAACCATTTCCTGGGTACCTTTGGGCAAACGTCGGGGATCATCTCCAGCTTGTTCCAACAGGCTTTTGTATTTTGTCCTGGGGTGGTCACTGGCGACCCAGTTCATAAAATCTTTAATGTCCCATCGAACAGAATCCAAAAGAGACTCGTGTTTGATATAATCCCGAATGCCGTAGGCATAGCGCGAGTGGGTCATCTGTGAGGGGATGGGGTCGCTCTCATAGGTTTTTCTTTTCAGTTGATCAATGTACCAGTCTGTTGCCAGAAGGGAGGTATTGATTGTTTTTACGTCGGTTCGGTAACCCTCGATCTCTTGGGCATACCAAAGGGCGAAAGTGTCATTATCTCCGATGGTAAAAATCATGGCTCCCACATCTTTTTGAATGGACTCTAAATAAGACTTGGCCATTGACTGAGCTGTATAACGATCAGAACGGTCGTGATCATCCCAGTTTTGAAAGGCCATCAACAATGGTACCGCTATAAAACAGATGGCAACTACTGTTGGGGCAACAGCCTTTGATTTAATCCAAGTCTTGACCTTTTGTGACAGATAGAAAGCACCCATGCCGATCCACAAAGCAAAGACATAAAAGGAACCCACCAAAGCATAATCCCGTTCACGAGGCTCAAAAGGACGCTCGTTTAAGTAAATCTTAAGCGCCAATCCGGTAAACAAAAAGAAGAGTAACAATACCCAAAAACGTTTAGGATCTTGTTGATAAACAAACATCAGCCCCATTAATCCCAACAAAAAGGGAAGGAAGAAATAAGTATTTCGCGCTTTATTATTTTTGGCATCCTCAGAAATTTCGGATTGATTGCCCAGGCGTAGATTGTCAATCAAAGGAATTCCACTGATCCAGTTTCCGTTCAACACATTATAAGTACCGGCAATGTCGTTTTGTCTTCCGGTAAAATTCCACATAAAATACCGCCAATACATATAGCCGATTTGGTATTGAAACAGAAATTGTAGGGAACTCCAAAAACTAGGTTTTTCTATTACCAGATAGGGTGAAAGAGATCTGAAAAATTTATGATAATCGTCCCCCGTTACGACTCCATCCCGAATGTCCTCTCTAAATTCATTTACCCGGCTCCTCAACATCTCGTTGCTCTGATATTCCGGTACTATAGAAAACTCCAATGGCCCGGTAAAATTCATATAATTTCCTGAATGTTCTGAGCTCCACAGTCGAGGTAAAAAGCCTCGATGCTCACTGTTGGAATTGATTTTGGCCCTTTCCCAATGGTTGACGATAATATATTTTCCGGTTTTATAGTCTCTTTCGTACTTGGGCTTGTCATCTACATAAGGTTCGGTTTGATCCTGTCCTGCATAGATGTCAGAAAAAAGAGGTCCATAGAACAAATGTGTTTCGGGATATTGCTCCAGGTTGTAATAAGCCAAAAGGGAACGGGCATCGGCAGGCGAATTTTCATTGATTACCGTATTGGCATTGGCCCGAATGGGAATCATCAGCCAAGAGGAAAAACCTACCAATACAAAAAGTATGCATAAAATACCGGTGTTGACATTGACCCACTTTTGACGTTGGGTATAGCGCAAGCTGTAATAAAAGAACAAGACAAAACACAAGCCCGCTATCAGCGTACCACTGTTAAAGGGCAATCCCATCTTGTTGACAAAGAAAACCTCTGAATTTCCAAAAAATGCCAGGGTAGTCGGCAATAGCAGTTTAAAGATAAACAGTAGAATGGCGACAGAGATCACATTGGCCAGAAGAAAACTTTTGACGGTTACTTTGGGGGTGTTCTTAAAGTAGTAAATCATCCCGATGGCGGGAATGGTCAGCAGTCCCATAAAGTGAACACCAAAAGACAAACCGATGATAAAAGAAATTAACAACAACCAGCGATCTCCTCGGGGAGTGTTCATATCCTGTTCCCATCGGAGGCCCAACCAAAAGAGTAAAGAGAGGATAAAAGTAGCCATGGCATATACCTCTGCTTCCACGGCATTGAACCAAAAACTATCAGAAAAACAAAAGGCCAAGGCTCCTACTGCTGCACTTCCAAAAAAGGTCAATCGCTCAGGAGTATTATCAAGCGATTGGAAAACCGGTAATTTTTTCATCAAAAGGGTCAGCGTCCAAAAAAGAAACAGCACCGTGAAAGCACTGGAAAAAACAGACATATAGTTGACCATAAGGGCAATGTTCTCGGGCGAATTAGAGAACAGTGCAAAAAAAGCACCCATCATCTGAAAGAGGGGAGCTCCGGGCGGGTGACCCACCTGAAGCTTGGCAGCGGTGGCTATATACTCTCCTGCATCCCAGAAACTAGCAGTGGGTTCTACGGTAAGGCCGAAGGTCAAAAGGGCGATGGTAAAAACGCCCCAACCAAAACTTCGATTCCACAATTGGAAAGTGTTGATGGACATTTACAATTTTTGTTCCACGAATGTATGAATTAAATAAAAAATAAGCCTTTTGATGCTCAATTTAGTTTGAGAGATTTTTAAAACGAATTGTTTGGCAACAAAAAACTTTAATATAAATTTGCAAAACATTTCTGATGGCCTATGGTGTAACTGGCAACACGTCTGATTTTGGTTCAGAAGAGTCTAGGTTCGATCCCTAGTAGGCCAACAAGAAAAATAAAGGGATTACAGCATTGTAATCCCTTTTTTGTTGGCATGCCCTTGAGTCCATCATGATGTTGGAGTTTTACAGCTCACTGTTCGG
>JBESZM010000040.1:0-39213 GCA_041254175.1 Flavobacteriaceae bacterium | reverse complement strand
TTAGCTAAGGCGTCCTCGTTTTGAGATTCTTGGTAATTGAGTCCCGGGATTTGTTTATCCTTTGAATATTTTTCAATAGACTTAGGGGTCTCAACATCACCCATTACATAACCGTCAGAAAAATTTAGACTCAATTGTTCTAAATTTTCAAAACTGGGATTTTTTAAAGCTTCAATCAATTCCTCTGATATACCGTCAAAGGCCACTTTGTTGTAGAATTGATCAGACAAAACACCTTCAAAATCCTGGGCGTATACAGAAGTTACGATTTTGCTGTGGGCAAAGATGGGTTCATCTTTGTAATAGGTATTGAGATAAAGCGGAAATAGACTGGTAAACCAACCGTGCAAGTGGATGATGTCGGGAGACCAATTCAATTTTTTTACGGTTTCAATAACTCCTTTGGTAAAGAAGATCATCCTTTCGTCATTGTCGTCGAAAAGTCTTTGATTTTCATCTCTTAATACAGCCCGTCTTTTAAAATATTCATCATTGTCAATAAAATAAACTTGCATCCTCTCTTTAGGAATTGAGGCAACCTTGATGATTAATGGCATATCAACATCATTGATCACCAAATTCATTCCAGAAAGTCGAATTACCTCGTGTAACTGGTGCCTTCTTTCATTAATCAAACCATATCGGGGCATAAAGATCCTGGTTTGACCACCGTGATCATTGATGTTTTTCGGAATTTTGAATGAACTGATCGCTTGATTGGTCTGTGGGAGATATGGCACCACTTCAGACGAGATATTTAGAACCTTTTTGTCTTTCATAAACTCTCTATAATAATCAAGGGTATAAAGTTTTGCGAAATTACGAAAATTAAACGGAATATGTTGAATTCTGTATATTTACGCCTGTTAATTTTTTACTAAATGAAGGTTTTCAACACTTCCCAATCCTTGGTTGAGCACTTGTCAAACGAAACTCGACCCCTTGGGATGGTTCCCACCATGGGCGCTCTTCACCTCGGACACTTGTCTTTGATTGAAAGAGCGATAGAAGAAAACCAAACCGTTTTGATCAGTATTTTCATCAATCCTACTCAATTTGATGACAAAAGTGACCTTGACAACTATCCAATTACCATTGATGAAGATCTGCGAAAAATTGAAAAAATCAGTGAAAAGATCTTAGTTTACGTTCCCAAAGTAGATGATGTGTACGGCAATATCGTGGAATCAAAATCTTTTGACCTGGACGGTTTAGATCAGGTAATGGAGGGTGAAAAAAGGTCAGGGCACTTCCAAGGTGTGGCCACAGTAGTATCCCATTTTTTTAAAACATTCGCTCCAGACTGTGCCTATTTCGGTGAAAAAGATTTTCAACAGCTTTTGATCATAGATCACATCAACCGGACTCTTGAACTGAAAACTAAAATAATAGGATGCCCCATCGTAAGAGAAAATGATGGACTTGCTATGAGTTCCCGGAACAGCTTATTGTCTGACGATCAACGGAAATTGGCCTCAAAATTGTTCGAGGCATTGCAATTTGCTAAGTCCAACGCCAAAAAAACACCCTATGGAATCCTCAAAAACATGGTCGCCGGTTTATTCGAAAAACACCATGAGTTGACCTTAGATTATTTTAAAATTGCAGATCCAAAAACATTAAAAGAATTTCATTTGGAGGAGCCTGTTGACCGAGGTCGGGGATTTATCGCGGCCTATTTGGGAAAAATAAGGTTAATAGATAATTTGGATATGTCTTAAATCACTAAATTTGCCGCGTGTTGATAGAAGTAATAAAATCAAAAATTCACAGGGTCAAGGTTACCGATGCCGACTTGAGCTATATCGGAAGCATTACCATAGACAGAGACTTGATCGATGCTGCCAATTTTGTAGTGGGCGAGAAAGTTCAAGTGGTAAACATCAATAACGGTGAACGATTAGAGACCTATATCATCGAAGGAAAAAGAGCAAGTGGAGAGATAACCCTCAATGGACCTGCAGCCAGAAAAGCTCAAAAAGGAGACATCATCATCGTTATCGGGTATGCTCAAATGGAATTTGAAGAGGCCAAAAAATTTAAGCCTACCGTAATTTTTCCGGATGAGAATACCAACCGCCTAAACTAAAAGATTGAAGAAAGTCCTATCACTTTCAAAAAAAATTATCCCTTTGGCCATAGGTATATTTTTTATATATCTGAGCTATCAAAATACAACCCCCGAAGACCGCCACAACATTATTAAATACATCCAAAATGCGGATTATCGTTTTGTATTCCTTTCTGCTTTTTTTGGAATATTAAGTCATATTTCCAGAGCAGTTCGTTGGCAATACCTATTGTTACCACTGGGCTATCGTCCCAAAACAATCAATTCTATTCTGGCTGTATTGATTGGTTATTTCTCAAACCTAGGTATTCCTCGTTCGGGTGAATTACTCCGGGCTACGGCCATGGATCGTTATGAAAATATCCCTTTTCAAAAAGGCTTTGGCACTGTCATTGCAGAACGAGTCGTTGACCTTGTTTTGCTGTTGCTTTGCATACTTTTGGCATTGGGACTGCAATATGATCTGATTGCCGATTATCTTAACCTTAAAGATTTGAACTTCTTTCAAACAGGACTCAGCCTTTTCATTTTAACGATAATATTTATCTTATTTCAAAAGTTTATCCATCAATCTACCCACCCCATTACGAAGAAAGTCAAACAATTCTTTCAGGGGATCTGGGAGGGAATGATTTCCATCAAATACATGAAAAATAAAGGGCTTTTTGTTGCTCACACCATTTTTATTTGGACCATGTACGTATTGATGTTTTGGGTCATCAAATTTTCCATTCCTGAAACGGTAAATTTGGGAATGAACGCAATGATTCCTGCTTTTGTCGTAGGAGGATTATCCATTTCTGCAACCAATGGAGGTATAGGGATCTATCCCTACTCCGTATCTTTGGTATTGATTGCATATGGGATTTCTAAAGAATCCAGCTTGGCTTTTGGGTGGATCATGTGGACCTGCCAGACACTTATGGTGGTGACTTTTGGCGCCATGGCATTTTTTGCTTTACCTTTGGTTAATCGCCAAAAATAAAACTCATTTTTTCCTATTGTCGTTATGAGTAAAGTCAAAACCTCTTTCTTTTGTCAAAGCTGTGGGACGCAACACGCACAATGGCAAGGCCAGTGCAACTCCTGTAAACAATGGAATACCCTGACAGAAGAGGTGGTGGAAAAGCCTGACAAAAAAAATTGGAAAAGCGATAAAAAAGTTGGCACAATTTCAAAGCCCCTTAAAATCAATCAGATTGAAATTTCATCGGAGTCAAGAATAAATACTGGAGATGCTGAATTGAACCGTGTTTTGGGAGGTGGAATCATTCCCGGAGCACTCATGCTTTTGGGTGGAGAACCCGGTATTGGTAAATCTACACTGCTGTTACAAATAGCCATGACCGTGGGTTGCAAAGTCCTTTATGTCTCCGGAGAAGAAAGCCAGCGTCAAATCAAAATCCGTTCCGACCGAATGGATGCCTCCTCCGACCAATGTTATGTGCTTAGTGAGACAAAAACCCAAAACATATTCTCACAAATTGAAACCCTAGCTCCTGAATTGGTCATTATTGATTCTGTACAAACTTTACACACCGATTACATTGACAGTAGCCCTGGGAGTGTTTCACAAATCAAAGAATGTACCGCAGAATTTATCAAGTTTGCCAAGGAGACGCACGTGCCTGTTTTTTTGGTGGGACACATCACCAAAGATGGTCAAATCGCAGGGCCAAAGATATTGGAACATATGGTGGATGTAGTATTGCATTTTGAGGGAGATCGCAATCACATCTACCGCATCTTGAGAACCCAAAAAAATCGCTTTGGGGCGACTTCAGAGATTGGAATTTATGAAATGCAATCCAAAGGTTTGAGGGCGGTAAGTAACCCCAGTGAACTTTTGATTTCGGAAAAAGATGAAAAATTGAGCGGACATGCCATCGCGGCTACCATTGAAGGCATTCGCCCTTTAATGATTGAAATTCAAGCTCTAGTGAGTACCGCTGTCTATGGCACTCCTCAAAGGACCACTACCGGTTACAATACCAAAAGACTCAATATGCTCTTGGCTGTTTTGGAAAAAAGAGCGGGTTTTGCCCTAGGTACCAAGGATGTTTTTATCAATATTACGGGAGGCATTTCTATCGCCGATCCGGCCATTGATTTGGCGGTCATCGTCGCCATATTATCCAGTTATCACGACATAGCTGTTTCTGAAAATTTTTGCTTTGCGGCAGAGGTAGGACTATCGGGCGAAATCAGACCCGTGCCGAAAACAGAACAACGCATACAGGAAGCGTCGAAACTGGGGTTCGAAACCATTGTCATCTCTAAGTTTGCTAAAATTGGCAAACAAAATGAATCCATCAAGGTATTGGCCGTTTCGAAAATTGAAGCTTTAATCACAGCGCTTTTTGGTTAATATTTGAATCCATTTCCATTATAAAAATGTAAATTTATTTGATCAAAAATCAATCCCATGGATAAAGTAATCAAGGATTTTCTGACTGAAGTCAACAAAAGAAATCAAAATGAGCCTGAGTTTATGCAGGCAGTGACTGAGGTTGCCGAAACGGTTATCCCTTATATCGTTAAAAATGATGTTTACTACGGTCAAAACATTTTGATGCGCATGGTAGAACCCGAGCGCGTAGTCTCCTTTAGGGTTGCTTGGATCGATGATCAAGAGGAAATTCAAGTAAACCGAGGTTATAGAATAGAAATGAATTCTGCGATTGGTCCCTACAAGGGAGGTCTGCGTTTTCACCCCAGTGTGAACTTGAGTGTCCTGAAGTTTTTGGCTTTTGAGCAAATCTTTAAAAACAGCTTAACGACCCTTCCTATGGGAGGGGGGAAAGGGGGTTCAGATTTTAACCCCAAAGGGAGAACTGACACAGAAGTGATGCGTTTTTGCCAAAGTTTTATGACGGAATTATTTCGTCACATAGGTCCAAATCGGGACATTCCTGCCGGAGATATCGGTGTGGGAAGTAGAGAAATTGGCTACATGTTCGGGCAATACAAGCGGTTGAAAAACGAATTTACGGGGGTTTTGACCGGAAAGGGTATTTCTTGGGGAGGTTCGCTGATCCGACCCGAAGCCACGGGCTATGGTGTGGTTTATTTTGTTCAAAAAATGATGGAACACAATGGAGCAGGTCTAAAGGGCAAAAAAGTAGTGATCTCTGGAAGTGGAAATGTAGCCCAGTATGCCGCAGAGAAGACCATTCAATTGGGGGGCAAAGTGTTGACTTTGTCAGATTCTTCAGGATACATTTACGACACCGAAGGCATAGATGAAGAAAAATTAGCCCATGTAATGGAGCTTAAAAACATAAAAAGAGCCCGCATCAGTGCCTACATCGAAAAATATCCCAAGGCTAAATTCATTGCCGGTAAAACCCCTTGGGAGGTCGCCTGTGAGGTAGCCCTGCCCTGTGCTACCCAAAATGAATTGAACGAGAAAGACGCCGCTTTATTGATCAGCAATGGCTGTGTTTGTGTTGGCGAAGGTGCCAATATGCCCTCTACCCCAGAGGCCATACATCAATTCACCAATCACAAAATTCTATATGCACCCGGTAAGGCCTCCAATGCTGGTGGAGTTGCTGTTTCAGGATTAGAAATGGCACAAAATTCTCTGAGATACAATTGGTCCCGAGAGGAAGTAGATGCCAAATTACAATCCATCATGGGCGAAATTCACCAATCTTGTTTGGATTTCGGTAAAGAAGAGGGCTACGTCAACTACGTAAAAGGAGCCAATATTGCTGGTTTCGTAAAAGTAGCCGATGCCATGCTTGCTCAAGGGGTGGTTTAAATCCGCTATCACACATGTTGATTGAAACCGATGCCATTGTTATAAGTACACTCAAATACGGTGATTCCAGCCTAATCGCACGCTGCTACTGCAAAGAACTCGGTCTAAAATCTTTTATGCTCAAAGGCATACTGTCCTCCAAAAAAGGCCAACTAAAAAAGTCGCTGTTTCAACCCCTTAGTATCATCAACCTCATTACACAAGTAAAAAACGATAACAGAGAGGGACTTCACTTTATAAAGGAGGCCAGAGTCCGTTTTCCTTTGATCGAAATTCCATCGGACATCAAAAAAAACACAGTAGCCCTTTTTTTGTCTGAGGCGCTGACACGTGTCATTACTGAGGAGGGGGCGCCAAATCCAATACTATACCATTTTATCCAAAAAAACGTTATTCTTTTAGAGCAAAAAGGGTTTTCTCCTCTTTTTCATTTAAAGTTTATGATAGACCTCAGTCAACACCTCGGCTTTTATCCCAATCAATCTGATTTGAAAGAGGATTATTTTGACTTGGAAAGCGGCTGTTTTTGTAGTTCATCTCCCTCTAAATATGTTATTGGAGGAGACTTGGTCATTGCATTCAAAAAATTACTTGGCACTAATTTTGAGACAATGAATGATTTAACGATTCCCAATTCACTCAGAACAAAGGTGTTGAGTGTATTGATAGATTATTTTAATTTACATTTACAGGGTTTTGGAAAAATAAAATCAGTCGATATACTCCATGAAATCTTTCGCTAAGAATTGTTTTCTATTGCTAATCACTTACTTTTCGTTCTTCCACAGTCTTTGTGGTCAAGAAGTTTGGGTGGAGGACAGTAGAACAGGCGAACCTTTGGAAAATGTTGTGATTTTCTCAGAAAACGGTAGTCATAACCTACTTACCAACGCCTCAGGGAAAGCCGTACTTAATGATTTTCCTCGCGAAGGAAAAATCAAATTTAATCTGTTGGGATATCAACCCTTAAGCATTTCATTTCTAGAAATTTTGCAAGGTAAAAAAGTAATCCCATTAACCCTGGAAGATGAAGTTTTAGAAGAAGTAATCCTTTCTGTGGCGCGGTCCCAAGCCACCAGAGACAAAATAGCCGAGCAAGTAGGTATTATCTCTCAAAAAGAAATTGAAATCGGTGGAGTGGCAACAGGAGCCGATCTTTTGGAAATCAACCCCAATATAAGGATTCAAAAATCTCAAGGTGGAGGAGGAAGTCCTGTTTTGAGGGGATTTGAAGCCAATCGGGTCTTGATCGTGGTCGATGGAGTGAGAATGAACAACGCCATCTACAGATCGGGTCATTTACAAAACGCGATTACCATCGACCCACAGAATATAGAACGGGTGGAAGTCACTTTTGGATCTTCCTCCGTTGGTTATGGCTCCGATGCACTGGGAGGGGTCATTCACTACTACACCAAATCACCTCAGTTGAACAGTAAAATCCCCGTAAAATCTGAGTTCTCATCTACCTTCAATTATGCCAACCTTTCTTTTGTAAATAATGTAAACACCTCCTTGAGTTATAAAAACTGGGGGAGCCTTACCAGTTTGAGTTATTCTAATTTTGGTGATATCAGAATTGGTAAAAAAAGAAATCACGGTTTTTCGAAATGGGGATTGACACCCTATTACTCCCTCAACAGCCGAAATAAATACAATGAAACCCCTGTCATTAATTCCAATCCCAACATTCAAAAGAATACGGGTTACGACCAATTCGATTTATTCCAAAAATTCCTGGTTCGCCTTCCCAGCGACATGGTTTTAAACATCAATCTTCAATATTCAGAATCCTCCGATATTGATCGATACGATAAATTGGTGGAAGAACGCAATGGGAGTCTTCGCTTTAGCGAATGGTATTACGGGCCCCAAAAAAGGTTTTTTCTCTCACCACAACTCAAATTTTTCTTGGGTAAAAATTGGTTAAAAAAAGGAACGTTCACCGCCGCTTATCAAAATGTAGAAGAGTCCAGAGTCAATCGAAAATTTGGAAGCCTTACCCGTTCCCATCAAATTGAAAAGGTTGATGTTTACAGCATTAATGCCGATTTTTATGGAAATATCGCTCAAGGGCATTCCTTGTCCTATGGTTTGGAATGGACTTACAACAGAATTCGATCCCAGGGCTACGCCATAGACTTGGCTCTCGATTTGGAGAACATCATCGATTACACCAATCGAACCATGATCCCCTCCCGATACCCCAGTGATGGTAGTAGTGCCTCCAGTTTTGCGGGTTATTTGAATTGGATCTACAGGGCAAACGATCGTCTAATACTCAATGGCGGACTGAGACTGACCGGATCGAAGATCATTGCTCGGTGGAATGACTCTGCTCAAGTGGACAAACTACTGTCTTCAGTCGATTTGCAATCTGAAGCATTGACCTATACTTTGGCCATGACCTACCGACCCAACGAAAAATGGCAAATCAACAATCTAATTTCCAGTGGATTCAGAAACCCCAATATTGATGACATCGGAAAAATCAGAGAGAGCAATGGAATTCTGTTGGTCCCCAATTCCTTTTTAAAACCGGAATACGCCTATACATTTGAATCCGGGATCAAATTTACCGGTTCAAATAAAATCAATTATATTGACCTAAGGGCCTTTACCACACTGGTTTCTCGACA
Organism: Flavobacteriaceae bacterium; assembly: GCA_041254175.1. Lineage (GTDB taxonomy): Bacteria > Bacteroidota > Bacteroidia > Flavobacteriales > Flavobacteriaceae > UBA8316. Next base: position 30,737 of record JBESZM010000040.1, on the reverse strand, counting down.
CATCGTAAGGTCTGATTTTATCGTTTTTTCCGATACCAGTACCCCAGATGAAAATACCATTATGTACAATGGAGAGGAAGTGTTTACCCAGGCCAATAAAAATTTAGGAAACCGTTTTATTTACGGGGGTTCTCTTCAGGGAAAATGGATGCTGAGCGATCCATTCGAAATATCGGGAGGAATAACCTATACTACCGCAGATCAAAACGACGATTATGGCCCCATGCCTTCTATCGCTCCCCTATTTGGAACCTTTATGCTTTCCCATGAAATTAAAAACTGGAAAACCTTACTGATATGGAAGTTCAGTGACCGGAAACTCCCCGCTGAATACAGTTGGGGGGGCGAAGATGGACTGAACGAAACTCCTTTGGTCAATCCTGATGCCACAGAAGATATCAACAAATTTTACGGTATGCCTTCTTGGAACATATGGTCTATTATGTCCCAATATCAGTTCCAAAAATCCATCATTTTGAATGTTGGGCTGAAAAATATTTTTGATCTGCACCACAGAACTTTTGCTTCGGGCATCTCTGCTGAGGGAAGGAGTTTACAGTTAGGATTAAAGGTTAAAATCTAAAATCCTTTTTTTTTACCTAAAATCCTTAATTTCGCAACTTTAATAAATGTAGCCTGACATGGTTTTCAAGGAGTACAAAGGATTGGATTTACCCACAATTTCATCAGAAATACTGAACTTCTGGGAGGAACACCAGATTTTTGAAAAAAGTATCTCCGAAAGAGAAAACCGTCCCCCTTATATTTTTTACGAAGGCCCGCCTTCGGCCAATGGGATGCCGGGAATTCACCACGTCATGGCGCGAACGATCAAAGACATTTTCTGCCGCTACAAAACCCAAAAAGGTTATCAAGTAAATCGAAAAGCAGGCTGGGATACCCACGGGTTACCCGTCGAACTTGGAGTTGAAAAGACATTGGGGATTACCAAAGATGCCATTGGAAAATCCATTTCAGTAGAGGAATACAATAACGCATGTAAGGAAGCGGTGATGAAATACACCGATGTGTGGAACCGATTGACACAGAAAATGGGCTATTGGGTCGACATGGACGATCCCTATGTTACCTATACTTCCAAATACATGGAAACGGTTTGGTGGCTGATCAAACAGATTCATGAAAAAGGTCTTTTGTATAAGGGTTATACGATTCAACCCTACTCGCCCAAGGCAGGAACGGGCTTGAGTTCTCACGAGTTGAACCAACCCGGCACCTATCAGGACGTCAGTGATACTACCGTAACAGCACAGTTCAAAGCTAAGGAGGATTCCTTACCCGATTCCCTAAAGGGAAATACCCCCTTGTACCTTTTGGCATGGACCACCACACCGTGGACACTGCCTTCCAATACAGCATTGACCGTTGGTCCAAAAATTGACTATGTAGTAGTCCATACTTTCAACCAATATACCTTTCAACCCATTCGAGTAATATTAGCCAAGGCTTTGGTTGGGAAGCAATTCTCTGTAAAATATGAGCTTGTAACTGATCCATCAGCCCTAGAGGACTTCACAGAAGAAGCAAAAAAAATCCCTTTTTTCCTTGAAAAGGAAATCAAAGGGAAGGACCTCCTCGATATCAGATATGAAAAAATTTGGAAGGAAGCACCGGAACCGGTAGATCATCCTGAAAATGCTTATCGGGTCATTTTGGGAGATTTCGTAACCACTGAAGACGGAACAGGTATCGTTCATACCGCACCGACTTTTGGTGCCGATGACGCAAAAGTTGCCAAAGAAGCAACCCCAGAAGTTCCTCCACTTCTCATTTTGGACGAAAATAACAATAAAGTTCCACTGGTAGACTTACAGGGGAAATTCCGTCCTGAAATAGGAAGCTTGGCAGGACAATATGTCAAAAACGAATACTACGATCAGGGCAAGGCTCCCGACAAATCCAGCGATGTACAAATCGCCATCCGACTCAAAGAAGAGAATGCCGCATTTAAAGTCGAAAAGTACGTTCACTCATATCCGAATTGCTGGAGAACAGACAAACCCATTCTTTATTACCCACTCGACTCTTGGTTTATTAAGGTTACAGAGGTCAGGGATCGACTCACAGCCTTGAATCAAGAGATCAATTGGAAACCTAAAGCCACTGGTGAAGGAAGGTTTGGTAATTGGCTGGCCAACGCCAACGACTGGAACCTTTCGAGGTCGCGCTTTTGGGGTATCCCACTTCCCGTATGGAGGACAGAAGAGGGAGAGGAAACCAAAGTAATCGGATCGGTTGAAGAATTGTACCAAGAAATCGAAAAATCCATCCAAAGTGGTCACATGAGCACAAATCCGCTGGGAGGTTTTAAAGTGGGTGACATGAGCGAGGCGAACTACAATAAAATCGACCTCCACAAACACATCGTTGATGAGATTGTACTGACCTCAGCCCAAGGGACACCCATGCATCGCGAAAAGGACTTGATCGATGTTTGGTTTGACTCCGGCTCCATGCCCTATGCCCAGTGGCATTATCCGTTCGAAAACAAAGAAAAAATTGATAATGGCTCGGCTTTTCCGGCCGACTATATCGCCGAGGGCGTAGACCAAACCCGTGGGTGGTTTTATACCTTACATGCCATCAGTACGCTGGTTTTTGATTCTATCTCCTACAAAAATGTGGTCTCCAACGGATTGGTATTGGACAAAAACGGTCAGAAGATGTCCAAACGTTTGGGGAATGCAGTAGATCCCTTTGAGACCATTGACCAATATGGAGCAGATGCCACCCGCTGGTACATGATTGCAAACGCCAACCCCTGGGACAATCTCAAATTTGACTTGGACGGCATAGGCGAAGCTCAACGAAAGTTTTTTGGCACCTTACACAACACCTATTCCTTCTTCAGCCTCTATGCCAACATAGACGATTTCAAAAATGAAGAAGCCCCTATTCCGCTCAGCGAACGCTCTGAATTGGATCGTTGGATTTTGTCCGAATTAAACACTTTGATTGGTAAAGTCGATGCTTTCTACGAAGATTATGAGCCGACTAAAGCAACCCGAGCCATCTCGGAATTTGTTCAGGAAAAATTGAGTAATTGGTATGTGAGATTATCCAGGAGACGTTTTTGGAAAGGAGAATATCAAAAAGATAAAATTGCAGCCTATCAAACCCTGTGGGAATGTTTGCTTACTGTAACCCAATTGGCTGCCCCTGTAGCCCCCTTTTACAGTGACCGTTTATATCAAGATTTGACCGAGAATACGGCTGGTCAAAAATCAGCATCAGTTCATTTGTCGACTTTTCCAAAAGTCGATACCGATGCAATCGATTTCGCCTTGGAAAATCGCATCAATAAGGCCCGAAACATTACTTCATTAGCCCTATCACTACGGAAAAAAGAACAAATCAAAGTCAGACAGCCCCTACAAACTCTGATGGTTGCTGTTAATGGTTCCGAAGAAAAAACCGAAATCCAAAAAATTCAAGAACAGTTGCGCTCAGAGATCAATATCAAATCCATTGAGTTGATCGATGACGACAGTAATATCTTGGTCAAAGAAATCAAACCCAATTTTAAAGTACTGGGCCCGAGATTCGGAAAAGATATGGGAAAAGTAGTCGGTAAAATCAATGCATTTGGGGAGACAGAAATAAGAATATTAGAGCAGGAAGGAAAGATCGAGATCCCGCTTAATGAAAAAAATATTATTTTAGACCTGAACGAGGTGGAAATCACCTCCAAAGATATTGAAGGTTGGCTGGTTGCTCATGGTAACGGTCTAACAGTAGCCCTGGATATTTCGCTGACCGAAGATTTGATCAATGAAGGCATTGCTCGGGAGCTGGTCAATCGCATTCAAAACATAAGAAAAGACGCCGGACTGGAAGTCACCGATAAAATAGATATCAGCTTTTTGGCCGACGATGATTTAAAAGAAAGAATTGAAAATAACAGTGCCTACATATGCTCGGAAACCTTAGGAGAAAAGATTGAATTTCCCCCGCAAATGAACGATGGAACCGAGGTTGTATTTGACAATATTAAAACACAAATAACCATTAAAAAGATTTAAGATGGCTAAAGAAACAAAAGCTCGTTATTCAGATGAAGAGTTAGAAAATTTCAGAAAATTGATTGAAGAAAAGATCAACAAAGCCCAAGCAGATTTAGAACTCTTGAGAAGTGCCTACATGAACGATGGCAACAATGGAACAGATGATACCTCCCCTACTTTTAAAGCCTTTGAGGAAGGTTCAGAAACCATGTCCAAGGAAGCCAATACACAATTGGCCATCCGTCAGGAAAAGTTCATCCGTGATCTAAAAAATGCAATGATCCGCATTGAAAATAAAACCTATGGGGTTTGTCGTGTAACCGGAAAATTGATCAATAAAAAGAGACTCTTACTGGTACCCCATGCTACTCTAAGCATTGAGGCCAAAAACATGCAAAAATAGCGTTTGAAATTTAAGGTCTCCAATATCAACCTACCAACAGCCATAGTTATCATATTGGCCTTGCTGTTGATGGATCAAGCGTCAAAGTTTTTCATCAAGCTGAATTATCCGCTTTCGCTCTATGGAAATGGCGCGATCGTCGACTGGGGTTTTTTTAAACTCCTTTTTGTAGAAAACAAAGGAATGGCTATGGGGACCAAACTCAATGATATTTTTCCCTTTTTCTCTGAAAAAACAGCCAAATTGGTTTTAACCATCTTTCGATTGTTAGCCATTACAGGTATTGGTTATTGGTTGTGGGACAATATCCGCAAGCAATCGGCCAATCTATTTCGTTGGGCACTTTGTTTGATTTTTGCCGGTGCCCTAGGGAACATTATCGACTCGGTATTTTATGGGATCATCTTTTCCCACAGTTATGGACAGGTGGCCACACTCTTTCCCGAAGGAGGAGGTTATGCCCCCATCTTTCAAGGCCATGTGGTGGACATGTTACAATTTCCTCTGGTGAGCTGGAATTGGCCCGACTGGATGCCCTGGGTGGGTGGTGAACACTATACTTTTTTTCAATATGTCTTTAACATTGCCGATTCTTCCATTAGTATAGGAGTGGGAATTTTAATCGTTTTTAACAAAAGAATTTTTGGGCAAGAAGCTCCAGAGGTTCCTCATCAGAAAGCATAAGTCTCTCGGGGAGTAAGAGCATAATCCAAAGCAATATCATGGTTGTCAATGTCCTCAATTTTGTTTACGGGGTCAAAAAAAGACAATCCCACTTTAAGCGTGCTTTTGGGACATTCTCCCAAAAAACGATCATAGTAGCCTTTACCGTAACCCACACGGTGACCCTGGAGGTCAAAAACCAATAGGGGGACAAAAACCACCTCAATTTGTTGAGGAGTTATGGCAATGCCGGAAAGCGGTTCAGGAATGCCCCAGCGATTCAATTTGAAAGCGATTTGATCCGTGAGCAAGTAATGCTCCAAACCATGGTCATCAACCATTTTAGGGACAACAGGCTGTTTGTCTTTTCCTTGAAGAATGGAAAGCAGATAGGAGGTATCGACCTCCTTGTTTTTTTCAGCAGTCATAAAAAGATGGAACAGAGAATACCCCCACAGATCCACTGTCAAACAACGATTGGAAATCTCAATACTCCAATCGGCGATTTGATCTTCTGTCAGGACATCTCTGCGCTTTCGGTATTCTTTTCTTAAAGTCGCCTTAGTATTCAAATACTTTAATTTTGCTTTTAAAATTAAGCATATTTGACCATCCCTATCCTCAAAAGGCTTTTTTCTATTGCTTGGAGAAAAACGTAACTTCGTCCTATGGAACAACCACCCATAGCCATACAGTTCAAAACACTCCCAACCGATCCTGGAGTCTATCAGTATTTTGACAAAAATAATACCGTGATTTATGTAGGTAAAGCAAAAAACTTAAAACGCAGGGTGACTTCCTATTTTACCAAAGTCCACGACAACGCCAAAACCCGAATTCTGGTGAAGAAAATTCACCGTATGGAACACATCGTGGTTCCCACAGAGGTCGATGCCTTGCTGCTGGAAAATAATCTGATCAAAAAATATCGCCCCCGCTACAATATTCTTCTTAAAGACGACAAGACCTATCCTTGGATTTGCATCAAAAAAGAACCTTTCCCTCGAGTCTTCAGTACCCGGAAAGTGATCCGAGATGGGTCGGACTATTTCGGGCCCTACCCCAATGTAAAAACCGTATACACCCTCTTAGAACTCATCCGAGGACTCTATCCCATCCGAACCTGTAACTACGACCTCTCCGAAGAAAAAATCCAAAAGCAATCTTACAAGGTTTGTCTTGAATACCACATCGGCAATTGTCTGGCGCCCTGTGAAGCCAAGGTAAGTGATGAGGATTACAATCAAAACATTGCAGCCATTCGAGACATCATCAAAGGCAATTTCCGGCGCTCACTAAACCAATTCAAAACCCAAATGGAGAAATATGCTGCTGCTATGGAGTTTGAAAAGGCGCAAGAGATCAAGGAAAAACTGGAATCACTGGAGAATTACCAAGCCAAATCTACAGTAGTCAACTCCAAAATCACCAACGTGGACGTATTTACGATCATCTCGGATGAAAGTTATGGCTATGTCAATTTTTTTCAGGTGGCTTTTGGTTCCATTATCCGCTCCCATACGGTGGAAATCAAAAAAAAACTGGAGGAGACCGAAGCAGAGATGTTGCCAATGGCCATTGTTGACCTTCGACAACGTTTCAATTCTCAATCCAAAGAGTTATACCTCCCTTTTGAAGTGGACTTGGGGCCTAAAATCAAAGTAACAGTACCCAAACTGGGGGACAAAAAAAAGCTGGTTGAGCTGTCCCAAAGAAATGCCAAGTTTTTTCGATTGGAACGTTTCAAACAAATGAAAATCGTGGATCCAGAAAGACATATTAAAAGGCTAATGAACCAGATGAAAACAGATCTGCGCCTCCAAGAGGAACCCCTTCACATAGAGTGTTTTGACAATTCCAATATTCAAGGTACTAACCCTACTGCAGCCTGCGTAGTTTTTAGAAACGGTAAACCTTTCAAAAAAGACTACCGGCACTTTAAAATCAAGACCGTAGCGGGGCCAGATGATTTCGCCTCCATGGAAGAAGTCGTACACCGCCGTTACAAACGACTCTCCGACGAAGGACAATCCCTGCCTCAATTAATTGTTATTGACGGGGGAAAAGGACAGCTATCCTCTGCGGTAAAGAGCCTTGATCGTCTGGGTCTCAGGGGTCAAATCGCCATTATCGGTATCGCCAAAAGATTGGAAGAAATCTATTATCCGGGAGACAGTATTCCCATGTATCTGGACAAAAAATCAGAGACCTTGAAGGTGATCCAGCAGTTGCGAAACGAGGCGCACCGCTTTGGACTGACACTTCACCGTAACATTCGTAGTAAAAATGCCCTAAAATCTCCACTGGATGAGGTAGAAGGCATAGGCCCCAAAACAAAAGAAATGTTGCTCAAAAAGTTTAAATCGCTTAAGCGAATTAAAGCCGCTCCAGAAGAGGAAATTATAGATATGCTGGGGAGTGTAAAAGGAGGGAAAATTTTTCAAAAACTGCAGGAACTTTAATTTTTTACTTATTCATAAGATTCATTAAATGGTTTTACAATCAATTACTTAATTTTACCCAAACATGTCCATGAGAAAAAAACTATTAATTCTTTTGGTTTCAGGTCTCGGTCTGTTCGGATTTGCTCAGTCGATAACAGAAGATGCCCCTTCTGAAGTAAAACTTCCTTTTAGGGCAGGGGAATGGTTTGAATTTAGAATCCACTATGGTTTTTTCAATGCCAGCTATGCTACTTTAGAACTTTCCCAAGATACACTCAAGGGCATACCTGTTTTGCATGCCAAAGGCTATGGTACAACGACAGGGCTGGCCCGTTGGTTTTTTAAGGTAGAAGATCACTACGATACCTATTTTGATGAAAAAAAGGTTATCCCATACTGGTTTATCCGCGATATCTATGAAGGCGGCTACACTAAAAATTTAGAGATCAATTTTGATCACAAGCAAAATTTAGCACATGTCAATGATCTGAAATACAAAAAACAAGAGACTTTCAAAATTACCGATAGTGCCCAAGATCTCATCTCTGCCTTTTACTACCTCAGAGCATTTTATCCCAGCGATAAATTAAAGCCCAATGAATCCTTTAGCATCAACATGTTTTTCGATAAAGAAAATTATATTTTTAAAATGAAGTTTTTAGGGAGAGAATCCCTCAACACCAAATTCGGGAAGATCCAATGCATGAAGTTTAGGCCCTACGTTCAGTCCGGAAGGGTTTTTAGAGAACAAGAAAGTGTGACCCTTTGGATCACAGACGATGGCAATAAAATTCCCATTCGATTACAGGCCGATCTGGCCATCGGATCCATCAAAGTGGATCTGGAAAAGTTCAAAAACTTAGTGGCTCCCTTTGAAATACAATTCAATTAGAATTTCTGATTGTTTATTACTCTCTGTATAACTTTTTGTTAAATACCTTGTGAATCAATGCTTAAAGCAAGTAATTTGTACTTAACAAAAAAATATTCTTGTCAATTTGAATAAGGGTTTTGTCATACTATATTTTTTAGGAATTGCCATTTTGTTTCCATCCTGTGAGATCAAAAAGCAAACCCCATTCGTCGAGTCATCAATTGCTAAAGTCGAAGTTAAACCGAAAAATATTAAATATGGCTTTGACATAGATCAATATAGAATTGTAAAGAAGAAAATCAAAAGGGGAGATACTTTTGGCTCTATTCTTGAAGAAAATGGGATTGACTACCCTGAAGTATACAACATCCTGAAAGTTCTCAAAAATAAAGTAAGTGTCAAGCGACTGGTTGTGGGGAAGTATTACAGTCTATTCTTTTCAAAAGATAGCATAGTGACCCCCAAAGCCTTTATCTACGAACCCCAAATTGACAGTTATACAGTTGTTCAACTCCGAGACAGTATTTATGGCAAAAAGGTGATCAAGCCCATCAAAATCGTGACCAAGGAGGGAAATGGTCTGATCGAAAATTCGCTCTATGAAACCATGATAAATAGTGGATTAAACGACCAATTGACCTATTACCTTGCCGATGTGTACGCGTGGAATATCGATTTTTACAGACTCCATAAAGGGGATCGATTCAAAGTGATATATACCGAAAAATTTGTCGATGATACCCTGTCGATTGGAATTGAACGCATCAAAGCAGCGATTTTCGAACATGCCGGAAAAGATTTTTATGCTTTCGAGTTTCAACCCGATTCGCTCAAAGGAATCGTTGAATATTTCGATGAAAGAGCAAAAAACTTGAGAAGGGCATTTCTCAAAGCACCTGTAAAGTTTGGTCCTGTTACCTCGCGTTACAATCTCAAACGCAGAATCGCCTATTACGGTAACCGCATCAAACCTCATCGTGGTACAGATTTTGCTGCTAGTGTTGGAACCCCTATATTGGCCACTGCCAATGGGGTAGTAGTCAAATCTTCCTACACCAGAGGTAATGGAAACTATGTAACCATCAAACACAACAATACCTATAGCACCCAATACCTCCACATGAAACGCCGAAAAGTAAAAGTTGGGGAATGGGTTACCCAAGGACAGGTCATCGGTTGGGTTGGCATGACCGGCTATACTTCTGGACCACATGTGTGCTATCGATTCTGGAAAAACGGTAGACAAGTAGACCCATTCAGACAAAAACTTCCCGATGCCAAGCCCATTTCCAATGAATTAAAAATTAATTATTTAAATGCCATAGTCGATTTGAAAACCCAACTCGATTGCATATCTTTCACCCCGGAATCAACGTACATTAATTCAGCTTTAGCTTTATCAAATAGTGACATTCAATAAGCACAACCCATTGTCCCTCAAATCATGGAAATTACTGGAGTCCAACTTCCAAAAAAACGCTCAAAAAAAGATCACAGACTACTTCTCTGAGGATGCTGATCGCGTCAAAAAACTTTCTCTTCAGTGGGAATCTTTTTATGTGGATTACTCAAAAAATCTGCTCGATCAAGAGACCTTGGATCTTCTCGTGGCTGTGGCTGAGGAATCCGGACTCAATCAAGCCATTAAGGCCTATTTTGAAGGTAAAAAGATCAACGAGACCGAAGACAGGGCCGTCCTCCATACCGCACTAAGGCAACTCAACCCCCATACCATAATGGTCGATGGGCAAGACATTACCCCAAAAATAGAAGAAGTCAAAAAACAAATGTATGATTTTGCCGACGGAGTAATCTCTGGGAAATGGAAAGGACATACGGGAAAAGCTATTACACACGTAGTTAATATAGGAATTGGCGGTTCGGATTTAGGCCCTGCCATGGTAACCGAAGCACTTGAGTTTTACAGCAATCAGCTGCAGTTGACTTTTGTTTCCAACGTCGAAGGCGATCATGTGGGAGAAGTGATCAAAAAAATTGATCCGGAAACAACACTTTTTGTAATTGTGTCAAAAACTTTCACCACTCAAGAAACCCTCAGTAACGCCAATACCCTTAGAAAATGGTTTTTAAACCATGCCCCAGAATCGGCCATCAGCAATCATTTTGTCGCTGTTTCTACCAACTTGGAAAAGGTAACCGAATTTGGAATTGCAGCCGAAAATATCTTCCCAATGAATGATTGGGTTGGAGGGCGCTTTTCATTGTGGAGCACTGTTGGATTGTCGATCTGTTTGGCCATAGGCCCAAAGAATTTTGAAGATTTACTTCAGGGGGCGGGAAAAATGGATGAGCATTTTCGCACCGCTGATTTCAAGGAAAATATGCCCGTCATTTTGGCTTTGATTACTGTGTGGTACAATAACTTTTGGGAAGTAGAAACCGAGGCCATCATTCCCTATTCACAATACCTTAGAAACCTTCCCGCCTATCTTCAACAAGCCATCATGGAAAGCAACGGAAAAGGAGTCGACCAAAATGGCAAACCGGTAGATTATCAAACCGGTAATATCATTTGGGGAGCATCCGGAACCAACGCCCAACATGCATTCTTCCAGTTAATGCATCAAGGCACCAAGATGATTCCTGCTGACTTTATTGGCTTTGCCAAACCCCTACACCAAGGTAACGATCATCAGGATAAATTGATGTCCAATTTTTTCGCTCAGACACAAGCACTGATGCAAGGTAAAAATGCTGAGACCGTAAGAGAGGAACTGACCCAGCAAGGAAAATCCCCGGAGGAAATCGAGGCACTACTCCCTTTTAAAGTTTTTGAAGGGAACCGCCCTTCCAACACCCTTTTTATTGAACAGCTCACCCCTGCCAACTTGGGTTCACTCGTCGCCCTATACGAGCACAGAATCTTCGTTCAGGGAATCATTTGGAATATCTACAGCTACGACCAATGGGGTGTAGAATTGGGCAAACAGTTGGCCAACAACATCCTAAAAGATTTCGATAAGAAACAGATCGATCACCACGACCCCTCAACTCAGGAACTGATTGAGCACTACAAAAAATTCAGAAGTTAATTTGAGAACCTCAGGTCTTTGAGTTTGAGCTGTATGCTCTTCACCCCCCTGAATTCGTTTTCGTCTACCGTGTATATAATCTGAAAGGGATCTCTGCTTTTGATTTTATTGATGTGGTTTGCCATCCCAAAGCCAATTCCAGAGAGCATCACTTTTGAAGCGTCTTTAGCTTCTAGTTTTAAATGACTCTGATCCACTCCTACAGCCTTGGTTGCTCCTCCGTCCAGACAGTTTGTGGTCAAAAATACTGGTCGCATATTCCCCGGACCAAAGGGAGCCATTTGGGCCATAATTCGATGAAATTTTGGTGTGATTTTGTCCAAAGTCATTTCGAGGTCATAAGCCGTGGAGGGAATCCGTTGTTCGGGTTGTATGTTTTGTGCTACAGCCAATTCAAATGCTTTTTTAAAAGCAAGGTAATCCTCGGGTTTAATGGTTAAACCGGCAGCATAACGATGCCCCCCAAATTGGACAATGTGCTCTTGACAAGCCTCTAAAATCTGATAGACGTCTACTCCTTTGACCGAACGAACCGAACCAGTGTAATAATCTCCTGAAGCAGCAAAAACTACTGTAGGGCGGTAATGGGTTTCTATTAGGCGGGAGGCCACAATCCCCACCACCCCTTTGTGCCAATCGGGTTGGAAAACAACCGTTGAATACAATTCTTCCTCTTGATTGTCTTTGATCTGATCCAAAGCTTGGGCAGTGATTTTTTGGTCCAATTCTTTTCGCTCGCTATTGAATAATTCTATTGCCCTTGCACGAGACATTGCTTCCTCCTTGTCTTCTGACAATAGTAAAGCAACCGCATGACTGCCATGTTTGATCCTTCCTGCTCCATTGATTCTTGGAGCAAGGACAAAAACCAAATCAGAAACATTGATTTTTCTTTTGAGTCCATTGATAAAAAAACGTATCCCCAGTCTGGGGTTTTCTTGAATTTGGAGAATTCCAAAGTGGGTGAGTATTCTATTCTCTCCCACCATGGGAACGATGTCAGCCGCGATGGCCATAGCAACCAAATCTACAAAGGGAATAATGTCCTCCAGTCCACCTCCGCGTTCTTTTGTCAGGGCATGGATGAGTTTAAACCCTATACCACAACCACATAAATCTTTAAAGGGATAGGGACAAGCAGCTTGTTTAGGATCCAAAATGGCAGTGGCTTGCGGAAGTTCTTCACCGGGTAAATGGTGATCGCAAATGATAAAATCTATCCCTAAGTTGTGGGCATAGGAAACTTTATCCGTGGCTTTGATCCCGCAATCCATAGCTATGATCAAACTTACATTTTCAGTCTTGGCCTGATCAATCCCTTTTGTCGATATGCCATAACCCTCTTCATATCTGTCGGGGATATAATAAGTGCAGTGGGGATGGCTTTGCGTCAAAAAGGAGTATACTAAGGCTACGGCAGTGGTCCCATCTACGTCATAATCTCCGTAAACCATTATTTTTTCACCCCTATCGATGGCTTGAAAAATTCGATTTACAGCCTTTTTCATGCCCAACATTAAAAACGGATCGTGCAGGTCTGAAAGCTCCGGTCTAAAAAAGGATTTGGCGGTATCATAATCTTCGATACCCCTTTGAATCAAGATACAAGCAATCTCGTAGGGAACTCCGATTTGTTGTTGAAGCTGCTTCACTTTATTCTCATCGGGTATGGGTTTGGGACTCCAGTACATCTTAATTATTTCTTTTGAGATCCAGCCACACAAATAACAAATTCCCCTTTGGGAGGATGGGCGTTAAAATGATATAAGGCTTGGTTAAGAGTCCCTCTAAATGTTTCTTCAAACATTTTTGACAACTCCCTCGAAATTGAAACCCCTCGGTCAAGGCCAAAAATTTCAGAAAACTGGGTAAGAGTTTTGAGCAGCTTGTGTGGAGATTCGTAAAAAATAAGGGTGCGGTTTTCATCAGAAAGTTTTTCAAGCCGTTTGTTTCTTCCTTTTTTAGGAGGTAAAAATCCTTCGAAAACAAAACGATCGCAAGCCAAACCACTTTGTACCAAAGCGGGAATCATGGCAGTGGGACCGGGTAAACAGGTTACTTTTATGTTGAGGGATAATGCCTCACGAACCAACAGAAAACCAGGGTCAGAAATACCGGGAGTGCCAGCATCAGATATAAGTGCTATGTGCATTCCGGAAGTTAATTTTGAGCCAACCTCTTGTAATTTTCTATGTTCATTGTGCATATGGAAAGCTTGCATTGGAGTGGTGATTTTATAATGATTCAGAAGTTTACCACTGGTTCGGGTGTCTTCTGCCAAGATCATATCCACCTGTTCTAGGGTGGCCACTGCCCTGTAGGTCATGTCCCCCAAATTACCAATAGGTGTTGGTACTAAAAAAAGCTCCCCCATTCTTTTTGGTCGTTCATATAATGAAAATACTACTGAAAATTATTCTCTACAATTTTCAAAAAACGAATTTCATATTGCTCTTTACCTTCCCAATGGTTGTAATCGGGCTTGATCATTTCCAATATGAATTTTTGTGCGTGCTCCCAAGACTGAAGGGTGGCGATTTGGGAGATGGCCCGCTGATAGTCTTTGGTGTTTTGATCGAATAGATGCTTGATGAATGCCAATCTGTCGTTCAAATCTACCTGAAGTCCTTTTGAAAATTTGTCATTCAAACTTTTATGCGTTTCTTTTTCGGTTACTGGAACCTCCTCTTTACGCTCAAATGACAACTCATTACTGTTTTCTTGAAATAAGTCGGCTACAGAAGGTTTTGTTTCGGGAATTTCTTTGACAATTTCCTTTATCGTATCCATAATGGGAGGCAATTCTTCCCGGTCATTGAAGTTTCCCTGAGCCGTTTCAGACCTCGGTTGAACTTTGATAAAATCCACGGTCTGATCAAAGCTGGTTTCTAAGTCTTCCCAAAAATCTTTGTTAAATCCCTCTGCATTCTTAATTAAAATCAGGCGTTCAAAAAGCAATAAAGTAGTGTCATAAACCTTTTGATAATCATAAGGTTCTTCCATCTCCAGAATTTCTTTCGCCAATTGTTTGAGTTGTTGATGGATTTTATTGGGCATAAATTATACTATTGCAAAGTTTTGTTTTTAATACCTTTGTTTGACTGTAAATTACAAAATGTTTTTAGAAAATCCCTTAAACCACAAAGAACAATTTGGATGGATCGAAGTGATCTGTGGTTCAATGTTTTCAGGAAAAACAGAAGAGTTGATTCGACGACTAAAACGCGCCCAATTCGCCAATCAAAAAATAGAAATTTTCAAACCGGCAATTGACAATCGATATGATGATCAGATGATTACCTCACACGATTCGAATCAGATTCCCTCGACCTCGGTTCCTGCCGCGGCAAACATTCCCATTTTAGCTAATGACTGCAAGGTGATTGGGATTGATGAGGCTCAATTTTTTGATGACGAGATTGTAGAGGTTTGTAATGATTTGGCCAACCGCGGTATGCGAGTGATTGTGGCAGGACTGGATATGGATTATCAAGGAAATCCTTTTGGTCCCATGCCGGCTCTAATGGCAACAGCCGAGTATGTTACCAAGGTCCATGCCATTTGTACTCAAACGGGTAATTTGGCCCAATACAGCCACAGAAAATCAGACCAAGAGGGTTTGGTCCTGTTGGGTGAAAAAAACGAGTACGAGCCTCTTAGCAGAGCTGCATTCTATGAAGCCACTGCTAAGCGAGACCAAAAAAAGGGAGCGAAAAAGAATAATAAAAAGAAAAAATCTTGACCCTTCTCGAAATTGATTTAAAAAAGTTAGAGCAAAACTATCGTTCCCTAAGAAACAGATTGAACCCCCATTCAAAAATGATAGGGGTCATCAAAGCCAATGCATATGGGGGAGTCTCTGGACCCATTGCCGAAAAACTAGTTGAATTGGGAATAGAGGCCTTGGCAGTTGCCTATACCGAAGAGGGTGTTCAATTGAGACAATTCGGGATTGAGATACCCTTACTGGTGTTTTACCCACAAGTTGAAAGTTTTAGGAACCTCATCCTTCACGATCTTGAACCTGTATTATACAGCAAATGGAGTTGGGAAAAATTTAAAGAGGCCCTTAGCGAAGAAAAAAAATCGGACTACCCCCTTCACATAAAGTACAATACTGGCTTGAACCGCATTGGGTTTCACCCTGAAGAAACAGACTGGGTTTTGGAACAATTGAAAGATTCTTCTTTTAACTTAAAAACCATATACAGCCATCTGGCACAAACAGAAGTTCCAAAACCGAACCTGGAGACAGAAAATCAAATTTCCCTGTTTGAGCAGATCATGCAAAAGCACAACCGGGCCTCAAAACAAAAGCCTGAATATCACCTATTGAATACTTCGGGGGTATTCAACTATCCTGAGTGTCATTTAGATTGGGTAAGAGTTGGTATCGGATTGTACGGCTTTGCCAACCATCCGAGGTGGAATGAGACCTTACAACCTATCGCACAACTCAAGACAAAAATTACCCAAATTCACGAGATCAAGTCGGGTGAAACCGTAGGTTACAATTGTGGTTGGAGAGCGACAAAAAAAACTCGTATTGCAGTATTGCCCATTGGACACGCAGATGGCTTCTCAAGACAATACGGGCATGGCAAAGGTTGGGTTTTGGTCAATGGACAGAAGGCCTATGTGGTAGGCAATGTTTGTATGGATATGGTCATGGTAGACATTGGAGATATTCCCTGCAATGAAGAAAGCGAAGTGGTGGTCATTGGGTCTGGAATCAGAGCAGATGATCTGGCAGAAAATGCAGGAACCATTTCCTATGAGTTACTTTCTGCTTTGGGAAATCGCATTCCAAGAATCCTCAAAACTTAAATCTTTAAGTACTGTTATAAATCAAACAGTTTGTTGGGATTTTGAAAAAAAACCCATTGAAGTTGTGGACAAAGTCATAAAGCTTATTTTTGCCAAAAATTTAATCCATGAAATTAGCAGTTGTAGGCGCAACAGGAATGGTCGGAGAGGTGATGCTTCAGGTCCTGTCAGAGAGAAATTTCCCATATACAGAATTGATTCCTGTAGCTTCAGAGAGATCTGTAGGGAAAAAAGTTGAATGTGGAAGTAATTCCCACGAAGTGGTTGGACTGGAAACCGCGGTTTCCATGAAGCCCGACGTCGCCTTGTTTTCTGCAGGCGGATCAACATCTTTGGAATGGGCCCCCAAATTTGCTGAGTCAGGTACTGTAGTGATAGACAATTCCTCTGCTTGGCGAATGGATCCTACCAAAAAACTGATTATCCCAGAAATCAATGCAAACCAATTGACTTCTTCGGATAAAATCATTGCCAATCCCAACTGCTCGACCATTCAAATGCTGGTGGCCTTGGCCCCTTTGCAAGATCATTATGGAATAGAACGCATCGTGGTATCAACCTATCAATCGATTACGGGAACCGGAGTCAAAGCAGTTCAACAATTGGAAAATGAATACAAAGAGGAAAAAGGAGAAATGGCTTATCCTTACCCCATTCACCGTAATGCGCTCCCCCATTGTGATGTTTTTATGGATAATGGCTACACCAAAGAGGAAATGAAATTGGTCAATGAAACCCATAAGATTCTCAACGATGATTCAATAGGGATCTCTGCCACTGCAATCAGAATCCCCGTGGTAGGAGGGCATAGTGAATCGATCAATGTAGCGTTGAAAAAAGATTTTGATCTGGCGGCAATCCGAAAGCTATTGAATGAAAGTCCTGGTATAATTGTGCAAGACAATCCTGAAACCAATACTTATCCCATGCCAATTTATGCCGCAGGCAAAAATGAAGTTTTTGTGGGAAGAATCAGGAGGGATGAGTCTCAAGATAAAACACTCAACCTATGGGTAGTGGCAGACAACCTTCGAAAAGGAGCCGCAACCAATACCATTCAAATTGCCGAGTATTTACTCCAAGAAAATCTGATCTAACCTTTTAATCTCCTTTTGAAGTTTCGCTTCAGAAAGTAGTAAAAATCAAGGGTGATTTCGGCCATATCACTGTGGTTGTTCAAATCGACTTTAGAGGACCATTTATGCAGTTTTTTTTCGTACCAATTCACAATAGACTCTGTTCTGTAGGGCAAATCCATTAATGATAGTATCAGTGTACCCAGGTTGGGATAAAAGAATTCGTCATTGATTCCTAGCGGAGCACACAATTGTGAAACTTTTCCCCCTTTGAGTTCCTTTTGTAATAGAAACAAAATCACATCTGTGTTTCCGCGAAAATAAAATAATGAAGGAGGACGCTGAAGTTTGTTTTTTTTCATGATAATTATATTTGGAGCTTTTCAAATATAATCATTATTTATTTCTTATTTGGAAACTATGAGTCAAATTGGAAATAATTGATGAAAAAAATATGTTAAAATTATAAAATTTTATTTTAACTTAATTGTTAAATGCATGAGCGGCAAATTGCTCTAATAGTAAATAAATTTTTCTTTGTGATTTGTCAAAACAACAAGTGGCTTTTTCCCTGTTTAATGCGTTGATTATTTATCGTCTAACACTATACTATTTGTATATATGGCCAGTAAAATTTTTAAAAGTGAAATGACCCGACGCTTCGTTGAGGTAGTGAAGTATTTAATCATGAGCGAAGCCGTAAGCTCCAAAACCGAAATCGGCTTATTGATGAATCAACCCCTACAAGTAGTTTCCAAACTTCTGACGGGGCAACGAATCATTACCCTAGAACAAACCCAAAAGCTGATTTTAAATACCAATATCAGCGCCCATTGGCTCATCACGGGAGAAGGTTTGATGTTGAAAGACCAAAGTTCTTCCGTCAAGGAGTCAAAAATGGCCTACTACATCAGTGGAAATCGGTCTTCCAAAGCCATTGCTGCGATGCTTCCACTCGTTTCGGATTTGGAGGAAAGGATCGAAGAATTAAAAAAGGAAAACCAAAATATCAAAGAACAATTGATTGAACTCGAAATTTCGGTGGATGAACTCAATAAAGAGAAAGATCCTGCTAATCCTCCATCGAAAAAGTCTCCATGAATTTGGTGGTATAGTTTCCGGAAATATAATCCGGATGATCCATCAGTTTTCGGTGAAAAGGAATGGTGGTTTTAATTCCCTCAATGACAAATTCATCCAATGCACGCCTCATTTTATTGATGGCCTCTTCTCTTGTTTGGGCAGTAGTAATCAACTTGGCAATCATAGAATCATAGTGAGGAGGTATGATGTAGCCTCCATAAACATGAGTGTCTAGTCTGACCCCATGACCGCCGGGAAAGTGAAGGGTAGATATTTTTCCTGGACTGGGTCTAAAATCATTATAAGGATCCTCGGCATTGATTCTGCATTCAATAGAGTGCATGCTGGGCAAATAATTCTCTCCTGATATTTCAACCCCTGCAGCGACCATAATCTGCTCTCTGATGAGATCAAAATTGATGACCTGCTCTGTAATGGGATGCTCTACCTGAATACGGGTGTTCATTTCCATAAAGTAGAAGTTACGATGCTTGTCCACCAAAAACTCAACGGTTCCCGCACCTTCATATTTGATATACTCAGCGGCTTTTACGGCAGCAGTACCCATTTCTTCCCTTAACTCAGGGGTCATAAATGGCGAGGGTGTTTCTTCGGTCAGTTTCTGGTGTCTTCTTTGTACAGAACAATCGCGTTCGGATAAGTGACAGGCTCTACCCTTTGAATCTCCCACAATCTGAATTTCGATATGACGTGGTTCTTCTATAAGTTTCTCCATGTACATTCCATCATTCCCAAAAGAGGCGGAGGCCTCTTGACGGGCACTTTCCCAAGCTTTTTGTAAATCTTCTTCTTTCCAAACTGCTCGCATGCCTTTACCTCCTCCACCGGCAGTAGCTTTTAACATGACGGGGTAGCCCGTTTTTTTGGCGATTTTTTTGGCTTGATCAAATGATTCTAATATGCCTTCGGATCCAGGTATGGTGGGCACCCCTGCCGCTTTCATTGTAGCTTTTGCAGTGGCTTTGTCACCCATTTTTTCTATCATCTCATCCGAAGCGCCAATGAATTTGATACCGTGTTCTTTACAAATTTTTGAGAATTTGGCGTTTTCAGACAAAAATCCATAACCTGGGTGAATGGCATCGGCATTACAAATTTCTGCAGCCGCCATGATATTGGCCATTTTCAAATAGGAGTCTGAACTGGGTGGAGGACCAATACAAACTGCCTCATCGGCAAAACGTACGTGAAGGCTTTCCTCGTCGGCAGTAGAGTATACTGCTACGGTTTTAATGCCCATCTCTTTACAAGTCCTAATCAATCGCATGGCAATCTCACCACGATTGGCAATTAAAATCTTTTTAAACATTGCGAAGAAGTTTAAACCGGTTCAACTAAAAAGAGGGGTTGATCAAATTCAACAGGTGAAGAATCATCGACTAGTATTTTAACGATCTTACCACTGACTTCGGATTCAATCTCGTTGAACAACTTCATGGCTTCAACCACACACAATACATCTCCTTCTTTGATAGTGTCTCCCACTTCTACAAAAACATCTTTGTCGGGAGAGGGCTTTCTGTAAAAGGTTCCAATCATAGGGGATTTTATGGTAATCAGATTGTCCGTCTCATTTTTGGCAGGCTGACTCTCTGATTTTGCGGGTGCTTCTACTTCAGTTGCGACAACGGTTGGTTGTGGTGCCTGCACCACCATACCGGGTACCGTTTGTAATGTGGTTGGTGTTTCTGCAACCGGAGCATCGGCATTGGTTTTGATGGTGATCTTGAAATCATCCGTTTCAAGTTTAACCTCGTGAGCTCCAGATTTTGCTACAAATTTGATTAAATTTTGAATTTCCTTTATTTCCATAATTCAAATGATTAAAATTTTTAATAGGCCCATGTCAAATAGGCTGCTCCCCAAGTGAAACCTCCACCAAAAGCAGCAAAAACCAATCGATCCCCGGGACTTAATTTTGATTCGTAATCTTTTAATAAAAGCGGTAGTGTTGCCGCTGTTGTATTTCCAAAATATTCAATATTAGACATGACTTTCTCTTCAGATAAACCAATGCGTTTGGCAATGGCATCAATGATTCTTTTATTGGCCTGATGCGGGACCAAATAAGAGATGTTCTCTTGGTCAATTTTATTGCGTTGTATGATTTGCTGTACCGCATTGGTCATTTCTGAAACGGCATACTTAAATACAGTCTTACCGTCTTGATACAAGTTGTGCATTCCGCCTTCTAGGGTCTCCTCTGAAGTGGGAAATAATGATCCTCCTGCTTTGATGTTCAAAAACATCCTTCCGCTGCCATCGGATCTCAAATACTCATCCTCCCATCCGAATCCAGAATCACTGGGTTCGAACAACACAGCCCCGGCACCATCCCCAAAAATGATACAAGTTGTTCTGTCGGAATAATCTATTATGGAGGACATTTTATCTGCTCCTATAACTAAAACCTTTTGATAGCGGCCACTGGCGATCATACTGGAGGCATTGGACATCCCATAAAGGAAACCGGAACAAGCAGCTTGAAGGTCATAAGCAAAGGCATTGATCGCTCCAATTTCCGAGGCCACATATGCGGCAGTGGCAGCTACGTTCATATCGGGGGTTATGGTAGCAACGATAACCGCGTCAATTTCTGTAGGGTCTAATTTTCTTTTTTTTAGGACATCTTGGGCAGCCTTTATGGCCATAAAAGAAGTGCCTTTTGTGGGGTCTTTGAGTATCCTTCTTTCGCTAATTCCAGTTCTTGCAACAATCCACTCGTCATTGGTATCTACCATCATTTCCAAGTCAGCATTGGTGAGTTTCTCCTCAGGAACGTATGCGCCTACTGCAGTTATAGCTGCCTTTATGGGGCTTGGATTGATATAATTCATCAGTAGATTGCTTCCTTTTGAATTGTCAATATTATATGTGAAGATAGTAGTTTTTTAGAGCAAACAAAATCTTTGTACACAAAAAAAGCCCTTCAAAAAAAGGAAGAGCTTTGTTAAAATTATTGTTCTAAATTAGGCTTCAATGACCTCGTTATTGTCAATCAAAACTTTACCTCTGTAGTAAAGTTTACCTTCATGCCAGTGAGCACGGTGGTACAAATGGGCTTCACCTGTGGTGCTACAAGTACCAATTTGAGGGGTAGTTGCCTTAAAGTGAGTTCTTCTTTTGTCCCTTCTGGTTTTCGATATTTTTCTTTTAGGATGCGCCATTTTTGTCGCTTTTAGTTTTATAAATTACTTTAATAAATCTTTTAATTTGTCCCATCTTGGATCTGTTTCATCCGAAATGGGTTTTTCTTGGGGCTGTAAATCTTTTAGTTTTTCTAAAATCTCAGATTTTAAAGTCCCCTCGGCAATCCCGGGATGGACTTTCTTTTGAGGGACAGACAGTACTATCATTTCGTAGATGTATTGAGCTATCTGAATTTCATGTGATCCATGTGGAAGAATCAAGATCTCATCATCATCGTCATTTTCCACTGACCCAAATTTAACCACCAATTTAAAAGCAGTGTCTATGGGCAGCTTAAAAGGTTCTGTGGTGATGTCACAAGGAACTGTCACCTGACCTTTTGCACTGAAATTCAACTCCAAAAGGGTTGTTTTTTTTTCAAAAATCAAACTAACCTGAATGTGAGCGTTTTGAAAATCTAAAAAATCGAAGCCTTCAAAGAACTTATTGTCAATCTTAAAATCGAATCGATGTAGGCCATCCTTTAGACCGATGAACGGGATCAAGAATTCTGAAAACTGCTCCAACCTTCCGACTTTTAAGCCTGCAAACTTACAAAAAAAAAGCTTTTTACAGTGCCCTTATCTTATTTTTCAACCTTATTCTTGTTAGTAGGGTGGGTTTTCTCTTTTCTATTAAAATAAATGCTGCGGGCCAAAAACATTGCATTTCTGAAAGATTCGATTTGGGCTACCCCTTTTCCTGCAATTTCAAAAGCAGTTCCGTGATCGGGGGAAGTCCTTATCCTGCTGAGTCCAGCTGTATAATTGACCCCCTCACCAAAGGTTAAGGTTTTAAAAGGGATCAGACCTTGATCGTGATAAATGGCCAGAACAGCATCAAATTGGTGGTGAGTTTGGTGACCAAAAAAACTGTCGGCGGCATAGGGGCCATAAACGAAATGACCAAATGCTGACATTTCTTTTATCAATGGGCGGGTCACTTCATCGTCCTCTTTGCCAATTACCCCTTTATCTCCTGTATGTGGATTGAGACCCAATACTGCTATTTTGGGACGTCTGATGTTAAAATCTTGTTGTAAAGAATTTTCTAACTGTTGAATTTTTTCTCTCAAAAGTTCAGGGGAGAGCACCTTGGAAACCTCCTTAACAGCAATGTGATCACTCAGCAGGGCGACTTTTAGCGATTCAGAGACCATGAACATTAAACTGTTTCCCTCAAATTCTTTGGCCAGATAATCGGTATGACCCGGAAATTTAAAATCCTCAGATTGAATGGTTTCTTTGTTGATCGGAGCAGTGACCAAGGCATCAATCTCTCCGTTTTTTAGGGCGGTAGTGGCTGATTTTAAAGATTCGAAAGCCAGTTTACCTGCAGTTTTTGAAGCTTCTCCAAAAACCAACTTATCCTCCGGCATGGGCAGGTCGAATACGTTCAACTGGGCCTTGTGTAATCGTTGGTTTTTCTTTTTTAAAACCAAGCTGGAATTGAGTTGAAAATGTTTTTTTTGATTTTCCAACAGCTTGAAAGGGCCAAAAATCAAGGGTGTAAAAAATTCAAACAACCTTCGGTCCTCAAAAATTTTTAAGATGATTTCGATCCCAATCCCATTAGGATCTCCTATTGAAATGCCCAGCTTTATTTTCCCCAACATTGGTGTTGCTTTTATTCCTAATTTTACGTCACAAATGTAATTAAATCTAACTGATGTTTACGGGAATCATTGAGGCGTTTGGGAAAGTGGTTGATTTGAAAAAAGACCAAGAGAATCTACACCTGAGCCTTGAAAGTAGTTTGACTCAAGAATTAAAAATAGACCAAAGCTTGGCCCACAATGGCGTTTGTCTGACGGTTGTGGACACGGCAGGTGATCAATACACGGTGACAGCCATCCAAGAAACCTTGGAAAAGACCAATCTTGGGAATATTAAAATAGGGAATTTGATCAATCTCGAAAGGGCCATGATGATGAATAGCCGATTGGATGGCCACATTGTTCATGGTCATGTGGATCAAATCGGTTTTTGTACCGGACTCGATTTTAGAGAAGGAAGCTGGTTTTTTGACTTTGAATATGATCAGCGCCAAAAAAACATTACCGTAGAGAAAGGTTCCATTTGTGTAAATGGCGTCAGTCTAACAGTGGTTAACTCAGATCTGAATCACTTTTCTGTGGCCATCATTCCCTACACCTTCGAACATACCAATTTCCACCAAATCCAAAAAGGAGATACGGTAAACTTAGAATTTGATATGATTGGAAAATACATTTCAAAACTTTACCATTTGCACACATAATAATATTTAAGTTATATTTAGAAAAAACTAAAAAACCATGGGCATTCTTGAACTATCTACTATATTAATAACTTTAGCAGCTGTTTTTACACTGATCAATATCCGACTTTTAAAGCTTCCTCAAACCATTGGTTTGATGATTTTAGCACTTTGTTTATCTATAGTAGTTACTATAGTAGGAATTGTTTTTCCTCAAGTATTTAAGACGGTGACAGCCATTACCAGAGAATTTGACTTTAGCGAATTGCTGGTCAATGTGATGTTACCTTTCTTGCTTTTCGCCGGAGCCATCAGTGTTAACGTACATGAACTATTGAAGGATAAAGTAACCATACTGCTCTTGGCCAGTTTTGGGGTTATTTTCTCCACCTTTGCCGTTGGTTCAGGGGTTTATTGGTTGATCGAGCAACCCATATTTGGACTCAATACCTTGGGCTTGACCTATATTGATTGTCTTTTGTTTGGTGCACTGATTGCACCAACCGATCCCATCGCTGTTTTGGCCATGATTAAAAAAATGAACTTGTCCTCCATCACCGAAACCCGTATTGCCGGAGAATCTCTTTTCAACGATGGTATTGGAGTCGTGGTTTTTTTAACCCTTTTGAGCATCAAACAAGACGGTGTTGAAAACATTACTGCTGCCGCAGTTGGCGGCTTGTTTGTTACTGAAGTGCTCGGAGGAATTGCGCTGGGAACAGTAATGGGCTATTTTGGTCTGAAGCTTTTAAAATACATTGAGAATGAACATACCGAATTAGAGGTCTTGATCACCATCTCATTGGTACTGTTATTGCCAATTATATCTCACCATTTTCATTTTTCTGCCGTTTTAGGGGTTGTAATGATGGGATTATTTCTGAATCAAAATTTAGATATAGACGATAAACAGGAGGGTGTCCAAAAGGCCATGGGTGATTATGTATACAAGTTTTGGCACCTTTTGGATGAAACCTTGAACGCCATTTTATTCATTCTGATTGGGTTGGAAATCATCATGATTTTTGAGTCTTTCCAGATGCCATTTATCACCATTTCCCTTTTAGTAATTGTTCTGGTCGTAGTATCCAGAGGAATAGGGGTAAGCATTCCCATAGCCTTTTTGTCTCTATTCAAAAAGTTTGAAAAGAAAACTGCCTTAATCATCACCTGGGGAGGACTCAGAGGAGGGTTGAGCGTGGCCTTGGCTCTAAATCTGCCCGACGACATTGGGGAGGGAAAAGCCCTGATTCTTTTCCTAACCTATGTAATTGTGTTGTTTACGATTTTAGTCCAAGGATTGACACTAAAAAATATTGTAAAATAATCGGCAGAAATTTTTTGTCTGCTTATCTTTGATAAAGAGAAGTTAACGCTGTGACAACAGCCATGTCTAACTAATATAGAAAGGAGGTGTCAAATGTCTTACATATGTAATTTAGGGAAGTTAGGACAGCAGATACCAACAAGTACTGCGTTCTAAGCTATCCTTATCTATAAGTCAAATGCGAGCCGATGGGCTCGCATTTTTTTTTGCTTTACTCTTTTTTGATTTATCATATTTTATTAAAATATAGTGTATAATTATATTTATCTTTAAGCACTATGCAAAAAGAGCTGGCCATCGTAGTCCCTTGCTATAATGAGGCGGATCGTTTGCCCTTTTCTCAGTTTGAAAACTTCTTATCTCTCCAACCAAAGGTTTCTGTTTTTTTTGTCAATGACGGTTCCAAAGACAGAACCGAAAAAGTCTTGATGGGGTTAAAAAATCAATTTCCCAATCAAATTGAAGTCTTTAACATGAGACAAAATGGCGGAAAAGCCAATGCTGTTCTGATGGGATTCCGGCAAGTACTGACTCAAAAAGGTTTTGACAAAGTGGCCTATCTGGATGCAGACTTGGCCACCAGCCTTGAGGAGTGTCACCGATTATCAGAACAGATAAATGAAAAGGTGGTATTGGCCTTTGGGTCGAGAATTTTAAAACTGGACAATCAAATCAAAAGGAAATGGTATCGTTTCCTCTTGGGAAGATTTGTTGCCACTGCCATTTCCAATACTTTAAAACTGAGTATATACGATTCTCAATGCGGTTGTAAAATTTTTGAATTTCAAACAGCTGAAAAAATATTCGATGAACCCTTTATTTCCAAATGGCTTTTTGATGTTGAAATTTTTTTTAGAATGATTCATCTTTTTGG
Organism: Flavobacteriaceae bacterium; assembly: GCA_041254175.1. Lineage (GTDB taxonomy): Bacteria > Bacteroidota > Bacteroidia > Flavobacteriales > Flavobacteriaceae > UBA8316. The sequence continues at coordinate 4,640 of JBESZM010000040.1, read as the reverse complement.
AAGATCTGAGATTCAAAATCATCTGAGGGAAATTCCGCTTAAGGCATGGGTGGACACCCCAGATTCCAGAGTCAGTCCACTGTATTTTTTTATTTTGTGGTGGGATCTTTTTAAAATATCAAAAAAGTATAAAAATTGAGTCTTAAAGAAAAAATTATAAAGGATTTTAGATCGCCCTATGGTTGGATATTTGTACTTCTGGCGGGAATACGCTTATTTTTTAACGCTGTCATTCCCTTGACAGACAAAACAGAAGCTCGTTATGGAGAAGTCGCCCGATTGATGGCTGAAACCGGAAACTGGATTGTTCCGCAAATAGATTACGGTTTGCCCTTTTGGGCCAAACCTCCGCTTTCTACTTGGCTTTCTGCCGGCTCTATCAGTCTATTGGGAGATTCTGAATTTGCCCTGAGGCTTCCCTATTGGATTATGGCTGTTTTAATCGCTTTTTTATTGATCCCCTATGGTCACCAAAAAAAAATCAACGGTTTGATCCCCGGAATTGTACTTTTTACACTTCCCGAATTTTTTCTCCACGCCGGAGTCCTTTCCACCGATATGATGCTCTCCTTTTCCGTTGGTTTAACCATGTTGGGTTTCTGGGAATTCCTAAATTCTAAAAAAAACACTGTCCCGGGATTGCTTTTTTTTGTAGGAATCGGTTTGGGGTTGCTGGCCAAGGGGCCAATCATTTGCGTGTTGAGTTTCCCTCCCCTGTTTCTCTGGTGCCTTCGCCATCGAGTTTCCTTAAAAAGGATCTTTCTAATTCCTTGGGTATTAGGAGGGCTTTTAAGCCTGTTGATTGCCTTGCCCTGGTACTGGCTGATGGAAATCAATTCCCCGGGCTTTATAGACTATTTCGTAGTGGGAGAACACTTTCTGCGCTTCATTGATCCCTCTTGGTCGGGGGATAAATATGGTTTTCCCAAACAACAACCCTTAGGGATCATATGGGTGTTTTTGCTGGCCGGCACATTGCCCTGGTCCTTTGTACTTTTAGGTCGACTGAAAGAGGGGTTGAAAAAAGTTTGGAATGACCCTTGGCAGCTTTTCCTGTGGCTGTGGGTTTTGTGGACCCCTTTTTTCTTCACTTTTTCAAAAAGTTTGATCCATACTTATACCCTCCCGGTAATGATTCCCATTGCCCTTTTAATTGTCCATCATTGGTCATCACTTAAAAGTAAAAAAACCGTTATGTATATGGCTGTGGGCTTGCCCATACTTTTGGTTGGGGCCTATTTTTTGGAACCTATTCAAAAGATACTTTCAGACAGCACAGACAAAAGTTTAGTGCTCCACCCCAAGGTAAAAACATCAAGCTTTTATGCATTTCCTTTCAAATCTTATTCCAGTCAGTTTTACTCTAAAGGAAAAATAAAAGTCATTACATCCAATGCCTTGGAAAATATGGTGGAGGATTCAACATCATTCTCAATCATCATTAAAAATAGACAACTTGAAGATCTTTCACCAGAAGTGATGGCTAAACTAAAACTGCTGGTAGAAAGAAGAAAAGATGCACTTTACCACTTAAAATGAATCCAAATATTATTTTTACGTAGAAATTTGATGTTGAAAACCATAAATCTTTTAAAATATTTTGAATGAAACCGAGTAAAAACGATGTGTAGAACAAGTGCAGTGATTCTCATTTTCGTTTGTTTGACATCCTTCTGCGCTCAGGGTCAAATCTCAGGGATCGTATTGGACAAAAATACCAACAGCCCCATTGAATATGCCACAATAATCTTGAAACAGGGTGATAAGATTTTGGAAGGAACCATATCAAACCCTGACGGCAGTTTTCTTCTTCCCATTTCGGGCAATGGCAACTTCAATATAGAAATCTCATTCCTTGGCTATCAGAAATTAGAAACCGAAAACGTCGATGTCAAAAAAAACACTCCCCTTGATCTGGGAGTTATCGGCCTACAAACTACCCAAAATTTGCTGAATGAAGTAGTTGTAAATACTCATCGCGCAGCCGTTCAAAATAAAATTGACCGACAGCTGTATTTAGCCAGTGAGTTTTCAATTGCTAAGGGTGGCACGGGAATGGATATCATCAGAAACCTGCCTTCGATAACCCTCAATAGCTTGGGCGAAATCAACTATAGAGGAAGCTCTGGTTTAGTAGTGTTGCTTAACAACAAACCCGTACAGTCTGATATTAAAAGTTTATTGAATCAAATTCCCGCCAACAGCATCAAAAATATCGAGATCATCACTGCTCCTTCCGCCCAATACGATGCAGAGGGAAAAGCAGGAATCATCAACATACTGACCCTCAAAAATGCACTACAAGGTGACTATTTTCAGGTCAATACCCTCTTGGGCGCTCCGTCCATCGAAGACTATGAAAACGCTCATCCCGCCCGACGACATGGTGTAGACATCACCTACAACACGGTAGGAGAAAAATGGAATTTTTCATCCGGTTTGAGCTTTCAAAGAAATGACCTCGCAGGAAGGAGAGAAGGAGACGTATATACAATAATAGACGATAAGTATACCCGGTTTCCGTCTGATGGGGAACGCAGCTTTGGCGAAATCAATTACTCAGGTCGACTGACCGCAGATTATCAGCCCTCGGATAAGGATCTGTTTTCACTTGGGCTTTATGTTGGAAAAAGAACCAAAGAACGAACTGCCGATATTGTCTATTATAATAATTATGCCATCACTGATAAAATTGACTACCAGTTTCAATATTACAATGAGAACCTGAGAATCAGAAAAAGTGATTTTGTTCTGGGGAGTTTGGATTACGATCATCGTTTTGAAAATTCAGCTCAGCTCAACACTTCCATTCTTTATGAATACACTCTTTTGGGAGGACCTACTACCAACCGAAATTTGGGTCACCCCGACAATACAATTGTCTATCAAGATGAATATAATACCAACGAAAATCCGCTCTACGGTATGCGGATCAATCTAGATTATACTTTCAAGCCTTTGAGCATCGGCACCCTTAAAATGGGTTACCAATACAGGAATCTAGATCATACCGGAGATTTTCTCTATGAGCGAAAAAACAATGAATCACTGCTTTTTGAGTTGGTCCCTGAGTTTTCGAGTGAAGTAAATCTAAAACGATCCATACATTCGGCTTATTTTCAACATAATATCCCCTTTGAAAAATGGAATTTTGCCGCAGGCTTGCGCATAGAAAATATGGATCGGAACTTGTCTTTAAAAGACAAAACCGGGCAATTGGATGAAAGCTTCACATTGAATTTTACCAAGCTTTTCCCTTCTGCCAGTATTCATTACCAACTGAAGGAAAATCTTTCAATTAACATGGCTTACAGCAAAAGAATAGAACGCACCACTACCTTTAAAATGAACCCCTTTCCTGAAAGAGAACACTCAGAAACCCTTGAACAAGGGGACCCCACCTTGCATCCTGAGTTGATTGACCAAGTGGAACTGGGTATGAGTTATAAAAATAAAAAAGGCAACCGTTTGATTTCAAGCTTTTACTTTCGCAATGTAAATCATTTGATCAACAGGGTTAATACCATTTATAATGATACCATTTTGAACCGTATCTACTCCAACGTAGGCAATGCAAAGGTGATCGGCAGAGAAATGACAGCAGAATATAATTTGGGTAAAAAATTTAAAATCTTAGCCTCCAGTAACTTTTATTACAATATCATTCAAGGATCATTTGACGGTCATACTGTCAATACAGATGCATATGCCTACAACTTAAACTTTAACAGTACTTATCGTTTTTCGGATACGGCTTTTGCTCAGTTTACCTTGAATTATATTTCCAGCCTCATTACTGCTCAGGGAAAAGATTCTGAATACTATTCCCCTAATTTAACCCTAGTCAGGCGTTTTTGGAACAATCAATTGACCGCCTCTCTCCAATGGAAAAATATTGATATGGGGCTGCTGAACACCAATGAACAAAGGATTACCACCAGTAGAAGCGGTGAATTTTACACCACCACCAACTACTTTTACGAGGTGGATATGATCCTGCTCAGCCTAAGTTATAACTTCAACAACCGAAAAAACACTGCCAAGTTCATCGAAAGTGAATTTGGAAAAAGGGAGTTCTAAATTTTGTGTGAGCCATCGCAAAAAGGCATGTCTTTGGACTTGGTACACCCACAAAGGGTGAATCTGTTTCCATGTTTTATAGGGTTACCCTCTAAATCGGTGAGGTTCACCTTGCCTTCCACGACAATCTGTCCTTTGGCTCTTCGATAAATTTTTGGGGTTCGTTCTTCATTTGTTTTGGATGCCATTTTTTTAATGATTACCAATTAAATAATCCATCCTTCTGTTGACCAAATCATTGGGTTTGTCATGCCAATCGGACGGAAAAATTTCTTTGGATAAATTAAATTTCAGTTTAGGTTTTAAGCTTTTGATTAGGGCTAAGCTGTTGAGAATGAGATTGGCCTGTGTCTCTGACTTGGTATTTTTTAACAATGCCTCAATGATTTTATGATCAAAAGATTCTTGATTCAACAAAAGGTATTCCATGGCTCGCGCCCGGACTAAGTATTCGTTGTCCTGGTGCAACAAGTTTTTGATTTGCGGCACCAATTTTTTTGCCTTTTCTCCAAAAGAAGTACATACCACCAAGCCCCAATATCTTTTCCAAGGATTGTCGT
>JBESZM010000039.1:0-5350 GCA_041254175.1 Flavobacteriaceae bacterium | reverse complement strand
CATAAATATAGTAGGCAATAATCAACATCACAATGGAAATAATAAATGATATCATATTTTCTATTGTATTCTCATGTTTATTGGTTTTTGTAGGCTTTCAAACGCTCTGCGATAAATTCATCATCCGTTTGGATTTTGATTAAAAAATCATAGGCCTTTTTTGAAATATAGTTGTTTTTATTTTCTAAGATTCCTACTAAAACTTTACAAGTTTCAAGGTCATTTATGTGGTGTTTTTCATAAAGTTTTAATACACTACTGATCTCTTGTGGGGTCATTGTCGGAATCGTTTGTCTGGATTTTACAACCAAATTCTGACTGAGCCCTGGTGCAGCTTTCAACTTACTGAATATTACATTTTTGGTACTTGCGTCGGAGGTATTTAGGTAACTTAAAAAAAGGTTTTCCAAAAAATCACTGTCATTCAAATAGGTTTTTGGAATGGCGTGAACGGCATTATAGGACAGATAGTAATCATCGCTTTGAATAAGGGATAATAAGCGGTTTTTTATGGGAATGGAAAAAGAAAGGGTGTCCTTCATGCGTGTAAGTCCCCAGAAGATGTCGTCTCGATCCTGACTGTTAAGAACAGTGAGTAGATTAGAGTTATTGAGATGTTTTTCAGTGTACTGCTCAATGAATTTCTGACTTTCTCCATAAACCAGTTTCCAAAGCTTGTAGGTAGTATAGGCTGCATTTTTCACCACAATGTCTTTGATCCGTTCAGAAGTTGCACCGGAAATTGCATCTGCAGATTCCGTGGAGCTTTCCGGTTGATTCATTAGTTCGTGGTACTTGATGTCCTTAAAAGGAAGATCCGCATTGGAGAGAATTTCGTTCAGTTGAAGGTACTCTTTTTGGGTAAAGGGATCGTGATCTGTTTTACTCAAAAACTCCCCCTTGGGCATTTCAAAACCCAAATACCTTCCGCTAATACTCCAATGCAAGATGATATCCAGCGGACGACATTGATTGTCAAAACAGACTCCGGTACTATAATGTTGATAAAAGCTTTTGGGCGTTCCTTCGGAAGTTTGCCTCAAAAAAAGACTGTCTCCAAATGAGATGTATTGTTCGTTTTTTAAATGAACGGACCACTGATCGCTGTTTTTTACAAAATACTGGACTTTGGGTTTCAGCAAATAACAGGAACCCAAGGCCAAAAAACAAAGCGTCAAAACATACTTAGAAACAGAAGAGGACATCAAATATTATTTACATCACAAAATTAACCGGGGACGATTGCCCCGAATTCTTTGAGTCTTTTTTTGACCAAACCGGGAGCAATTTTGGCAGGCGTCACACCTTCTTCAATGGACAAGGAGGCGGTGACTGCTGCGGCTTGCCCCATCCCCATACAGGATGCCTGTACGCGAAGCGCTGAGTTGGCCAAGCGATCACTACTCAAACAACGACCGGCAACCAAAAAGTTTTCACTGTTTTTTGGAATCAGTGCCCGCATGGGAATGGACGCTACTGTATTGGGTTTTAGAAATTCTTGATAAATGGATTTGCCGTCACGGTGAAGATCTACCGGGTAAAAACTGTAGGATAGGGCATCCTCATGTAAACGTCCAGACACATAATCTTCTTTTGTGATTTTATACAAACCGTCAATTCTGAAGGTTTCCCGAACAGCTGTTTCCGTTTTCATGGAAGTAATCCTGATGTTTTCGCAACCGGGAAGCTCGCGTAATTCTCGGATCAACTGCAGCAGATTCTGACGACCTTTTTGATTGGCCACAGTGTGTGTTTCTGAAGTTGTAGAGTCAGCACCATAGACATAGACATAACCGTAAGGAACAAAGGTGTTTTCACCGGTTTTTCTGATTTGAGAGGTCAGCATATTCTGATGCAGGGCCCTGTGGTATCGTTTGGGAATTTTGGATAAATCCAATTGGTCAAAATCGTAGCCGCCCATACTATAAACGAGAGAACCGGGTTGGGTTTCTTTTTCTCTAAGTACATTATACCCCGCCATAGAGGCGATCAAGGCATTGCCTGTACAATCAATCAATTGCTTGGCCGAAATAAGTGTTTTGACGCCCTTTCCTGTGCTTTCTACCAGCCATTTGCCATTTTCAAACTTAACCGAAGTGGGGGTTTCGTAATAGCGTATGTCTACTCCCGCCTCGAGGCATTTTTCTTCGGCCAACATGACATAAATTGCAGGATTGACTGCAACCTGATGTTTCCAATGTGATTTGGGTATTTTTGAAAAGTCGGGCAATTGGTCACCGTTGAGTTCTACGGCATCCAAAACCAATTCCCAACCGATCCCACTGATGATTTGTTCGCCCCAAGCGTGAAAAATACCCGGAAAAGACACTCCTCCGGTGGTGGTGCATCCACCCAACTGACTCCCACTTTCTATCAGAACGGTTTTTGCACCTGTCCTGCCGGCCTGGATGGCAGCAATGGTCCCGGCGGTACCTCCTCCCACTACCAGTATATCGGTCGAAATATTTTGTTTTTTGGTTTTATAAGGTTCAACCAATCTTTCTGTATTAGATAATGAGGGTGTTACCATTCCAAGAGAGACTGCTCCCATGGATTTTAACATTGATCTTCTTTTCATTTTATGATGGTTTTTTCTTCATTGCCATTTTAACTACGCTATATCTTTCCAGTTTAATGGTTAAATTATTATTTAACATTTACCAAATATATTTTTTTTTGCTTAGTTAAAAAAAGTAAGAAAAAAAGAGCCTGTTGTCTAATGAAATGAAGACAATAGGCTCATTGATTAAACCCATTAGTTGGTGTGTAGGATGCTGATCTTCAGGTTTTATATACAACCAACAGACCAACTCTACACCACTCAGCTCTTCTAAACCATTAGTTATACTTCCATCTTAGTCCGAAGAAAAATCGCATGCCTTGGTTGGAGGTATATACATAGGTTGGGTCAAAAGTCAAAGCGTAGGGATTGTCGGCAGTGGGTAAAGCATTTCCGGTGCCATCAAAGGCCACCTGTCGATCAAAGGGATCAAAAGAACGCACAATACTATTCCGAGGAGGGGTAAAGTTTAAAATATTTTTGATACCTCCATAGGATTCCACCGAGTTGTTCCAAATTTTTGTGAGTTGTATGTTGAGAATGCTAAAGGGATCGGAGTAGGAGGGTCTGGGGTCTAGGTCTCCCAAGGTTGGTAATCTCATCGCTCCGGTAAAGGTTCCCGTAAAATCAAGGATTAGATCATTGGGGATCCATTTTTTTTCAACTTTCCATACCCCTTGAAATCTTTCGGTAAGGTAGGGCATGGTTTTGATCCCATTCTCCTCAGCATAGGTGTCGATGTAGGTTGCCCCGAGGTTGACTCTGAGCCCTCCCTGGGCCAATAAATTCGTATTCAGAGAAAGACCATTAGAGATTGTTCTTCCATCGAGGTTATCGTAAATAATTTTGTTGGGATCTGTGTCGTAGTCAGGAATGATTTTATTGGAGAAGTGGGTGGTAAACAGACTCAAGTCAAAATCGATGATCGCTCCTTTTTTCAGGAAAAACTTTTGGACAAAATTGAGGTTGGCATTCCATGATCTTTCAGGATTCAGATCGTCCAAAAGCACCACTTCACGCGCTCCCGTAAGTGCAGCGTGTTGTTCCGTAAAAACCTGAGTAACGCGATATCCCGTTCCGGTACTGAGTCTCAGGGTCGAGCTTTTGTCATCGTTGTTGATTTTGTAATTGATCCGAGGGGTAAAAATGTTTCCATGAATGGAATTACGGTCGTATCGAAACCCCAAAAGCAAGGTGTTATTGGCATTGATTTGGGTTTGATTTTGAATGAATATTCCGGGCAGATGGGTTATGGATGCTAGGTTTTGTTGTGAAAGATCATTGAAAGTAGCCGTGGTATCATCGTCGTAACGGGTATATCTGTAGGCCAGACCCAACAGTAACTCATTGTTTGCAATGTTTTTGTTCCATATCATTTGCCCAAAACCTATGGTCTGATCGGCATTAAATAGGGTATTGCCATAGGCCGAATTTTGATTGTGATCATTGAAACTGAATTGGAATGTAAGATTTTTGTTGAATTGGTATTTTCCAAAAAGTTCAAACCTGCGGGTGTAAATACTCTCTCCATAGATAGTGTCTCCACCCCGATGTATGGGCAACCAATTCATTTGACCTCCCCATCGGTCCTCGTAAACAAAACGCGTAGCGATTGAATACTTATTGGCATGATTAAACTTGTTAAAAATCGAAATGCGGTTTTGCAAGGTCAAGTCAGTGAATCCGTCTTCATTTTTATCGATTGGATTGGAATAGTTAAAATAGTTTACCCCCAACAAGGCTGTGGTTTTTTTGGACAAGGAGTATTTGTATGCCAAATCCGTATTGACCTCTCCCCAACCTGAGACAAAAGAGTCTACGGCAAGTTTTGCGCTGTTTTCGGGTAACTGGGTGATTAAATTAATGACCCCTGCAACGGCTTCAGACCCAAAGAGTGTTGAGGCGGGGCCCTTTACGATTTCGATCCGCTCAATCAGGGCTTGGGGGATCCCCGAAAAGCCATATACGGTGGAGAGACCACTGACGATGGGAAGCCCATCAATCATAACCATAGTGTAGCTTCCCTCTTGGCCGTTGATGCGAATTTCTCCCGTACTACAAATGCTACAGTTCAGTTGGGGTCGGATACCATTCACATTTTCCAGCGCTTCAAAAACCGTAGCGGTGGGGTTGGCTCTAAAGAAAGTTTGACCATAAACCTCAACGGGTACCGGACTGTCGAGTTTGGATATGGGTTTTAGGGTTCCCGAAACCACCACTTCCTCTAGTTTATTATCCCATTCCAACTCGATAATTCCCAAGTCGGTTGTCTTTGAACTGATCTTTTTTATCTGTGATTTGTGACCTAAATAGGAGATGACCAGTTGTGGGTTTGCTATATTTGGTATGTATATTGAAAATTGACCTTCTGCGTTGGTAGTAACTCCCGAGTTTTTTCCTATCACAAAAACAGAGGCAGATGAAAGCGGTTGGCCCTCAGAAAAGACTTTACCCGTAACGATAAAATTTTGAGCACTGACCATTTGTGTAAAAATGAAAATAAAAATGAAATTTAAACGCACGCAATAGTTTTATACTGCAAAACTAATTCATTAGTTTTACACTGCAAAACACTTTGATAAAAATCAACGAAGAATGTTCATTAAATATCAGCGGATTAATCTAAATTCAAGCTTGTGAAATACATTGTTTGTGAAAAACCAAGAGAGTTTCTCTTGAAAGAAAAAGAAGCTCCGGTTAGAAAGGAAAATGAAGCCTTATTGCAAATCAATAAGGTTGGTATTTGTGGTACCGATTTGCATGCATATGCGGGTAATCAAGCTTATTTTG
>JBESZM010000038.1:0-19088 GCA_041254175.1 Flavobacteriaceae bacterium | reverse complement strand
TCGAAAATAGTCCAAACCTTGTGCCATTTTATTGCAGTCGAACAGTACCTCCTCTGCCGCAGTAAGTAGTCCTTTTTTTCGACTGTAGATGGGATAATCTTTTCCTTCCTCGTATCGGGTGATGTACCAGTACCCATTATAAAAATATGGAACAGAGCTGTCATCCTCTTTAATACGCGAGCGCATTTCTTTGTAGAGTTCCTCCTGCAATGGTTGGGTATGAGCAGTCATTTTTTGGTAATAATCGTTTTCCCGATCCAGATAATCCAAAACCTCGGGGTTCTCCCTTTCGTTAAGCCAATAATAGGGATCAATGCGAATGTGGTCGTGAATCTTGTGTTGATAAGGAACTACATCAGCCACTGGTGGGCTTATGTTGGAGTTGGGCATGCTTTTGTGGTTAGAATTACATCCGGGAACAAAAGTAATTGAGTATAGCAATGGAAAAAAAAATCTGAGGGTAAAGTTTTTGAAATTCATAAGAAGTGGGTTACTTTTTACTTCGACTTAATTCTAAATTTTATTTTAAGTTCGGAATTTAAAATTAATTTTGTCAGTATTCAATTTACAAAAAATTTGAAATGATTTCTTCTGAAAAGGAAAAAGAACTTAGTGATCGCCTTGGTGCGTTAAGGGGGTATCTTTGACATAGATGCCAAAAAAATAGAAATCACCAATCTAGAGGAAAAAACCCTGGTGCCAAACTTTTGGGATGACGCGCAGCAGGCTGAAAAGCTCATGCGCGAAATAAGAAGCCTAAAAAAATGGGTGGAAGACTATGAAGATGTTCGTCAAAAACATGAGGATCTTATGGTTTTATTGGAATTCCAGAAAGCGGGTGAAATCACCGATGCTGAAGTAGAAGAGCATTACCACCAAACCCTGATCCAACTCGAGCAGATTGAATTCCGAAACATGTTGTCCGACGAAGGAGATGACCTCAGTGCAGTCCTACAGATCACCGCGGGTGCTGGAGGAACAGAAAGTTGTGATTGGGCTGAGATGCTCATGCGCATGTATTTGATGTGGGCCGAAAAAAACAACATCAAAGTCAGAGAACTCAACCACCAAGCAGGAGACGTAGCAGGAATAAAAACCGTAACCTTGGAATTAAACGGAGCATTCGCTTTTGGCTGGCTTAAAGGAGAAAACGGAGTGCACCGACTGGTTCGAATCTCTCCTTTTGACAGCAATGCAAAAAGGCACACCTCTTTTGCCTCGGTATATGTATACCCCTTGGTGGATGACAGCATCGAAATTGTGGTCAACCCCTCAGAGTTTACATGGGAAACCATGCGAGCCAGTGGTGCAGGTGGGCAAAATGTCAATAAGGTAGAAACCGCTGTGCGATTGAGACACCATCCTACAGGTATCATCATTGAAAATTCGGAAACCCGTTCGCAATTGGAAAACAAAAATAAAGCGATGCAATTGTTAAAATCTCAGCTTTATGAAATCGAATTGCAAAAAAAACTATCGGCTCGAAATGAGATAGAAGCCTCAAAAAAGAAAATCGAATGGGGGTCTCAGATCAGAAACTATGTGATGCACCCCTACAAGTTGGTAAAAGACGTCAGAACCCAAACCGAAACCAATGATGTCGACAGTGTAATGAATGGGAGTATCGATGATTTTCTAAAAAGCTATCTGATGTTGATGGGACAAAAAGAAACCTAAACAATACCTATGAATAAAATAAAAAACATCATTTTTGATTTGGGCGGTGTACTCATCGATTGGAATCCGGAATATGTTTATCTGGAAGTCTTTGAAGGAGATCGTAAAAAAATGCAATGGTTTTTTGATGAGATCTGCACCATGGACTGGAATGAAAATCAGGATGCAGGCTATCCCATTTCCCAAGCCACGGAGGATCGGGTAAAAATGTTTCCCCAATATGAGGAGTGGATCAGAATCTATTATGGTCGATGGGAAGAAATGCTTGGGGGAGCCATTGAGGAAACGGTCGGTATCTTGGATCAACTGCTAAAAAATCCACATTATAGGGTCGTTGCTTTGACCAACTGGAGCGCAGAGACCTTTCCAGTAGCCTTAGAACGGTTTGAATTTCTTCATCGTTTTGAGGGAATAGTGGTATCGGGTTCCGAAAAAACACGTAAGCCCTTTCGGGAAATATACCAATTGACCTTAGATCGTTATGGTTTTAGGGCTGAGGAAAGCTTGTTTATAGATGACAACCTGAGAAATGTCCAAGCTGCCTCAGATATGGGCATCCAGACCATTCATTTCAAAAATCCCAAAGACTTGAAGTTGAACCTTGAAGCCAAAACGATTCGACTTTAGAACGGCATATCATCCCCACCCTCTGAGGGAAGATCAAAGGCATCATCCGGACCCGGTAATCTTCCAATAGGTGGATTGGCGGAATCATTATCGTTCATTTTGGATTGAAATTCGTAGGGTGAGTCGTTGGATTGTAAATCTTCAAATTTACCCAAGTTCCCAATAAATTTCATACGAATATTGTCCAGTCCCCCGTTTCGGTGTTTGGCCACAATAAACTCGGCTTGACCAACAGACGAAGTGTGTTCTTCATCATCCCATTCCTCGATACCGTAATACTCCGGTCTGTATATAAAAGAAACGATATCGGCATCTTGCTCAATGGCACCGGATTCCCTGAGGTCGGACAGTTGAGGTCGTTTGGTTCCTCCTCTGGTTTCTACGGCCCTTGAAAGCTGAGACAGGGCAATTACCGGAATGTCCAATTCCTTGGCCAATGACTTAAGATTTCTCGAAATGGTAGAAATCTCTTGTTCGCGATTACCCGCTTTACTGCTTGTACCTGCGGTCATTAACTGCAGGTAGTCAACAATAATGAGTTTGATGTCGTGTTGTGAAGCCAGTCTTCTTGCTTTGGCGCGTAGATCGAAAATGGACAGCGCAGGGGTATCGTCTATGAATAAGGGTGCTTTTTCCAGATCTCCCACCTTTACATTGAGTTGTTTCCATTCGTGATCTGCCAATTTCCCGGTTCTGAGTTTTTCGGACGACAGTCCTGTTTCGGCAGAAATCAGTCGGGTGATCAACTGTACGGAGGACATTTCGAGAGAGAAAAAAGCAACGGGAGTTTGCTGGGTGACAGCCATGTTTCGGGCCATAGAAAGGGTCAGTGCCGTTTTACCCATACCCGGCCTGGCAGCGATAATGATCAAATCACTGGGCTGCCATCCCGAGGTGAGAAGATCCAGTTTTTCGAATCCGGTAGCCACACCACTCAATCCATCCTTATTGGCAATTTCCTCGATTTTTTTCTTGGCCAACATCACCAAATTTTGGGCGGTGTCTGAAGATTTTTTGATATTCCCCTGGGCCACATCATACAACTTGGATTCCGCCTCATCCAACAAATCAAAAACATCGACAGACTCCTTATATGAGGATTCTATGATTTCATTTGAAATACGGATCAAACTTCTTTGAATGTATTTCTGTAAAATAATTCGGGCGTGAAATTCAATGTGAGCAGAAGAAGCAACTTTTTGGGTAAGATGAACCAAGTAATAATCCCCTCCAATGCTCTCCAGTTTTCCGTTTTTTCTCAGATCGGCAGAGACCGTTAACAAGTCAATGGGTTGAGAGTTTTGAAACAAACTAAAAATAGATTCGAAAATATTTTGATGCGCCGTTTTGTAAAAAGCTTCCGGCTCAAGTAGGTCAATCACCTCATCTACACCTTTCTTATCAATAAGCATAGCCCCCAATACAGCCTCTTCCAGTTCGATGGCCTGAGGGGGTAATTTCCCCTGCTGGAGGCTGATTACTGTTCCTGAGGATGGTTTACTGGATGGTATGGGTTTGCTTTTTTCCATGTGTGCTAATGTAAGCGGTTTACTTGGTATACTTTAAAAATAAATGCAAGATTTATCTTACAGAGGTAAACAAATGGGTTGTTGATAAAAAGTTAAACTTGTTGATAAGAACAAAACAGTGAGTGCAGCCTAACCTTGGAAGGTTCCCATACTCGAAAATTTGGCTCTTCTGGATTCGATCAGTTGATCGCTGTCCATTTTGTCGAGTGTTCTAAAAGCATCAATCATTTGTTTTTTAACCGTTTGAAAAACCTTGTCTCGGTCATAGTGCGCTCCTCCAAGAGGCTCTTTGATGATTTTATCAATCAATTTGGATTTCAACATATCATCTGCAGTGAGTTTTAAGGCCTCGGCAGCAATTTCTTTGTGTTCCCAACTTCTCCAAAGGATGGACGAACAGGATTCGGGAGAAATGACAGAGTACCAAGTATTTTCCAACATATAAATCAGATCTCCAACGCCAATTCCCAAAGCACCACCGGAAGCCCCCTCCCCAATGATGGTGACGATGATGGGGGTTTTGATAGAAAGCATCTGATAGATATTGTTGGCAATGGCTTGACCCTGACCCCGCTCCTCGGCTCCCAGTCCAGGATAGGCGCCGGGAGTATCGATTAAGGAGATGATGGGGATTCCAAATTTTTCGGCTGTCTTCATCAATCGGAGCGCCTTGCGGTACCCCTCAGGTTTGGCCATCCCAAAGTTTCGGTATTGTCTTGTTTTGGTGTTGTATCCTTTTTGTGTTCCTATGAACATAAAAGTCTGGTTGTCTATTTTTCCCAATCCACCCACCATAGCTTTGTCATCTGCAAAATTTCTGTCACCATGCAGTTCCAAAAAGCTATTACCACAAAGCGCGTTGATGTAATCCAATGCATAAGGTCTGGAAGGATGACGGGACAACTGCACCCGCTGCCAGGGAGAAAGATTACCATAAATATTTTTCTTGGTTTCCTCCAGTTTTTCCGTCAGAAGTTTACAAGTTTCAGTAACATCAACACTGCTTTCGTCACCTATGGCTTGACATTTGGTAATTTGTTCTTGAAGTTCTTTTACGGGAAGTTCAAAATCTAAATATTCCATTCGTACATATCTCTGGCACAAAATTAATAATATTCGTGGATCAGTTGTAAAAATTTAGGTTTTAGTTGGCCTCTTACCTTCTGGCCCTCTGAAGTAAAAAGATAGCCAAACCACCAAAGATGAAAATGGGGAGCCAAGCTCCCAGAAAAGGAGAAAAGTTTGACTTATTGACCAAGACCGAAAATATTTTATCAAAAAAGATAAAAAGGAAACCTAAGAAAATACCAAAGGCCAAATTTACCCCCATCCCTCCTCTCCTTTTAAAAGAGGAAACGGAGACACCAATCAGCGTCAAAACAAAAGCTGAAAACGGTAGACTCCATCTTTTGTGCCTGACCAACAGATGACTGTTGATCATTACAGAGCCACCCTCTCGTTCTTTTTTAATGAATTCATTGAGTGGTGAAAAAGTCAAGGTTTCTGCTTTGTAATTCACAGGAGCCAGATCATCAATTTTAAAATCAAATAAAGTATCCAATCGGCTCCTTCTCAGATAAATTTCTCCATCATCGGTGAAGGATCTCCTGACATAGGCAGAGAGCCTAAAAATGCTGTCTTTCTCTACCCAACGAATACTGCTGGCTTGAATCTTAAAAGTCATCATATTTTCTTCAAAATGCTCCAATGTAAAATTATTGGCACTTTTTCGAATGGGGTCATAACTACTTACAAAAATAAACTCTTTAGGGTTGATTTGTTTGAAGAGGTTCTTGGTTTGACGTTCATTTTTTTTGGCGATGTATTTGTATTGAAATGCATTGAAGCTGGAGTTGGACTTGGGGACGATAAACATTCCAGCAAAAAAAGCAAACAGGGCGATGATTCCTGCCGAAACCAAATAAGGTATTAAAAATCGAGTAAAGGAAATCCCCGAACTCAGCAGAGCAATAATTTCAGTGTTGTTGGCCAGTTTTGAGGTAAACCATATCACCGCCAAAAAAAGAAATATAGGAAAGAGCAAATTGCCAAAGTACCAGGTGAAATCCAAATAATAATTAAGGATGGCTTGAGTGGGCACCTCATTTTCCTTGAACTTATCAATTTTTTCGGCCATGTCCACCATGATCCCTATGGGAATAAACAGCAAGATCATCACCACAAAAGTGGAGAGGTATTTTTTGATGATATACCAGTCGATGATTTTCATCCTACAATCGATTGTCCATTTGACGACACATTTGATTCTTCCATGAGGTAAAATCACCCGCTAAGATATGCTTTCTGGCCTCTCTTACCAACCACAGATAAAAACTAAGGTTGTGGAGGGTGGCGATCTGTTTACCCAACATTTCATTTACTGTAAACAAGTGCCGCAAATACGCTTTGGAGTAGTCTGTATCCACATAACAATAATTGGCTGAGTCGATGGGAGAAAAATCATTTTCCCATTTTTTGTTTTTAATGTTGAGGGTACCCTCTGCGGTAAACAACATGCCATTTCTGGCGTTTCTGGTTGGCATCACGCAATCAAACATATCGATGCCCAAAGCGATATTTTCCAAAATATTGATGGGCGTTCCAACCCCCATCAAATATCGTGGTTTGTCCTGCGGCAAACGTTCGCATACCACTTGGGTCATGGCATACATCTCGGGAGCAGGTTCTCCTACCGACAAGCCTCCGATGGCATTGCCCGGAGCACCTTTGGAAGCGATATAGTCTGCCGACTCTTGCCTTAAATCTTTATAAACACTTCCCTGAACGATAGGGAATAGGAATTGACGGTAGTTGTATTCAAAAGGTGTTTTTTCGTGATGCTCCAGACAACGATCCAACCACCTGTGGGTCATGTGCATTGAGTCCTTGGCATAGTTATAGTCACAGGGATATGGAGTACATTCGTCAAAAGCCATGATGATGTCCCCTCCTATTTTTCGTTGGATATCGATGGCACTTTCGGGTGAAAAAAAATGTTTGGAACCATCAATATGGGACTTAAAAGTAACCCCTTCCTCTTTTATCTTTCTGTTGTCCGACAGAGAATAAACCTGATATCCCCCAGAGTCTGTCAGTATGGGAAATGACCAATTCATAAAATGGTGGAGTCCTCCCGCTTGTCGGAGAATTTCTGTTCCCGGTCTGAGGTAAAGATGATAAGTATTCCCCAAGATAATATCGGGCTTGATATCCTGCTTTAATTCCCTTTGATGTACACCTTTTACGGTGGCTGCGGTCCCCACAGGCATGAAAATAGGGGTTTCAATAATTCCGTGATCAGTCGATAAAGTAGCTGCTCTGGCAGATGAGGACGGATCTTTTTGTATTAAATTAAATTTCATGCTTTGAGAGATGCTGCAAATATAAGATACTGGGGAATGATTCTGCTCCATCTGAGATCTAAAACCTTCAAAATAATTATTTTTTAAACAAAAGATTCTCACTGCTTTGTGGCTAAAAGTTGAAAGCTTACTTTTGCCCTGAAAATATATCACAATGCCAGACTTTAATTTTTTGGACAATTTAGTTTCTCAAGTCAGAAGAGACATTTTACGCATGGTTCATAAGGTGAACTCGGGGCACCCCGGTGGATCCCTTGGCTGTACAGAATTTTTTATCGCACTCTATTACGAAATCATGGAACTCAAAGAGGGTTTCGAAATGGATGGCGGCAATGAAGATTTATTTTTTCTTTCCAATGGACACATTTCTCCGGTATTTTACAGTGTTTTGGCACGTAAGGGCTATTTCCCGGTAGAGGAACTTCGGACCTTCCGTTTGATCGACTCGAGATTACAAGGACACCCCACCACCCACGAAGGACTCCCCGGTGTGAGAATCGCCTCTGGCTCATTGGGACAAGGCCTTTCTGTTGCCATAGGCGCTGCACTCTCCAAAAAATTAAACAACGACAACAAAACCGTTTTTGCCCTGATGGGAGACGGTGAATTACAAGAAGGTCAAAACTGGGAGGCCATCATGTATGCCGCAGCAAACAAAGTGGACAATCTAATTGCCACTGTCGATCTCAACGGTAAACAAATCGATGGAGCAACCGACGATGTGCTGCCCATGGGAAACATTGCCGAAAAATTTAAAGCCTTTGGCTGGGAGGTCATTCTTCTGGAAGAAGGAAACGACCTCAAATCAATCATAGAAACATTAAAACTGGCCCGTACCAAAACAGGAAAAGGCCAATCTGTAGTCATCATCATGCATACAGAAATGGGTAATGGTGTAGACTATATGATGCACACCCATGCCTGGCATGGAAAAGCACCCAATGATGAACAATTGGAAGTTGCATTGGCTCAAAATCCAGAAACATTGGGAGATTATTAATTTAGGAACGGCAATCATTTTATGAAAAAATATACGGATCAGGGTAAAGTAGATACCCGCTCGGGCTTTGGAGCCGGATTGACAGAACTGGGGAGAACCAACCCCAATGTAGTGGCCCTTTGTGCCGATTTGGTAGGCTCACTTAAAATGCAAGATTTTATTAACGAAAACCCGGATCGATTTTTCCAAATAGGAATTGCAGAAGCCAACATGATGGGTATCGCTGCAGGCTTGACCATTGGAGGAAAAATTCCCTTTACGGGTACCTTTGCCAACTTTTCTACCGGTAGGGTTTACGACCAAATTCGTCAATCCATTGCCTACTCAGGAAAAAATGTCAAAATATGTGCTTCACACGCAGGCATCACGCTTGGAGAAGATGGAGCTACCCATCAGATTTTGGAAGATATTGGACTGATGAAAATGTTGCCCGGTATGACAGTGATCAATCCCTGTGACTTCAACCAAACCAAAGCAGCGACCATGGCCATTGCAGATCATCAAGGGCCGGTCTATTTGCGTTTTGGACGTCCTAAAGTGGCCAATTTTACAACCGACGATATACCTTTCGAAATCGGTAAAGGTATCGTTTTAAATCCCGGAGAGGACGTTACCATCGCTGCTACCGGTCATTTGGTATGGGAAGCTTTACAGGCAGCCGAAGCCTTGGAGGCCGAGGGCATCTCTGCTGAAGTAATCAACATCCACACCATCAAACCACTGGATACCGAACTGCTGATTTCGTCTGTCCGAAAAACAGGCTGTATCGTTTCGGCCGAGGAACACAACTACTTGGGTGGTTTGGGGGAAAGTATTGCCGGAGCACTGGCTACAAATCATCCCACGCCCCAAGAGTTTGTCGCTACCAAAGATACTTTTGGTGAATCTGGAACACCGGCTCAACTGATGGAAAAATACGGTCTGAACAAAAATTCCATCATTGCAGCTTGCAAAAAAGCCATCAGTAGAAAATAATTTCATAAATTGAAGTATGAAATTGCGTCCCATATTCTTTCTTCTGGTTTTTAGCACACAACTCTCCTTTTCGCAATTTGAGTATGGTCTCAAAGGAGGGCTTAACTTTGATTCTTCCGGAGATATTGTGGTCGTTGCCGATCAACTCCAAAAAGAAGGTACTTTGGATGGTAAAACAGGCTATCACTTGGGCGTTTATGCAGAGGTTGATTTTTTGATTTTCTATCTCAGACCCGAATTACAATACACCAAAGTCAGCAGCCAATTTGAAAATCAATCCATTAATACTTCCAGAATAGAGCTACCGGTTTCTTTTGGCTTAAAACTGTTGGGGCCGGTGAGTTTGTTTTTGGGTCCTACTGCATTTTTCAGCCTGTCACAAGACAGTAATGAGTTAACACTCGATAAGATCCAAAACAAAACCAGCTTGGGTTTACACATTGGAGCCCGTCTGAAATTAGGGCCTGTAGGGGTTGATTTACGCTACGAAAAAGGGCTTTCGGCCATGGAAAGTAAATTGTTGTCTCAAGCGGGGGTCCCCGTTGGTGGACAAATCAATACCCAACCCAACCAATTCACAGTGGGGGTTTCTTTTAAACTGAATTAGGTATTGTCTTGATCTAGATAATCCGGAGTTCCGTCCTTATCATCATCGTCCGGAACGCCGTCCCCGTCCCGATCATATTCTTTTTTGGTAAGGGTTCCATCTCCATCATCGTCACTATCCCTGTAGTTGGGAATCCGATCCTCGTCCGTATCGTCATTGAATGGGTTACCATCGCCATCGGGATCTTCATTGATGGACAAAATACCATCGTTGTCATGGTCAGCCGGATTGACTTTATGCAATCCGACAGAAAACACCAAGGGAGAGTACTTGGGAATGGTCAGGATGTTTTGAGCATAATATCCCAAAGCAGAAGGTATAAAAAATACCCCCTGTCCATACTGATCGAAATCATAGGTTCCGTCGTTGTTCAATGTATGAGATCCGGCTCTTAATTCGGGTAAAAATTCTCTAAACCCACGGACAACATCCGTTAGATCAAACCAAAGTGGTAAGTCCCGACTGTCAAAGACATTCCGATTTAAAAGCGTTCCTTTGTAGGTAACAAATGTAGAATCCACACGACTTGGCTTTTCACCTATACCCTCCTTAACGACTAAGAAGTACATTTTGTTGGGGATTACATTGTCATTTTTGTCTTTTATCTCTATCGTTTTGGTTTGTACTTGATCCCACAGTGCCGTTTTGTCTGAATTTTCATCGGCTATGGTATCGATGGTTATACCTATATTATAGTTGTCGGGATCATCTTCAAAATCCTCATAATTGTAGAAGTGTGTTTGAAGATAACTCACCAAGGCTTTGTCATCTTCTGGAGTTTGTTCCTGAATTTCCCTGATAGGCTCGGGACCAGCGTCTTTCTTGCAACTCAACACAAGCAGCGATGAAAGTGAAATACAAATCAGAAAGTTGTAATACTTCATTGAAAAAATTTGGTTCGCAAGATACGATTTTACTTTATTTTTGTAGACGAATTGTTTTAAGTTTAACAATGCGAATTGATCAATACCTTTGGTGTCTCCGTTACTATAAATCCAGGAATCAAGCCAGTTTGGCATGCAAACAGGGGCATGTTCGGTTGGGTGATCAAATCGTAAAGCCATCAAGAGAGGTACTTATCGGAGATACCATCAGCGTCAGAAAAAATCAGATTTGGCACGAATTGCTGGTGATGGACATTCCCAAAAGTCGACTGGGTGCCAAACTGGTGGACATCTACCGACAAAACATTACACCCAAAGATGCCTTTGATCACGCAAATTTTCAATCCCTCTCCAAAGGCCCGGAAAGAGAAAAAGGAAGTGGGAGACCCACCAAAAAAGATCGTAGAGAAATGGATGATTATTTTAAAGACTCATAAATATAGTAAGCAGATCAAGACATGATCTACAGGAGTTACAAAAACCTTATTCAACAACAAATTTTTAAAGAGATCAAAATAAAGTAAAAATCTATTCCTATATTTCAACTACAATATTGGAAACCCTAACAATGCCGGAAAAAAGAAATAAAATAATGGATGCCAACGACATCCACAAGACGGTAAAAAGAATTGCTTACCAAATCTATGAAACACATTTCGAGGATTCAAAATTGATTATGGCAGGCATCGCCCACAACGGGGTGATTTTGGCCAAAAGAATCTGTGAGGAATTGGAGAAGATCAGTGACATAAAGGTCATTTTTGTGGAAATAAAGGTGGACAAGAAAAACCCAATTAACCCAATTGTATTGTCCGAAAAGTTAGAAATATGCGAAAATAATTCAGTGGTAGTGGTCGATGACGTTCTCAATACGGGCAGCACATTGATCTATGCTGTTACACATTTTTTGAGTATTAAATTAAAAAAACTGCAGACCGCTGTATTGGTCAATAGAAATCACAAAAACTTCCCCATCAAAGGAGATTTCAAAGGAATTTCACTCTCTACCTCCATCAAAGAACATATTGACGTTGATTTTGGAGACAACGAAGGCGTCTATCTAAGCGAGTAGCTTTTCTATTTGATCAACCAAATCTTCAACAGATCGATCATCGGTTGTGATGTGGTGTTCAGCCATAATGTAGAAGGGAACCCGCTCAAAAAGGTGTTTTGCTATAAATTCTTCCAAAGCCTCTGGAGTATTCAAATGAGCGATCATAGGGCGATGATTTTTTTCCTCAAATAATCTGACGGCCAATGTCTTGGGTGATGTCTTTAAATACAGACTGTGAAAGCCTTCTTTTTGAATAACGTAGTTTATATTGTCAAAGTAACACGGAGTGCCTCCTCCCAAGGAGATGACCGCCTGAGGGTTTTCGGAAAGTAATTTTTCCAAATAAAAACGTTCTTTTTTTCTAAAATTCAATTCTCCCGCTTGTTCAAATATCTTGGAAATGGTGGTGTTTTCCTCAGCTTCAATATAGTCGTCAAGGTCAATAAAATCAATGGATTTACGTTCTGCCAGCCGTTTACCTATGGCCGATTTACCACAGCCCATATAACCCATCAAAATAAGAGATTTTACCATTTTTAGAAGGAATATAATCGCGCTTCAAAATTATAACAATTGAACTTGATAAGTAAATAATTGATATTATATTTGCACCCTCAAAAGACTTGGTAGCTCAGTTGGTAGAGCATCTCCCTTTTAAGGAGAGGGTCCTGGGTTCGAGCCCCAGCCAAGTCACATTTTTTTTCGACCTGGTAGCTCAGTTGGTAGAGCATCTCCCTTTTAAGGAGAGGGTCCTGGGTTCGAGCCCCAGCCAGGTCACTTTCTGCGCACATGGCGGAATTGGTAGACGCGCCAGGTTGAGGGCCTGGTGGGAGTTAAATCCCGTGGAAGTTCGAGTCTTCTTGTGCGCACTTTCTCCTTTTTTAGATTTTTTGGTTTTATTTAAAAAATATTTCTAACTTTGTTTAAGCTTTTGATAATGAAGATTGAACAATATGAGCCGGGTAAAAAGTAATTTTTCCATCAAGGACCTTGAAAACATCTCCGGGATCAAGGCCCATACCATTCGTATATGGGAAAAAAGATATGAGTTGTTGAGTCCTGACAGAACCGATACCAACATCAGAAGGTACAGCCTTATGAGCCTCCAAAAACTCTTGAACATCACCCTTCTCTACAATCACGGTTTTAAAATTTCTAAAATAGCAAGCCTCGATCAGCAGGAAATTCCCATCATGGTCAGAGAGATTGCACTCAAGTCAAATTCTGAACAGGTGTCCATCAACGCGCTCAAACTATCTATGGTTAATTTTGATACCGTTTTGTTTGATGCTACCTATGAGGAGATCATATTGCAGAATGATTTTGATTTTGTATTCATCAATATCTTTATGCCTTTGATGAATGAGTTGGGAATTCTTTGGCAGACCAATGCAATCAGTCCTTCTCACGAACACTTTATCACCAACTTGATCAAACAAAAAATTCACATTCAAACCGAATTTTTACAAAAAGAGTACATTCCTCAACACAACAATAAAATATTTGTTTTATACCTACCCGAAGATGAAATCCATGAGTTAGGGGTACTGTTTCTCAACTATTATATACTGAAATTTGGATACAGAACCATTTTCTTAGGTCAATCTTTACAAACCGAAAGTCTGGAAACACTACTAAGCTTCGGTGGTGATCTTTGTTTTGTTACCTATTTGACTGTTGAACCTAACAAAGAAATCATCGACCAGTACATTGACGAATTTCACCAGAGAATTCTAAAAGACAACGACGCACACCTGGCCATAATGGGACCCCAACAGGTTCATATTGATTTGGCCAAACTTCCCAAAAACATCCATCTGTTTAAAACGGTGGACGCCTTCCAACAGAAATTTCTGGAGGCTTCTATTTTTGTATAACCCTTTCAATTATTTGTTGTTTTTTATTAGCTTTACTAATAAGACAATACTATTAATAATTTTTTAAGGTGAAAAATCATTTTGACTCTGTTTCCTATGAGTGCAGTAAATTGGTTACCCAACGCTATAGCACTTCTTTTACTTTGGGAACAAGAATGCTGGCCAATAAGCACCGAAAACACATCTATAACATTTATGGGTTTGTAAGGTTTGCAGACGAAATCGTTGATAGTTTTCACAATTTCGACAAAAAAGACTTATTGAAAAGATTTGAGGAAGATTTAAAGCACGCTTTGGACAATAAAATTAGTTTAAACCCCATTCTCAATTCATTTCAATATACGGTCAACGAAAACAACATTCAGCAAGAACTGATCGATGCTTTTTTAAATAGCATGAAAATGGACTTACACAAACAAAAATACAGTTCCAAAGAAGAATATCAGGAATACATCTATGGCTCAGCAGATGTAGTAGGATTGATGTGTCTGAACGTTTTTGTTGAGGGAGATAAGGATCAATACTGCCAATTAAAGCCACAAGCCATGTCCTTGGGGAGTGCTTTTCAAAAAGTGAATTTCCTTCGAGACTTAAACGCAGATTTTGAAGTATTAGACCGCACCTATTTCCCCAATCTGGATTTGTCTGATTTCAATGAAAAAAGCAAAGCCACCATCATCGCAGACATTGAAAAGGATTTTGATCATGCGCTGGAAGGTATTTTTATGCTGCCCGAAAGTGCTCGATTGGGAGTATATACGGCCTACAAATACTATAAAAAGTTGCTTATTAAACTTAAAAATACCCCCTCAAAACAAATACAATCTGCCCGAATACGTGTTCCCAATTATCAAAAGATGAGTGTTTTGGCCCAGTCTTATCTCAAGTTTCACTTAAACCTATTATAGATGGAAACCTTTCTGTGGATCGCAATATTATGCATAACCTTTTTGACTATGGAATTTATGGCCTGGTTCTCACACAAGTACATCATGCACGGTTTTTTGTGGGTGCTCCACAAGGATCACCACAAAAAAGACCACAAATCATGGTTCGAACGCAACGATCTGTTCTTCATTTTCTATGCAGTGGTCAGTACTTCCTGTGTCATCGGCTGGGGAGAATACAATTTTTGGGCAGGACTGCCCATCGGAATTGGTATTTTTATTTACGGTCTGACTTATTTTTTGGTGCATGATATTTTTATTCACCAAAGATTCAAATGGTTTAGAAATGCCAATGGACGATATGCAAAAGCAGTCAGAAGGGCGCACAAAGTTCACCACAAACACTTGGGCAAAGAAGGCGGTGAATGTTTTGGAATGTTGTGGGTACCGATGAAGTACTTTAAAAACTGATCAGTTTTTGCGCCAGTTGTTGTTGAACTCACAGCCATAGAAGTCTTTGTTCAGGCTGATAAAAGTCAACTCTATTTTTTCTTCCATCCATTTTTTGATGGCCTTTAACTTTTTTTCTTTCAGAGCCAAATCCTTTATTTTAACATAATCCTTGGAATAATCGGCAAGGTGTTCGTCATAGCGATTGGTCACCTTGAGAATTTTGTATTTCTTCAATCCGGATCGGTCTTCATCCAATAGGGGTACCGAAATCTCCTCGTCTTTTAAGTCTCTGATCTGGTTGTAAAGCACAGGATCCATTTTGGTAAGTTCAAACCGCCTGTCTCCAGTGGTGGGATTAATGATCACACCGCCATTGAGTCGGGTCTCTTTCTCACTTGAAAACTGAAGAGCAGCGTTCTCAAAAGTAATTTCTTTGTCAAGAATTCTGGTCCTGAGGGTGTCCAAAAGTTTTCTCGCTTCATCCAATTGGGCTTGGTCTACCTTGGGCGTCAAAAGAATGTGCCTGACATCAACCTCTTGCCCCCTGATTTTCTCAACCACAAGAATATGCCATCCGAAATCGGTTTTGAAAGGATCAGAGATTTGTCCTTCTTGCATGCTGAAAGCAATGTCGCGGAACTCCTTCACCATTCTTGGTTTCTTTCGATGTAGGGTGTATTTACCTCCATTAGACCGAGATCCGGGGTCTTGAGAGTACAATACCGCTTTGGAAGAAAAACTCAAACCTCTTTCTTCCACATCTACCTTAAATGATTTGAGCTGATTGACAATCCGATCCTTTTCCGCTTCCGTGACTTTGGGTTCTAATACAATTTGAGAAATTTCCAATTCTGTTCCAAAAGTGGGAAGTTCATTGGAGGGAATTTGTTTAAAAAAACTTCTTACCTCCTCCGGGGTGATCTCAATCTCATCAACAATTTTGGACTGCATCATAGCAGATAACTTTTGAATCTTGTTGATTTGAAACAACTCATCCCTAAAAGACAACTCATCTGGTTTTTTGTAGAACTCCAAAACCTTTTCGATACTTCCCAATTGATCCGTAAAATAAGCAATACTTTGATCTACATAATCATAGATTTCCTGATCGCTCACTTCCAAACTGTCTTGAATGGCATTGTGGGCATAGAGTTTATCTTCCATCAACTTGCCCAATAACTCACAGCGGGTAATGTTTTTGACCGACATCCCCTGTGATTCCATTTCAACAATAGCTTTGTCAATATCAGACTCCAAAATGATATAATCCCCCACCACAGCCGACACTCCGTCTACCTTAATCCTTTGAGGTTTTACAGATTGACTGCCTTGGGCGTTAACATCTAAAGTGTTTATTGATACAAATATCAATAAACAACTGATTATTAGTGTTTTAATACTTTTCAAATTTTTTGGTTTTGATGGCATCTTGTAAAATATCATTATCAAACGATCTTAATAATTCAAGTTTTCTTTGGTTAAATACAATATCCCTAATGGTATTTTCTACATAGGAAATGGGGGCTACAGTTCCACGTTCTAATCTTTCGGCCAATTGAAACAAATATATAACTAAACTGTCTTTCACTTCATAATAATTTGGGCTTTTTAAAAACCGCTCCTGTTGCTGTTGATCCATGTTTCCCAACTGCTCTCTGACCTCTATCTGATTCAGCCATATGGTGTCTGACAAAAAGTAGTTGGAGAATTGAAATGAAAGTGAATCTAAAAATTTGACATCCTCTACATCGTATTTTTTAAATCGACGGGTAATTTCTTTGCGAACCACGTTATCCAAAGGGAAGGAAATGTGTCTGAGCCTATAAATGGGCTCTTTAAGAAGAAAGTTTCGCTTGTTGGCTTCGTAAAATGCTCTTACCGGGGATTGAGTCGATAGTGTATCCATGGTTGATTTAAGAATAAACTCACGATAAGCATTGATAAACAAACTGTTTTCATAGGCATCGACCAAATGTGTCAATTCGGAAATTTTCTCTTGCGGCAGATTGATTAAAGATTTCTCATAAAGTAATTTCTGGCGCGCCCAGTTGTTGATATAGTTACTGACCTTAATCAGACTGTCCTCCTCGGATGCAAATGGTTCAAGACTACGCTCGATATCAGACCGATACAGATAGTGATTTTCTGCCCTAGCGATCAAACGATCCTGATTGGACGAAGTGATGGAATCACAGCCCATCAAAATAAAGAAAAGGCAATTCAAAATCACCCATTTCGAAAGTTGTAAACAATTAATTAACCTCATCGCACTTGGAACGGTTTTTTTTTAAAATATTGCATGATTTATTAACAATTAAATTTATTATTCTTAATAAAGTTTATAAGTGATTGATTTACAGTATCTAAACATGTTAATATTTTTTTGAACTTATTAAAAGAATTTGTAAATTGCATTTAAATTAAAAGCAGTGAAAAATAGTTTACCCTCTTTTTGCTTTTTAGTATTTTCATTAGTTTTCTTAAAAGCTACTCCTCACCAACCCTCCCCTATTCTCAACGTTCAACCCACCCACAAATCGGGAGAAACTGTGAACGTTATCTATCAAAACAGCACCCTACTCATCAAAGGTATTCATGTCAATGGAAATCTCAAGATCTATTCGATCATTGGCAACATGATCATGGACATGAACATTCAGGATTTTTCAAAGGTTGTCATTCCAGTCAACTTAGAAAAACAAAATCTCTACATCATTAGAATCGAAACTACCGACAACCGGATTTTTACACACAAAATAGTCGCACATTGATCAAGGGCTGTAATTGGGAGCTTCTTTGGTAATGCTGATGTTGTGCGGATGACTTTCTTTGATTCCGGAAGCCGTTATGGTCACAAACTTTCCTTTTTCCTGTAAGGTCTTGATGTCTTTAGTGCCACAATAGCCCATTCCTGCTTTAAGCCCACCAATGAATTGATGGATACTTTCATTCAAATCTCCTTTGTAGGGCACCCTACCGACAATTCCTTCGGGAACCAACTTTTTGATATCATCCTCTACATCTTGGAAATAACGGTCTTTACTGCCTTTTTTCATGGCCTCTACAGAGCCCATGCCGCGATAGGTTTTAAATTTTCTACCCTCAAAAATGACGGTTTCTCCCGGAGATTCTTGGGTTCCTGCCAAAAGTGACCCCAACATGACAGCATCCGCTCCCGCTGCAATGGCCTTGGGGATGTCCCCCGTGTAACGAATCCCTCCATCAGCAATGATGGGGATGTCAGATCCCCCCAAGGTCTTGTATACTTCAGTAATGGCTGAGAGTTGGGGATAACCCACTCCTGCGATTACCCTGGTAGTACAAATGGACCCGGGGCCAATTCCCACTTTAACGGCATCTGCCCCCATGTCAGCCAGATACTTGGCTGCTTCTGCAGTTGCAATATTACCAACCACTACATCCAAATCCGGATAAGTATCTTTAACACTTTTTAGAGCAGCAGCAACGCCTTTAGAGTGACCGTGAGCGGTATCTATGACTACTGCATCCACATTGGATTTGACCAAGGCAGAAGTGCGTTCTAATAAATCAGCAGTCACACCAACAGCAGCTGCTACACGCAACCTCCCAAATTCATCCTTATTGGCATTGGGCTTTGCCCTGTGTTTTGTAATGTCTCTGAAAGTAATCAAGCCCACCAAAATATTGTCGGCATCAATTACAGGCAATTTTTCAATTTTATGTTTCTGAAGGATAACCTCAGCCTCTTCCAGTGAAGTCCCTTCCTTGACCGTAATAAGATTGTCAGAAGTCATCACTTCCGAAATGGGTCGGGCATCGTTTTTTTCAAAACGCAAATCCCGATTGGTCACGATTCCCAACAAACGGCTTTGATCATCAACAATGGGAATTCCACCGATTTTGTATTGGGCCATATTCTCTTTGGCATCTTTGACGTATGAATCAATGGTCAAAACAACAGGATCAATGATCATTCCCGACTCCGCTCTTTTTACGGTTCTTACTTTGTCTGCCTGATCCTCTATGGTCATATTTTTATGTAACACCCCAATTCCTCCCTCCTGGGCCATGGCAATGGCCATTCGACTCTCAGTAACCGTATCCATTGCAGCTGATACAATGGGTACGTTTAAAGTTATGTTTTTTGAAAAACGTGAGGTTATGGAAACCTCTC
>JBESZM010000037.1:0-24907 GCA_041254175.1 Flavobacteriaceae bacterium | reverse complement strand
GCATCCATAAACCATTGTAGCGGACCACCAAAAACATCACTACGGGTCAGTGATGTTACCGGCCTCTTTATATTACATCCCACCAAAAGTGGATCCAAAAAGGCCCCTTGATGATTGGGTGAAAACAAAACTCCACCATCCTTGGGGATATTTTCCAGTCCATAAATTTTGACTTTCCTGAAATAACAATGGGTGGTAAATCTGATGGTGTATTTAATGAAGTAGTAAAAGAGCTTCTTCATTGACTAAAAAGAGATTAATTTATTGAGTATGTGCATCAAATTTTGACCCTTAGCGCATCACAAATTAGAAAAAATAAATTGAAAGACCCTTTAACCCTCTTAGTGATTATGTGTTGATTTTTATTTTTTTTAATTATATTGATGGATCGTGGAAATTCAACTGTAAATGAGTTGATTGTCCATTTAGTTTGAAGACGAAATTATAAAAACCACAAAAAGATGAGCAATAGCGAACGGTTTGATTTTAAATTTTATGAGTGGGAAAAGAAGTTCCATGACCGTCCTTTTCTGAGACAACCTTTTGGGGATCAATGGGAGGAATACACTTGGGCCGAGGTCGGACAAATGGCCAGAAAATTAGCTAATGGATTAAAGTCAATGGGTCTCAGAGATGATGCACACATTGGGCTGATTTCAAAAAATTGCAGAGAATGGATCATTGCCGATATGGCCATCATGATGGCAGGCTATGTTTCCGTTCCTTTTTTCCCCTCTCTCAAGGGAGAAGAGTTAAAAAATTTACTCGATTTTGGTGATGTTGACCTTCTGTTTGTCGGGAAAATTGAGACTTGGGATGATATAGGAAGTCATATTCCGGAGGACTTTCCAATGATCAGGTTCCCCCACTACAAGGGTTGCACTGCCGTTGACAGAGGAGAAGAGTGGTTTGATTTTATCAACCGACACCAACCCTTACAAGAAACACATGTTCCAAAACTTTCCGATCTGTGGACCATTATATTTACCTCGGGTACTACGGGTAATCCCAAAGGAGTAGAATTGTCTTATTTGACATTGGATTCAACCAAAATCATTACCGAACAGGTCAATCCACTCAAGATCGATTTTTCCGGAAATAATGATTTTATATCCTATCTCCCCCTCAATCATATTGTTGAAAGGGTGGTAGTAGAGCACGTGTGTATGCGTTTTGGCGGAACACTCTCTTTTGTAGAAACCATAGACAGCTTTGCCCAAAATTTAAAAGACATCCAGCCGCATGTATTTTTTGCAGCCCCAAGAATATGGACCAAATTCCAATTGGGCATCTTGGCAAAAGTGCCTCAAAAAAAATTGAACCTCTTTCTCAAAATCCCCTTGGTTTCCGGTTTGATCAAAAAGAAGTTAAAAAAGAACCTTGGATTGACCCGTGCAAGATCCACTGTTTCCGGCTCAGCTCCCATCCCCGTTACGCAGATCGAATGGTTTAGAAAAATTGGAATCTACATCACCAATGGTTATGGCATGACGGAAAATTGTGCCATTTGTACCCAAGTAGATGGCCGAGACTTCGAAAAATTAGACTCTGTAGGGAAACCACAGTGTGGAGTAGAGGTCAAAATAGATCCCAAAACCGAAGAAGTTCTCATGCGAGGTCCTTTTGTAATGGATGGATATTACAAAAATGAAAAAATGACAAAAGAAACTCTTGTAGATGGTTGGCTCCACACGGGAGATAAAGGCTATTTGGACAAAGACAATTATCTCTACATTACCGGTAGGGTGGCCGACAGTTTTAAAACCTCTAAAGGGAAATTTATCGAACCCCTAACTTTGGAAAATTACTTTGGAACCCTCAAGGAGTTGGAGGAAGTCTGTATTACAGGTTTGGGTTTACCCCAACCCATCGCTTTGGCACAATTGTCAGAAATAGGAAAAGCAATTCCCAAAGAGGAACTCACCGTCCTATTGGAGGAAAAACTGGCAGCAATCAATGCAGACCTGGAAAATTATAAAAAAATCTCTACCTTGGTATTGGCCAAGGAGCAATGGACGGAGCAAAACAAGATTCTGGGCCCAACTTTAAAGATCAAAAGGGGGAATGTAGAGAAAATGTATGCTGCCAAATATAAGGGCTGGCATGAAGACCCTAAGACCGTTTTATTCGAAAAGTAGTATATTTGGCCATAAAACCAAAGTCGGGCTTTCATATACCCTAATGCTATACTGACTATATCAAACCTAAAACAATAATTTAATGAAAACAAAAACGCTATTTAAAGGGATAATTTTAATGGGTGCTATGCTCTTGTTAAATGTTATTCACGCTCAGACAACGATCAACGGTACTGTTGTCGACGAAGAAACAAATCAGCCACTTCCGGGTGTAAACATTGTTGTAAAAGGCACTTACACTGGAGTTTCAGCTGACTTTGATGGAAACTTCACCATCACTACCGAAGAAGAGCTTCCCATTACCTTAGAAGTAAGCTATTTGGGTTTTGCAACCAAGTCAATTGAAGTGACTTCGGCTGACGCTGCGATGAACATTTCACTTGCTCCCGGTAGTGACTCACTGGACGAGATCGTTGTTGCTGCATCCAGATTTGCACAGCGGATTTTCGAATCCCCAATTACCGTAGAAAAATTTAGTGCAAAACAAATCCAACAAACCCCCTCTGCCGACTTTTTTAACGGTTTAGAAAACGTCAAAGGTATTCAACTTCAACAAGGAGGTCTGTTTTTAAATCAAGTAGTTACCCGTGGTTTTGCTACAGTTTACAATGAAGGTTTTGTAACCCTAGTTGATATGATGAACAATATGTCTCCATTATTTGGTTTTGCAATGGGGAATTTGATTGGTCTAAACGAACTTGATGTTCAAAGCGTTGAGGTAATTCCGGGTCCAGCCTCTGCATTGTATGGAGCTGATGCCTATAAAGGAATCATGTTTTTGAACAGTAAAAATCCTTTTGAACACGAAGGTATAAGTGCTTACTACAGAACCGGGGTAACCGATCAAGAAGTAGCAGGTCAAAACATGTTTACAGACATTGGAGTTAGACTTGCGACAAAACTTGGCGATAAGTGGGCCATTAAAGCCTCTTTAAACCACAAAAAAGGAACAGAATGGATGCCTGCCGATTACTCTCACCAAGCAGTTCCTGGTGGGGAAGTAGATCCTTCTTATTCTAAGACTGCACCGGATTACAACGGTCTAAATATATATGGAGAAAGATTTTTTCCAAGCTCAAACACTTGGTCACTTGTAGGATTATTAAATCCTGCAGCATCGGCCCTAGCTGCTGCAGCTCCAAATTATTTTGATGGAGTAATGAGCACAGGTTATCAAGACCGTGATTTGATTTCAAATAATGCTGAAAATTCCAAAGGAATGTTTGCCGTTCATTTCAGACCCAATGAAAAGACCGAAGTTAGTCTTACTTCTCTAATTGGTAGAGGAGATTCTCCCCTTCAAGGATTTGGAAGATATTCTATGAAAAATATTCAAATCGAACAACACAAACTACAAATCGACAGTGGAAGACTCAATTTTAGAGCTTACTATACAAGAGAACAAGACGGTGATAGTTACCAATTGTCCGCAGCTGGTGGTTTACTTGCAAACTCTCCTAATTCTAATAAAGTAGATCTGTCTGCTTTAGGGTTGGGTTCATTTAATGGATATTATGGATGGTTTGTAAATTACAATCTTACCTACATGGGGGCTTTGGCTGCCGGGGTAGGTTTAACACCTGATTTTCCAGGGATTCTTGGATTTGTTCAAAATGTAGTCGCACCACACATCATGACAGGTGGAACTGACATCAACCAATTATTTTCCTCTGTAGGAGGAACAGGAGCTGCACACAATTTGGCAAGAGCAGCTGCAAATCAAGGAATGCTCCAGCCAGGAACTGCTGCTTTTGAGACTGAGTTTAACGCCGTTACATCAAGAAATCTTCCCGTTGTGCAAGCAGCTGGTGGAGGAGCTGGTATTTTTGATGATACCAAAACCTATAACTATGAGTTAAACTATGATCTATCTGGCTTAACCGGAAACGTTGATTTTTTGGTGGGTGGATCCATGAGAAAAACAGAATTGAATTCAAAAGGTACGATTTACTCAGATCAAGATGGCCCTATTGAATACACAGAAACAGGTGCCTATGTTCAAGGTGTTACTAACATATTAAATGATAAAGTCAGTCTTACTGGATCGTTGAGAGTTGATAAACACGAATTCTTTGATGCCAACTATACGCCTAGAATTGCCGCGTTATTCAATGTAAATGAAAACCAAAATTTTAGAGTTTCCTATCAAACTGGATTCAGAAACCCAACCAATCAGGATCAGTACATCGGTCTTTTTGCCGGAGACGTTACTTTACTAGGATCCTCACCCGATAACATAAGCAGATACAATGGTGCAGTAGTTTTGGATAATGGATCGCCTTTTCAGTTTACGGGTGATTTTGTTTTCAATAACTCATATAATCAGGATGGGACTGCTTCTAATCTAAAACATGTTACTGCAGAAAAAATTACATCGATAGATGTTGGATACAGATTCAAAAAGCCAGGATTTACTTTTGATATTTCTGCCTATTTAAGCGATTATGACAATAAAATAGGATCTACGGATGTATATGTACCTGCACTGATTCAAGGAGTCACATTGGCCAATTATAGAGCATTGGGTCAATACGCTATCTATCAAGTCGATTCCAACTCAGACGAAGAACTCAAAACCTATGGGATCAGTGCTGAGTTGATCAAAGTCTTATCAAAAAACTTCACCCTTAATGTAGTTTATGATTATAATAAACTTGACTTTACCCCAACACCGGGATCAAGCTTTGAGGCGGCCTTTAATACTCCAGAGCACAACTTTAAAGCCGGATTATTGGGTAACTTTGACAAGTTGTCTTTCAACCTTTCCAGCAGATATACTTCAGAGTACTATTATGAAGCTTCGTTTGTGGATGGCATGATTGACGCCAGAACAGTTATAGACGCTCAAGTTTCCTATCAAATTCCTTCTTTAAAAGCCGTTGTTAAGGTTGGAGGGAACAACTTGGGAGGTAAAGAATATCAAAGTGTACTTGGTGGTGGTAGAATTGGTTCTATATACTACACTTCAGTCAGTTTTGATTTCTAATCCATACCTTAATAAATTCATAAAAAGAGCCCAACTGGGCTCTTTTTTTTGCTTTAATGTTAAAAAATTAAAACTGAAAAACAGCAATCATGTTTTAGAAAGAACGCAATCAAACCAGACTTTCATTTCGTTTTCAACAGTGTTTGATAAAATCTTTCAAAGATTTTCTTTTTTCAATTTAAAAGTAGCAAACAGATGCCCGTAATAATATGGTATACACTATATTTGCACACGAAAATTTAATTAAAATATTACCTCAATGGCACAATCAATCGGCACCGTTTCACAAATCATTGGTCCAGTAGTAGATGTAACATTTTCCGGAGAAGACAATGCACTTCCCAAAATATACGACTCCCTTGAAATCTCCAAGGAGGACGGCACCCAATTGGTGCTTGAAGTTCAATCTCATATTGGAGAAAACACCGTAAGAACGGTATCGATGGATTCTACAGATGGATTGAGTCGAGGTACTGAAGCCAAAGCCACCGGAAGTCCCATACAGATGCCCATCGGTGAGGAGGTTTACGGAAGACTCTTTAACGTGATCGGAGATGCCATTGACGGGCTGGGAAATCTGCCCAAAGAAAATGAAAATGGGCTGCCCATTCACCGACAAGCTCCTGCCTTCGAAGACCTTTCTACTTCTACCGAAGTTCTTTTTACAGGGATCAAAGTCATTGACTTGATCGAGCCCTATGCCAAAGGAGGAAAGATTGGATTGTTTGGTGGAGCCGGAGTAGGTAAAACCGTTTTGATCCAGGAATTGATCAACAACATCGCCAAAGGACACGGAGGACTTTCTGTATTTGCCGGAGTAGGAGAAAGAACCAGAGAAGGTAATGACCTCTTGAGAGAAATGTTAGAATCAGGAATTATAAAATATGGAGACGACTTTTTGCACTCCATGGAAGAAGGCGGATGGGATTTGACCAAAGTGGACAAAAAGACCATGCTTGATTCCAAAGCCACATTTGTTTTTGGACAGATGAATGAGCCTCCCGGAGCAAGAGCCCGTGTAGCACTTTCCGGTTTGACCATTGCAGAATACTTTAGGGATGGTGCCGGAGACGGACAAGGTAAGGATGTACTTTTCTTTGTCGATAACATTTTCCGATTCACACAAGCCGGTTCTGAGGTATCGGCTCTTTTGGGACGTATGCCCTCGGCCGTAGGTTATCAGCCCACATTGGCCACCGAAATGGGAGCCATGCAAGAAAGAATTACCTCCACCAAAAAAGGATCCATTACATCGGTACAAGCCGTATATGTTCCCGCAGATGACTTGACAGATCCTGCACCTGCGACGACCTTTGCTCACTTGGATGCAACTACTGTATTGTCCCGTAAAATTGCCGAATTGGGAATTTATCCTGCGGTTGATCCCTTGGATTCTACCTCCAGGATTTTGACAGCAGATATCTTGGGAGACGATCATTACGACTGTGCCCAAAGGGTTAAGGAGTTGTTGCAACGCTACAAAGAATTACAAGACATCATTGCCATTTTGGGAATGGAAGAACTATCAGAAGAAGATAAACTGGCCGTATCCAGAGCCAGAAGGGTGCAACGTTTCCTTTCTCAGCCTTTCCACGTGGCCGAGCAATTTACCGGTATTCCCGGAGTATTGGTAGACATCAAAGACACCATCAAGGGATTCAACATGATCATGGATGGTGAGTTAGACCACCTGCCCGAAGCAGCCTTCAACCTCAAAGGAACCATCGAAGATGCCATTGAGGCCGGTGAAAAAATGTTAGCTGAAGTATAATGTACTTAGAAATTGTATCCCCTGAGGCCACTTTGTTTAGCGGTGAAGTTGAGTCGGTAATCGTTCCCGGAACTTCCGGATCCTTTCAGATGCTCAACAACCACGCTCCCATTGTTTCCACACTTAAAGAAGGAACCGTTACCATTTCCGGTAAAATGGTGCTGGATGATGCCGTTCAAAACAAGTTTAAAAAACAGGACGACAACACCACCCTATTTGAGATCAGTTCCGGTACTGTAGAAATGAGGAACAACAAATTGATCCTGCTCGCGGATTAATTTATTTCAACCTAAACTTTTATTGGTCATGAAAAAAAACCACGCAATTAGCCTTGTATGCCTTCTTTTTGTGGTCAGTACGGCCAGGGCTCAGAACAAAGCAGAAATTGATTCCCTACCAACTCAAAAGCTTCAGGAAGTCATCATTTCTTCCAACCGTTTGGAGATACCTCTGCGACAAAATTCCAAAACAGTTCAGATCCTAACAGCCGATCAAATCCGACAAAGTGGGGTCACCCATGTGGTTGACCTGCTGCAACAAATCGCCGGGGTAGACATTAAAAGAAGAGGAGCAGGCGCCACACAAGCCGATCTCAATATTCGCGGCGGTACTTTTGATCAAACCCTTTTGCTTATTGACGGGATCAAATTGGACGATGCCCAGACGGGGCACCATACACTCAACTTCCTCCCACCTCCACAAATGATCGAACGCATTGAGATCATCAAAGGTCCCGCCTCCAGAGCCTACGGTCAAAATGCTTTTACAGGAGCCATAAATATAGTAACCAAAAAAGAAACCCCTAAAACATTGACCTTGGATTTACAAAAAGGGAACTATGATCAAACCAATGGTTCAATTTTTCTGGGTAATACCACCGAAAAAACCAGTATCCTCGGATTTGTTTCCAGAAATACCTCCGATGGTTACCGATACAATACCGACTACGACCACAATCAACTTTTCATCAAGTCCACTTTTAACCGTCATAAAACCCCACTCGATCTCATCGCTACCTATTCGGGTCGAAA
This sequence comes from Flavobacteriaceae bacterium, assembly GCA_041254175.1. Classification (GTDB taxonomy): domain Bacteria; phylum Bacteroidota; class Bacteroidia; order Flavobacteriales; family Flavobacteriaceae; genus UBA8316. The sequence goes on along the minus strand of JBESZM010000037.1, from coordinate 16,981 downwards.
GTTTGGCGCCAACGGTTTTTATGCCACCCCATCGGCAAAGGATCAATACGAGGAAACCCAAGCCAGCCTCATTTCATTGTCGCAACGACATAAAAAGGGAGCATGGATATTCAAACCTAAAGTCTATTGGCGTAGGGGACAGGACATGTACGAATACATCCGTAACAAACCTGAAATATACCGCAATCTTCATGTGACCAACAAACTAGGGGCAGCTTTTGATACCTCCCTAGCATCAGATTGGGGACTGACGGGTATGGGAGTCGATATTTCTCGTGTCAGTATTCGCAGCAATAACCTGGGTGATCGCAGTCGAACCATGATGAACTTTTTTTTAGAACATCGATTTTACCTCTTTAACAACAGGGTGGACATCACCCCAGGCATAGCGGCCAACTATTTCTCCGATTTTGGAAGTCACAGTTTTCCCGGTATCGATATGGGATGGCAAATTAGCCCTAAGTTTCGCCTTTATGCCAACACAGGGGCTACCTTTCGCATCCCCACTTTTACCGATCTTTATTATTCAGACAGAACCACTTTGGGTAATGCCGATTTAAAGCCCGAAGAAGCCATCTCCAACGAAGTAGGCATTCGACTTATTAGTCCCAAAGTAACAGCCTCTTTGGCCTTCTTCAGTCGTAAGGCCAAAAACCTAATTGATTATGTTAAAAACAGCCAAGACGACAGCATTCCCTTTAAGGCAGAGAACATTCAGCAGGTCAACACCAGTGGTATCGATTTTGAACTTACCCACCGCATTCAGGTCAATACCCTTACCCACGAGTTCAAGATCAGTTATTCCTATTTGGAAAACAACCTGAAAAACAGTGGCTTTAATTTTTCCCGCTATTCCATCAACAACGATCTAAAACACCATTTTGTGTCCAACTATCAGATCCCGATTCACAAAAATCTCAACACCTATTTGGTATACAAATATGTGGAAAGAACCTCTGGAGATGCTTATTCAGTGGTTGATGTTTCTGCTCAATGGAGGATTAGTCGATGGCAGGTGAGTGTGTATTTTAACAACATTTTCAATACAGAATATTGGGAGTCCAATTTGGTGCCTATGCCCAAGGGGAATGGACTTTTGGGATTGCGTTATTCCTTTTGATGCTCCAGTCTAAGGATGTTTTCCATGATCAGCTCGGTTTCCCAACCGCGGTACTGCATGGCATTCCAAACCTTTTTCTTTTGCTCCGCTAGTGGGCGATTTCGATGAGTTTCCCAAAACTTTTCTGCCAGGGCCTGACCACATTCCCAATAAGCTTGATCAGAAATTTCTTTCATTGCATTTTTGATGTTCCAATCCGAAATATGGCGTTGCTTCAGTTCTCTGAGCAGCCGTCTTTTTCCCCATTTTTTGATGCTGAATTTTCCACGGACAAAGTGTTCAGCAAAACGCGTTTCGTTCAGATAATTTTCCTCAATCAAATGAGAAATAACAGTATCCATCGGGATTCCGAACACTCCCAGATCTTTTAGTTTCTGAGAGACTTCTTGATGGCAGCGCTCTTGATATGCACAATAATACTCTAATTTTTTTTGGATTTCTAATAAAGGAATTCCTGGATTCGCCATAGCCAAAATTAACAAGTTTTTGGGGCTTCAAAAACTGCCCCACTTTTTATTTCATTAAATTGGAATCTCAAATCTTAAATTATGGGCAAAGGCGATAAAAAGACAAAAAGAGGAAAAATCATCAAAGGGTCAAATGGCGTACGTCGTCCAAAGAAGCGCAAAGCCAAAAGAACCCTTACAACTAAGGCATAAAAAAACCGCCCTGTTGTCAAGGCGGTTTTCGGTTATTTGGTTCGGAGTAGTCTTCTGTTTTGATCCAAAAAACGGAACTCCAAATAAAGGTAAGCATCACGGGGTACTATGCGTACCCACTTTTTGTGTTTAAAATACCAGCTGGCCCGGATGGAAGGGAAACCGCTGGTTAGATAGGCAGCGACAAAAGGGTGAAGATGCAAATGCAACTCTTTCTTTTTGTTGTGCCTGTGCTTGACGATTTTGTCAAGCTCTGCGTTGATTTTGTCTATTAAAACAATGGGAGCTTCAACCTCACCATTTTTGTTGGGATTGGGTTCTCGTGTTTTAATACTCATCTCGGGGCGGACCCGTTGACGTGTGATCTGGATCAATCCAAATCGCGAAGGCGGCAGAATTTTATGTTTGGTTCTGTCACTTTCCATCTCCTTTCGAAGATGTTCAAATAATTTTTTTCGATTTTCGTTGCTATTGAGATCGATAAAATCGACTACAATAATACCTCCCATATCTCTCAACCTTAATTGTCTGGCAATTTCACTGGCGGCAATCAGATTGACTTCCAAGGCAGTTTGTTCTTGTGACTTGGCCTTGTTGGATCTATTACCACTGTTGACATCTATTACATGCAGTGCTTCGGTGTGTTCGATGACCAAATAGGCACCTTTCTGCATGGATACTGTTGTACCAAACGCGGTTTTGATTTGCCTTTCGATTCCAAAATGGTCGAAAATGGGCGTTGATTTATTTTTGAAATACTTGACAATGGATACCTTGTCTGGTGCGATGGTTTTCAAATAATCCATGATTTCCATACGCATCTCCGGATCGTCCACATGGATTCCCGTAAAATCGTTATCAAAAATATCTCTTAAAATAGAGGAGGATCGATTGATTTCGCTGAGAATTTTGTTGGGATATTGATCCACTTTGATAAATTTCTCACACAAGTTTTTCCATCTGCCGAGCAGTTGTTGCAAATCGGCATCCAGTTCTTTGACCTTTTGATCTTTGGCAACAGTTCTGATGATGACACCAAAGCCTTTGGGTCGAATGCTTTTGACCAGTTTTTTTAACCGATTTTTTTCGGCATTGCTTTCAATTTTTTGTGAAATCGAAATGCGATCTGAAAAGGGAATGAGTACCATGAATCTCCCCGCGAGGGACAACTCTGAACTTACTCTTGGTCCCTTGGTGGAAATGGGTTCCTTGACAATCTGTACAAGAATTTGTTGTTGGGTCTTCAAATAATCTTGTATGGAACCATCCTTGGGTATTTCTTTTTCAAAACGAAAATTCTTTAAAGAATAATCTTTGATTCTACCTGAGCTTACCTGTTTAAAATATTTTAATAAAGTAGGAAGGTTGGGTCCTAAATCATGATAGTGTAAAAAACCATCTTTTTCATGACCTACGCCGACAAAAGCAGCGTTGAGACCGGAAACGGGTTTTCTGATCTTGGCGGCATAAATGTCACCCACAGAAAACTTATTATTATCTACTTCTTTATTGAGCTCAATTAACTTTCCATCCTTGAGCAGTGCAAAATCAACAGCAGAGGAATTCGATCGTATTATCAGTTCTTTATTCACTCTGATGAATTTTAGATACGACAACATAGCGTGTCGTTGTTAAACAATAAATATTCAGGATTTTCCTGAAGATACTGACTGAGCAGTATCAAATATCAATGAACTTTGGATATATTTTTAAGTGTATTTCCAAACACTATTTTTTCTTGTGGCGGTTGGCTCTTCTTCGCTTTTTTCTTTTGTGCGTGGCTACCTTATGCCGTTTTCTTTTTTTACCACTTGGCATAGTTCAAATTTAATTTTGAATTTATAATTGATTTTTTATGCAACTTCTACCTTTGATTTTACCCCATTCGTAAAAACCTTTGCAGGCTTAAAGGACGGAATATTATGGGCTGGGATTTTTACAGCTACATTCTTAGAAATATTTCTGCCTGTTTTTTCAGCTCTGGTTTTGATGATAAAGCTTCCAAAACCTCGCAAATAAACATTTTCACCACTTTCTAATGAATCCTTGATCTCTTTCATAAAACATTCAACGGTGGCCTGGACATCGTTTTTGTCAATCCCTAGCTGATCGGATATATTGTTGACAATATCAGCTTTTGTCATATTTAATTGGTATTACTATTAGTTATTTAGAGGCTTGCAAATATAAAAATTAAAATGATAATTCGTTCAGACTTACCTTTTTATCTTTGTTGGTGCTTTTCTCCAAAATTCATCTTTTAACGCCACAATGAGCTTCCATAAAAAATTGTTAGACTGGTACAAAGAAAACCGCAGACCTTTTCCATGGCGTGAAAATACCAAACCCTATAATGTTTGGTTGTCGGAGATCATCCTACAGCAAACAAGAGCGGCTCAAGGTCTTCCCTATTACGAGTCTTTTATTTCAAACTTTCCAACTGTCGAGCAACTGGCTGCTGCCAAAGAAGATCATGTCATGAAGCTTTGGCAGGGACTGGGCTACTATTCTAGGGCTAGAAATCTCCATGCTACCGCCAAAACCATCACCCATCAATACCACGGGCGGTTTCCCAATGATTTTAATCAAATCAAAAGTCTTAAAGGAATTGGAGATTATACGGCCAGTGCCATAGCATCTATTTGTTTCGGTCAAGAACAAGCCGTTGTGGATGGAAACGTATACAGGGTATTATCAAGAATTTTTGGCATGGATCAACCCATTGATGCTTCCGGAGCCCACAAAATTTTCAAAGAAAAAGCCCAGAATTTGATCAAAGGAGCCGCTCCGGGCGACTTTAACCAAGCCATGATGGAATTTGGGGCACTTCAGTGCGTTCCCAAAAACCCGAATTGCCAGGATTGTATTTTTAAAAACCAATGCATAGCTTTCCAACAAGCTAAGGTGGGCTTGCTTCCTGTCAAAGCCAATAAAGTTAAAGTCAAAAACCGCTACCTTCATTTTTTTGTGTTGATCGATGAATCCAAAAACACCCTTTTACAGAAAAGAGAGGGAAACGGAATTTGGCAAAATTTATATCAATTCCCCCTGATCGAAACTTTCGCAAAACAAAAGCACTATCAACAGGGTCAGCTCAAATCACTTTTGGCCGAACACCAGATTACATCCGATTTTGTGATTGACAAATGGAATGACGAACCTATCTTTCACAAGCTTACCCATCAACATCTAGAAATTAATTTTTGGATTGTCAAGCTCAGTGAAAGTACTAATTTAGACACTCAAAGCAGCCGGATTCAAGACTATCCCATGCCCAAAGTACTTCAAAATTTTAGAGATAAATTTTTTATCAACTGATTGTGATTCATTACATTTGAGTGTGTAATCCGAAAATCTTTTATCATGAATGGTACATTAAACAAAGTTATGTTAATTGGCCACCTCGGAGATGATGTTAAAATGCATTATTTCGATGGTGGAGGTTGCATAGGAAGATTTCCACTTGCAACCAACGAAGTGTATACCAACAAAACCTCTGGAGAAAAAGTGACCAACACCGATTGGCACAATGTGGTGGTTCGGAATAAAGCTGCGGAGATTTGTGAGAAATACCTTAGTAAAGGGGACAAAATCTACATCGAGGGAAGGATTAAAACCAGAAAGTGGCAAGATCAAGATCAAAAAGATCGTTACACCACCGAAGTCAATGTAGATGAATTTACCTTTTTGACTACCAAAAAAAGTGAGGCAAGCGGATCCGATGCCGATACACCGGCACCGCCAGCTGTGGAAGACAATCCCCCGGAAAGCGATCTTCCATTTTAATCAAAGTATAAGTTAATTGGATCCTGACCCTTTAAGTTTCTTAATCATTTTCCTAGATGTTCAGGGGTCTTTATTGATCCAGTTCATTTTACTTGTATTGCTACTGATCACCTCAGGGCTGGTTTCTGGTGCTGAGGTGGCTTTCTTTTCTTTGACCAAAGAGCAATTGGATTCCGAAGCGGAGAAAAAATCCCGCCAAATGGACATCATCCAAAAGATGCTCCAAAACCCCAAACGCCTTTTGGCCACCATTCTGATCACCAACAACTTCATCAATATTGCCATCGTATTGCTGTTCGCCTCTTTGGGAGAGGATCTCTTCAGTCAGATCGAAAATCCTTTGATTGTCCTTTTGATTGAAATTGGGGTCATTACCTTCTTAATCCTCTTTTTTGGTGAAATTCTACCCAAGGTCTACGCCAACAGAAATGGCATGACTTTCTCCCAAGCTGTGGCTTTTCCAATCTATACCATCGATCGTTATTTTTTGTTTTTTCTCACCATCCCCATGAGTAGAATCACCCGATTTATGGAGTCGCGCTTAGCGCAAAAGAACAATGAATTTTCGATTGACAAATTATCTCAGGCCTTGGAGTTGACCAGTGAGGAGGAGACCACCAAGGAAGAGCACAAAATCTTGCAGGGAATCGTAAACTTTGGGAATACCGATACCAAACAGGTCATGTGTCCCCGCATCGATGTCTTTGCCCTTTCAGAGGATATGGATATGGAAACCATCGTTCCACTGATTCTAGAAAATGGATTTTCGAGGGTTCCGGTATACACTGAGAATATGGATAGTGTTGTGGGAATTTTGTACACCAAAGATTTACTGCCTCACCTTGAGCAGTCCAACTTTAAATGGAAAAAGCTTTTAAAACCTGTTTTTTACGTCCCGGAAAACAAGAAATTGGATGATCTTCTTAAAGAATTTCAACAGAAAAAAATTCACCTGGCAGTGGTGGTCGACGAATACGGAGGTACTTCGGGGGTGATTACCTTAGAGGATGTGATTGAGGAAATTGTAGGCGACATCAGCGACGAGTTTGACGATGATGAATTGATCTATTCCAAGTTGGACGATTTTACTTTTGTTTTTGATGCGAAGATCAACCTCAAAGACTTTTATAAGGTCATTGACCTGGAGGAAGAAGAGATTTTTGAAAAATCCAAGGGAGAATCAGAATCCATAGCAGGTTTTGTACTTGAGATCGCTCAGGCTTTCCCAAAGGTAGGTCAGGTCATACAATTCGAAGGATATCAGTTTGTCATAGAATCCGTGGATCGAAAGCGGATCAAAAGAATCAAGATCATTTTACCTCCTTCGGCATGAGAGCAGCAAAATGGGCCGGTGTATTTTTATTGATTTCGATGGCGCTAATGGTGGCATGCGAAAGTGTCCAGCAACCCAAACCCAAGGCGCAATTGCGCCTCCAATACCCACAACCAAACTATAAGCAGCTACCCGATACTTATCGTTTCGATTTTGAATACAACAACTGGGTACAACTGAAAAGAATCGCAAAAACTGCTCCGGATTTGTATTATCCCAAAATGAAAGCCACTTTGTATTTGTCCTATATAGGGGTAGAAAATAATATAGATTCTCTGTTAAACGATGCCTACCAGCTTCCGGGAAAGCACATGATCAAAGCACAGGAAATACCGGAAAGGGTCTTTATGGCCCCCGAAAAAAGGGTCTATGGCACCCTTTTTACTGTGGTGGGAAATGCTGCCTCTCAGTTGCAGTTTTTTCTGACAGACTCTACCGATCACTTCCTGATGGGATCACTCTATTTTTATTCACGACCCAATTACGATTCCATCATGCCCGCAGCCAAATACGTGGAGCGAGATGTAATGCACCTGATGGAAACCTTGCGCTGGAAGGATTAATCCAAAAGTTGGAAATCTTTGACCGTATAGGCCTCTCCTGTGTTGAGCACTACTTGAGTGACTTCATTGGGGGATAAGACTTCGGCATCGAAGATCAAAGTGGCTTTTTTGGTCTCAAAATCTACTTTGGCTTCTTTGATCCCTACGGTCTGGTTGAGGTTTTTTTCAATCACTGCCGCACAACCCACAGCACAAACCATTCCTTCGATGCTCATGGCCATGGGCTGAGCTTTTTGGAAGGCGGCCTCGACGGTCTTGACCGCAGTCGTTTCTACCGTAACGGTTTTTGGGGCTTGATTGTTTTTACAGGCACTAAAAACAAACAGTCCGATCAATAGCGAAAAGAGTTGTATTTTTTTCATAGGTTAAAGATAATATTAAATAAGAAGATGGATACAATGGTCTGGGATTTGTTGGAGAACGGTCTTGTGTATGAGCAGTAAGCGGGTTTTTGCAATTGCTTTTCGGACTACAATATACTTTATTTAAATGAAAAAGCGGTTTGAGTTGGCACTCGAACCGCTATTGCTTATACACGTTGTTGGCAGTAGTATGATTTGGGTTTACCAATGACTTCTTATTTGGGGCAAAAAAAGTGTTTTTTTACAGGCGGTATTTTATTCGAATAAAGTGTCGGGCATGGGTTCGTTAAGGATGATGGATTTCACCTGAAAATCTATTTTTTGCGGGCCCATATCTTGTTTGACAAGGTGGGGGAAGCGAATGCCTTCTACGGCCTTATAATCACTAAAGGAGGTTGTGGAGGATTGAATTTGCCCCTGCATTTCCATGGTTTCTACGGTTTGGAGTTTAAGAAAATCCTCCACAGCATAAAAAACGGTTTTGTTGTCCGACCATTTGATTTCATAGGCGTCAACTCCATCAACAGATACAATTCCTTTCAATGAAATTTGATCGGGGTCGATTTCCAGTTCGGGAAAAATGGATACATCTTTGAGAGTGTTCTCTAGTTCCCCCCCTTTCATCTCCATTTTTTGTCCCTGCATTTCGTTGTAACCTTTGGTTTGGTTTACTACCGTTTTTTGCATCACATTGCCCATCATGCTGACCTCTACCCGCATTTGTTTTTTGGCTGTTTGTCGGTTGGAGACCTGTATGGTCATGCCTTGCATACTGGCTTCTGAAATAGAAGCCTTAGTTTTTACACCTTCCAATTTGTCTTTACCTCCGATGGACTCAATATAACCGTCCATCACACTCTTGGCGGTCAAACCTTCCGGTAGGGGTTTGGAAAATTCGGGTCGGTCTGTACCATTGCCGTATTTGTCATAATAGAGCACTTCTAATTTCTGACCATTGAATTCAATGTTTTCCAATGGGGTCAAAATATCACTTCCTTTTCCGGTGACCACCACCCGCATCAGCTTGGGGTCAAAGTATTTTTTGGACACGCTGGAAATGTCTTCTCTTGTCACCTTTTGCATGTTTTTTAAAAGGTTGTTATAGAAATTGGGCGGCAAATTTTGTGTCTTGGTGTTGTAAGCAAAACTGGCTATGTTTTCGGGGTCCTCCATAGACCGGATCAGCGAACCTGCATATTTTTCTTTGACCAGTTTGAGCTCTTCTTCGGTAACCATTTCTTTACTCATACGGTCAATTTCGTAGAGTAGCTGTACCACAGCACTGTCGGTTACGGCATTGCGAACCGCGGCAAAAGCCCGCAATCGTGATTTGGTTTTGTGGTTGATATTAAAACGAGAATAGGATCCATAGGTATAGCCCTTGTCCTCTCTCAAGTTGAGGAACAGCCGGGCCTCTCCACCGCCACCCAAGATTTGGTTGGCAATCGTTAGCGCGTAGTAATCCGGGTTGTTTCTGTCCATATTTGCAGTGCTGACAACCGAAACTTCAGATTGAACGGCATTGGGCATCTCCACAAAGGCAATTTGGGTCTGGGCTACATTTTCCGGTTTGGGGAAGGACATCGATGTAACCTGACCTTTGGCCCATTTGCCAAAATATTTTTTGGTTAGCTTTTTTGCGGTTTCAAAATCAATATCTCCTACTATGGTGATGTAAGCATTTTGAGCGTGAAAGTTTTTTTGATACAATTGCTCCAGATCATTTAGTGACACCCTGTTAATGCTTTCCTCCGAAATGTATTCGCCGTAGGGATGATCCTTACCATAGGAAAGGAGGTTTTCTACCCTGCGCGCTGAGGTTTTTACATCTTTTTCAGATGCTTTTAAACCTTCCAAGGTTTTGTCCACCTCTTTTTGAAATTCTTCTTCCAGAAAATGGGGGTTTAGGACAGCATCGGCCATCATTTCAAAAACCCTGGGGAAATAGCGTTTTAAAGCACTGGCATATCCGCCTTGGGCACTTAAACCCAGTCGGGCACCCATAAAATCTACTTCTTCCTCGAACTCATCTTTGGGGATGTTTTTGGATCCTTTTCCCATCATACTGCTCAACAGTCCCGACAAACCTGCTTTTTCGCCTTCTACGGCAAGGGGGTTGTCGATACTCAGGGAAACGGAAACTTGAGGGAGTTTGTGGTTTTCTACCACCATTAGGGTCAGACCATTTTTGAATTGGTGTTCTTTCGGTGTTCCAAAGTTAATTTGCGGAGCGGGCCCCGGCTGGGGTTGTACAGATCGATCAACTTGTGCTTGTGCATTGCTCAAAAAGCCAACGCAAACGAATAATATTAGGAGTCTTATCATTTTTCTTCTTTTTGGGGTTCAGGTAAATAGTGTAATTCCAATCGCTGGTTGGTATTGAGGTATTTTTGCGCAACCTTGCGTATTTCTTCCCGACTAATGGACTTGTAAAGATCCAACTCTTTGTTGATCAGGTTGGTGTCTCCATCGTAAAAGACATAATATTCCGCCAGTGAATTCGCAATCCCCTCAATGGTAGAATTAGAATTGACAAATTCGGATTCAAACTGATTTTGTAATTTTTGATAGTCTTTTTCGGAGATCAGTTCTTTTTGAATTTTTGAGACCTCCTCGTCAATTTCGGTGATCAAAGTTTCCAGAGTGTTCTCCCCCAGCGGTAAACTCAAGATTACATAGGTGCTGTAGTCTTCGTTGTTCAGATTAAAAGCGGCAACCTGAAGTGACATTTTTTTATCGTCCACCAATTTTTTATAGAGTTTAGAACTTTTTCCTTGGCTGAGGTAAGTCGAAATTACGTCGAGTACTCTGGCGTCTCTGGAGTTTCGCCCCGGTGTTCTGTAGGCCAAAAAGACTGCGGGTATTTGAATGTTGGGATCAAAGGCCTCTGCTTTGATGGTTTCGGTGATGGGTGATTCTTTTGGAAAGCTTCGTTGAATTTCCGGACCTCTGGGTATGGATCCAAAATAGTCTTTTATCCACCCTTTGGCTTGGGGAATGTCAATGTCACCAGCAACCGTCAAAGTGGCGTTGTTGGGGATGTAGTATTTTTTATTGAAGGCCATAAACTCTTCGAGGGTAGCTGCGTCCAAATGCTCCATTTTCCCGATGGTCGTCTGGCTGTATGGATGCAATTCATATAAATATGATTTGACTTCTTCATTCCATTTTCCGTAGGGGCTGTTGTCGTAGCGCATGCGTTTTTCCTCTTTGACCACTTCGTTTTGGGTGTCTACTCCGGTTTGGTCTATGATGGGATGGAGCATGCGTTCGGATTCCATCCAAAGGCCGAGCTTGAGATTATTTGAAGGGAAATTCTCATAGTAGTATGTAAAATCATCGGTGGTATAGGCGTTGTTGGAACCCCCATTACCGGTGACGATACTGAACCACTTTCCCTTTGAAATGTTTTTGGTGCCTTCAAACAGTAGGTGTTCGAAGAAATGCGCAAAACCCGTTCTTTCAGGGTTTTCATCCTTGGAACCCACGTGGTATAGCACGGAGGTAGTGACTATGGGTACTGAGTTGTCCTGATGTAAAATTACATGAAGACCGTTTTCGAGGTCGTATTCCTCAAATGCTACTTTTTGACCATAAATGAATTGACAACCAATTAATAATATCGCGAAGTAGTTGGGGTTAAGTTTTTTCATTTTACAAATGAGATTAAATTTGTTTCAATTTAATAAATTACAAGGGATTAGCGCCTAAATCAAATGATTATTTAAACAGGACTGCCCGGTAAGATGATCTATGATTACTCATAAAAAAATTTACATATCAGCAGTTGTGGCATTAATGACTTTATTCATTGGCTGTGGACCTTGTTTCAAAAAAAAAGATCATAACACTTTGACCCAATTGATCAATGAAAGTGAGGATTCCTTGATTCAAAAAATACGTTCCAACAAAGAGGTATATGAAGTGCAAGTTCTGTACACTCAGATTCAAAGGGACAAAGAGGGGAACCCCGGTTTTAAGGAATTTAGCTATCAAGAAAATCCCAAGCGTTATTTTTATCCTGCCAGTACGGTCAAGCTTCCGGTAGCGATTTTGGCATTGGAAAAAATAAGAAGACTCCAAAGACAAGGAGTGGAGATCTCTCCCTACTCGCCTTTTGAGATAGTGGACGAAAGTCAAAAGACTTTGGCGGTCTTGGACAGTACCCACCCCGGTGGTAAACTCACCATTTCCCATTTGATCAAAAAATTATTTTTGGTGAGCGATAATCAGGCCTACAATTATCTTTTCGATTTTTTGGGACGGGACAAGATCAACAGAAGTCTTGCAGAAAAGGGGATTCATGATTTTCAGATTTATCATAAGTTCTCCGGTGCGGAAAACAATGACAAAAGCCCGGAGTTTGTATTTTTCTCTGAGGGGGGCAAAGTCATTTATCGGCAGCCTGAGAGGGTCTACAAAATGGAATCGGAAAGGGATGATGTTTTTGGCCTTCACAAAGGAAAAGGTTTTATCGAGGAGGGGACATTAATTCCAACTCCGATGGATTTTTCCAAAAAGAATTACGCCTCCCTCAGCGCATTGAATCAAATCTTAAAAAGATTGATCTTTCCGGATCATTTCACTAAGGAGGAGTCTTTTGATCTTACAACCGAAGATTATGAGTTTTTAAAACACTGGATGAGTAGGACTCCTCCAGAGGTTGAGGTTCCCTACTATGATAGGGATTATTATTATGACAGCTATTGTAAATTTTTGATGTATGGAGATTTAAAAGGAGAAATGTCTGATCGGATTCGAATCTACAACAAAGTCGGTTTGGCCTTTGGAACTCTGACGGATGTGGCCTATATAAAAAACGATCAGGGGGTGGAGTTTCTTTTGGCCGCAACGGTTTTGGTTAATCATAACCAAATATTTAACGATGGTGAATATGAATACGACGATTTGGGGATTCCTTTCCTGGGTGCTCTGGGCAGGGCGGTTTACGAATATGAAACCCTCAAAGAGGGATTTGAACTCCCAAGATAAATTCCTCAATAAAAAAACCTGCCTGTCAGCAGAAAGGGCAGATAGGAATGATTAAATATCAGCTAATTAACTTAAATTTAAAGCCATGCAACCTAAATTTTTTATCACTTTTATTTCACAATTGTTTTTTTGTCAAACAATATTTGGTCAAGTATTTTCCTTCACTACCCAAGAAAATGGTCAAGACATACAGCATCGAATCCTGATGGATGAGGAGTATTATGTAGAAACTCAGTTCACAACCAAGCCCAATCAATTCATCAAAACCATAGGGGGTTTTTACCAAAAAAAGGGGAATGACCTTATGGTTGCGTTGGAGTTCAATTCCAATTTTTCAAAAGACAGTATAAAGCATATTGTGATCAACGATCAGGATCGATGGAAAAAAATTTCCAAGACCACTTTACCGCTTCAGGGCAAGTGGTTGATGGCAGGTCGGGTCAATGGCGACCAAGAGCGAAGAAGAGACACCAATCGCCCCAGAAAAACGATGAAAATTCTGGTTGAGGGTTTTTTCCAGTGGATTGCGTACAACACCGAGAGCTTTTCCTTTCATGGAACTGGAGGGGGAAGCTATAGCGCAACAGACGGAACTTATACGGAAACGATTGATTATTTCTCCAGAGATAACAATAAAGTGGGTATTTCATTGGAGTTTGAATATGCAAAAAAAGGGATGGATTGGCACCACCAGGGTTTCAGTAGTAAAGGAGACCCATTGCACGAGATATGGACTTATAGAATCCCTTAGGCATTGCGAATCATTAACCATATCCCTGCCGCTTTTCCGTGGATCGTATTGTCAGCCTCTTGTTTGGCCTTGTACCATCCTCCTATTTTTACTTGGTTTTCTGGGAATTGGATCACCTTGGGATTGGGGGGGATCATGTTGGGCATGGGCCTAAGCTTGCGATTGGAGGATTTTCGTCGGGTGACCCAGACTCCCAAGTGGGTTATGACGGGTTTGTTTTTACAGTTTACGGTCATGCCTTTTTTGGGATGGCTCTTGGGAAAGGCATTTGATCTGCCTCCTTTTTTTGCGGTGGGGCTGATCTTGGTATCGAGTTGTCCCGGTGGAACGGCCTCCAACGTGATCGTGTTTTTATCCCGATCCAATTTGGCATTATCGGTTAGCATGACGGCCCTTTCGACCATGGCGGCTATAGTGATGACTCCTTTGTTGACCAGCAGTCTTTCGGGCAATGAGATTGATGTGGATGCTTTGGGATTGTTTTACAGTACACTCAAAGTGGTCTTGGTTCCGGTCGTCTTGGGGATTTTTCTCAATGCAAAATTGCCGCGTTATACCCAAAAGATTCAGTTTTATTCCCCATCGGTAGCAGTAATCCTGATTACATTGATTGTGGCCAGTATCATCGGTCAAGGAAAAGAAATCATTTTAGGCTCCGGGGTTTCTTTGATTCTATCGATTATGACCCTTCACCTTGCTGGATTTATTTTGGGCTATTTTTTGAGTAAAATTTTATTGAAAGATGAAGCGGTGAGTAAGACCATTTCGGTAGAGGTGGGGATGCAAAACTCCGGTTTGGGAGTTGTTTTGGCCAAGGAAAACTTTGTCAACCCAGCAGTGGCGATTCCTGCTGCTATATCCAGTTTGGTTCATTCCCTCTACGGAAGTATTTTCGTTGCCTTGTTCGGCATCAAAGCAGATGGGTTCTCCTCTGAAAAAGACGATACAAACCACTAAAGTAAATCACCGTATATTAAACACAAATTCAACCACAAACGAAAAAGATTATTTATGAATACACAGCATTACAGCCGACGCCAATTTACTTCTCAATTGTTGGGAGGCGCGATCACACTGGGTCTTTCTCCATTACTATTTGCTCAAAAACCCTTGATATCGGAAGACGAAATAGATTGGTATGATGTAAAAGAAATCGGGGTAGAGGGAAAAGGTTGGACAGATACCCAAAGATATTTTGATCGATTTCCTTCCAAAGCGGAGGGATTGGTTAGAGATGCGGTATGGGATCTTTCACGACATTCGGCCGGTATGTGTATGCGTTTTTTGTCGGATTCCCCCAACATTTATGTCCGCTATAATCTGTATTTGGAGCGATTAGCGATGTCTCATATGCCCGCTACAGGAGTGAGTGGTTTGGATTTGTATGCCAATGATGATCAGGGCATGGATCGTTGGGTGAGCGTTGTAAGGCCAAATAAACAAGAAATGGAAACCGCCATTGCCAAAGACCTAGGCCCTGGATCCAGGCGCTATACCCTTTATTTGCCTTTGTACAATGGAGTAGATTCATTGGAAGTAGGGGTTCCCAAAGGAGAATCTTTTAAAGCGCTGCCACCTCGCAAGGAGAAACCCATACTTTTTTATGGAACTTCGATCATGCATGGTGCCTGTGCATCGCGACCCGGTATGGCTTTTCCCGCCATTTTGGGCAGGAGGTTGAGGCGTCCCACCATCAACTTGGGATTCTCTGGCAATGGACGAATGGAGATTGAGGTCGCAGCCTTGTTGGCCGAGCAAGATCCCTGCGCTTATGTGAT
This sequence comes from Flavobacteriaceae bacterium, assembly GCA_041254175.1. Lineage (GTDB taxonomy): Bacteria > Bacteroidota > Bacteroidia > Flavobacteriales > Flavobacteriaceae > UBA8316. The sequence goes on along the minus strand of JBESZM010000037.1, from coordinate 1,637 downwards.
TGACTGCTTGCCCAATATGAACGAAACGACTGTCTCTGAGCGAACGATCCCCTTGGTTAAAAAATTGAGGCAAGCACACGACAAAACACCCATATTGTTGGTAGAGGATCGAAGTTTTACCAACACTTCATTTTTTCCTCATAGAAAATCCCATCATCAAAAGAGCCGAGCAGCACTCAAAAAAGCTTATGCTGAATTGACTGATGCAGGTGTTGGAAACCTGTATTACTTAGATGGAGATCATCTGTTGGGCCACGATGGAGAGGGAGCAACAGACGGTTCTCATCCCAGTGACTTGGGAATGCTGCGTTATGCCGATGCCTATGAACCTGTATTGAGGTCGATACTCAAGCAGTTTTAGAAGGCCATTTTAAAGTAAAATGATTAATTTTAATAGATGAATTCTCAAATTTTTAGAAAGCTTGGCCCTATAAATTTTGTTGTGAGGAAAGGAGTTTAAAAAAGCAGTAGTAACAAGCATCCCTCGGGATCTTACAATATTTAAAAAAATAGAGTCATGATAAAAAAAACGACTTGGCGTCCTTTACCGGATTTTTTGACCATCAAGGATAGTAAAATTGAAGGGCTTGGTGTTTTTACCACTCGAGATTTACCCAAAGGTTTTGACCTGGGCATTTCTCATATTTTTGACGAGCGTTTTCCAGACGGATATATTCGTTTGCCTTTGGGCGGTTTTATCAATCACCATGAGATACCTAACTGTAAAGCAATACTGGCCGACGAGGACAAGGAAATGGGAAAGTTAAGACACATTCGTATCGAAGCGCTTCAACCTATTGCTGAGGATCAAGAAATTACCATAAAGTACATCATCAACAAATTGGACGACCCCAACTGGGAGTTTGAATACGAGATATCTCAATAAACCTAAACGTGATCTACAAAAAAAACCCGCCAAGTTTACACATAACTTTTGGCGGGTTAAACCAATTAAACAAACAAAAATGAAGCTTATTAAAGTCTCATTGTAAAGTTACTTCATCATTTGTTAAAGAATTGGTAAAGGGAGGTTAAATGCGAGTTAAAATAGGCTACAAAAAAGGGCACCTAAAAGATGCCCTCCTATTAACCATAAATCAATTCAAAGAATGAATCAAGTGTTCGAAATATAAGTTTAAAAACACCTAAAACGAAAAATTACACCTTCTTTTTTTGTTAAAATGGAATTTTTAAGGAAATAATCTTTAAAAAAGCCATAAAATTATTTACTAAATAGATTTACTTAGAAATAGCACTTTTTAAAAAATCGATCCACTGTTTTTCAAAAAGCTCTGGCTTTAGCATTTTGTAAAGCGCCAATACTTTTTTCGGGTCTTTTGCGATTTTTCGGTGGTCACTGTAATCGACGGCATTTGGAAAAAATGTTTTAAGATTTACTGCCATACATTGATTGGGAATTTCGGTATGCCAGCCCGAAGGATTAATCAAAGGCGAAAAAATTGCAAAGGTGGGCTTGTTGAATCCTTTGGCAATATTGATGGCCCCTCCCTCATTGCCCACTACGGCCATACAATGATAGGCGGTGGCCATAAAATCTCGCAACGAATTTGGGGTCAATGATTTCATCACTGCTTTTTGGGTGTTGGGGTGCAGTAGATCGGTCAGTTGGTCAATTT
>JBESZM010000036.1:0-14209 GCA_041254175.1 Flavobacteriaceae bacterium | reverse complement strand
CCCAAGAAATATTTATTCAAAAAGTAGCCCAACAAAAAGGTAAGGCCAATAACATCTTACCGGAGATTGAAAATTGGAGCAGGGAAAACATCACCGCAACATTGCATGATATTTTGGAACAGGGAAATGTTCAGTGATTTTTAACCAATAAAATCATCCCTAACGGGGCTAAAGGCATCGATGAGTTCTCCTTCTTCCAAACATACCGCACCGTGGAGGGTATTGGGAGGGACGTAGAAAGAATCTCCTTTTTCCAGTTTTTGGGTCACCCCATCGATGGTGATTTCAAACACCCCCGATCCGACAAGGGTTGACTGTGAGTGGTGATGCTGGTGTTCGGCCCCAATCCCTCCTTTTTCAAAGTGGACTTGGACCAACATCAGTTGACCGTCATAACCCAATATTTTTCTTTTGATCTTTGGTTCTACCGCTTCCCAATCGGAAGTGGAGGTATTTAAAAATATTTTACTCGATTTGACAGGTTTCATATAAAAGGGTTATTTAGTGATAAAGATTAAATTTTTGAAGGTAATCTTGAATTTTTTGAGGAAGTAAATCAGCCAATAATTTTTTATTCTTAAGTGCATTTCGAATTTCAGTCGCTGAAACATTTAATAATGAAGCTTCAAAATAAACAATATTAGAATGATTTAAAAGTGATGCCGGTATTTTGTCGGACTGGGTCCGGGGATAAACATAGAGCTGAAACTGTTCTAAGATTTGGCGGTACGCTTTCCAACGGTCGAAATGCATTATATTGTCTTGACCCAAAAGGAGGGTAAATTGATATTGAGGATATTTTTTTTTTAAATGATCGAGGGTGTTAATGGTATAATTGGGTGAGGGTAAATCGAATTCTTCTGCACAGGCTTTGAGATTTGATTTATCTTCAATGGCCAATTGGACCATGGCCAATCGATGGTGGTTTTCCATCAATGTATTTTTTTCCTTGAATGGACTTTGGGGACTGACCACCAACCACACTTCTTCCAAGTTTGTATTTTGAGCAAAAAATTCTGCCACTGCCAGATGCCCCGAGTGGATTGGATTAAAGGAACCAAAAAACAGCCCGATATTTTTCATTGCTTACGCTTGCTCTACAAATGCTTTAACCTTCTGAAACATCTCTTTTTTTGCTTGCTCCAGGTCGTCATTGACGATCACCACATCAAATTTGGTTGCGGATTCCATTTCCAATTGGGCTTTGGCAAGGCGCTCTTGAATCAGTGCCTCGTCTTCTGTTGCTCTGGACCGCAGTCGCTCCTCCAAAACCTTCAAATTGGGCGCTTGGACAAAGATCGACAGGGTTTGCTCCGGGTATTGGGATTTGATGTTGAGTCCCCCCACCACATCGATATCAAAAATGATGTGTTGTCCTGCAGACCATTTGTTTTGCAGTTCTTCACGAAGGGTTCCATAGAACTTAGCGGGATAAACTTCCTCGTATTCTACAAAAGCATTTTCCGCGATTTTTTTTTGAAAAGCTTCAGGGGTCAGAAAATGATAATCGATGCCGTCTTGTTCTTTTCCCCGAGGGGGGCGGGAGGTGGCCGAAATGGAAAAAGCCATGGGAAGATCATTTTCCAGCAATGCTTTTACCAAGGTGGATTTACCACTACCCGATGGGGCCGATACCACAATGAGTTTTCCTTCTTTCAATTATAAAACATTGAGTAATTGCTCCTTTATTTTTTCCAGTTCATCTTTCATTTGGATGACCAGTTTTTGAAGGCCGGCATGGTTGGCTTTTGATCCTATGGTATTGATCTCTCGGCCGATTTCCTGAGCGATAAAACCCAGTTTTTTTCCGTTTGAAGTATCACTACTCAATGTTTTTTTAAAATAATCAATGTGATTTTTCAGCCGGACTTTCTCTTCGGTGATGTCGTATTTTTCCAAATAATAAATCAGTTCCTGTTCGAATCGATTTTGATCGACTTCGGCTTGGAGGGTATCCAAAGCGGATTTCAATTTTTCCTTAATTTTGGCACTTCTTTCGGGATCGATGATTTCTACTTCTTTACAAAGCTCCTCCAGGTTGTCCAATCTTTTTTTGAATTCAATTTCGAGGATTTTCCCCTCATCGGACCGGAATTCAATCAGGGCATCGATCGCCTTTTTCAGCAGGGTTTTGATCAATTCAATTTCGGTCTCGTCAAAATCTTCGATCTCCGTTTTGAGGGTATCGGGCAGTTTAATGGCAATCCTGAGCAACTCCGAACGGCCAAGATCTTCTATTCCTTTCAGTTGCTCAATGTATTGATTGACAGCAGCAACATTGATGGTTTTGGCATTGGATTCACTCATGTTCTCAATATTGAGGCTCAAATCAATTTTACCTCTTTTGAGGAACTCCCCCACACTTTTTTTGAGTTGAACTTCGATTTCCCTCACGTGCATCGGCAGTCGGGCATTGAGCTCTAATCCTTTACTGTTGAGCGAGCGCAACTCCAGAATGTAGTTTTTGTTTTCGAATTGGATTTCGGCTTTACCATAGCCGGTCATCGATTGAATCATAGGGTGCTAAAGTTCCCGGATTTTGATGTTGCGATAGCTCACACCATCACCGTGATCTTGCAGGCCAATTTTTCCGGTTTTAAATTTGGCAAAATCCTTCCAGTCTTTAAATTTGGAATTGGCTACCAAAGCATCCCATTCCGGACCACTCAAAGGGAAGTTTACGATTTCCACATCGTTGAGTTTAACACTGGCCTTGTTGGTGTTGTAATTGATTGAAATAAAAACGTGATTCCATTCTCCGGCGGGTTTGCACACATCTTGTGAAGGTTGAACCATATCGTAAAGCGCTCCCGCTTGGTGAAAATTAGGATTGTTAAAGGAATCCGGGTGGCGCTCATTGTCCAAAACTTGGATTTCTGGCCCTGTTTGATAAGGTGTCTTGTAACCCTCTCCTTCTTTGACACCCCAAAAAATTCCACTGTTTCCGCCCTCGACAATTTTCCATTCCATCGAAAGTTCAAAGTTGGTAAACTCCTTGTCAGTGACAATATTGTTTCCTTTTCCACTTCCGGTTCCATCAGGTAATACCATCGCTCCGTCTTCAATGATCCACGCAGCACTCATTTCGGAGCTGTTGAATTGATGCCAGCCTGAGAAAGAGACACCATCGAATAAGTCTACCCATTCTTTTTGGGGAGCGGTGGCTTCGACAGTTGTTGTTTTTTTCTTTGGGGTCTGTTTGCAGGCTACACTCAAGGAGACCATTGTTATAAATAATATTTTTTTCATTTGTTTAAATTTAAGTTAACTAAGGATATTTAATCGTTTCTGCCTGTCACAGGCAGGTTCTTTTGTTGTGAAATTTTTATTGACTGTTTTATATCCCTCTGTGAGGGTTTCATTTGTTTGAATTATAGGTTTAGAATTTTTTTAAGGTGATCTTCATCGATTTCTGTTCCGGCAAAGTCATCAAAAGTTTTTTGAGTGGCTTCGATGATGTGTGATTGGATAAAAGGAGCTCCTTCACGGGCTCCTTGCTCGGGACTTTTGATACAGCATTCCCATTCCATCACGGCCCAAACGTCACATCCATATTCAGTAAGCTTGGTAAAAATGGTTTTAAAATCTATTTGTCCATCACCTGGAGAGCGATAGCGACCTGCGCGATCAATCCAATCACCATAGCCTCCAAAGGCTCCTTTTTTTCCGGTGGGTTTGAACTCCGAATCTTTCACATGGAAAGATTTGATGAACTCATGGTAGTGATCAATGTATTCAATATAGTCCAGTTGTTGCAGTACAAAGTGACTGGGATCATAGAGAATATTTGCCCTTTTGTGGTTTCCGGTGGCTTCCAAAAAACGTTCAAACGTTACCCCATCGTGGAGGTCCTCACCGGGGTGGATTTCATAGCAAACGTCCACACCGTTTTCATCAAAGGTGTTGAGAATGGGCAGCCATCTGTCGGCCAATTCTTTAAATCCCATTTCCACCAATCCGTCGGGGCGTTGCGGCCAAGGATGCCAAGTATGCCACAACAAAGCACCGGAGAAAGTAGCGTGGGCGTTTAGTCCTAATCGGTTGCTTGCTTTGGCTGCTTTTTTGAGGGTTTCTATTGCCCACTGGGTTCGGGCTTTTGGATTGTTTTTGTAGGCATCGGGAGCAAAGTTATCAAACATCAAATCATAAGCAGGATGCACCGCTACCAGTTGTCCTTGGAGGTGAGTGGAGAGTTCTGTGATTTCCAACCCATAGGAATTGATTTTTCCTTTGAGCTCATCGCAGTAGGTCTGACTTTCGGCTGCTTTGTCCAGATCGATTAAAAAGCTTTCCCAAGTAGGAATTTGAATCCCTTTGTACCCCAAGTCGGCAGCCCATTGGCACATACCGTCCAGTGAATTGAAAGGCGCCTGCTTGTCGACAAACTGCGCCAAAAAAACCGCAGGCCCTTTTATGGTTTTCATTGATTTTCCATGCTTACCCATACGTTTCCTTTTTGATTTGATTCAACAGTTTTTTCGATAAACAACATGCCTCTAACCCCTTCATAGAGGGTCGGGAATTCTCCGTTGTAAGATTTTTCTTCCCTTAGTGCCTTGGCCACGCCTTTGTAAATATTTCCCATGGCATCAAAAATACCTTCGGGGTGTCCTGCAGGCAATTTGGTGCCATCCAAAGATACATCCGTATTGTAGGCAGCGTTGCCCGGTTTGATGAGTCTTCTGGGTTCATCGTCTTTGAGGTGATACAAATAATTGGGATTTTCTTGTTCCCATTTCAACGCCCCTTTTCTTCCGTAAATGGCTACAGAAATGTTGTTTTCATCTCCCGTAGCAATCTGACTGGCACGCAACAAGCCTTTGACCTTGTTGTCCATTCGGATCAAAATTGATCCATCAATGTCCAGCGGGTTATCCTCATAAAGGGTATTGAGATCCGAAAGCAATTCTGAGACCTCCATCCCGGTTACGTATTCTACCATATTAAAAATATGGGTACCGATGTCTCCGATACAAGAACTGATACCCGCTTTTTTGGGATCCAATCGCCAGACTTTACTCCTTTTTTCTTTGTCGTGAATCACCGGGTTGATCCATCCCTGATAATATTGTAAATCCACCTTGTGGATATCACCAATAACACCATTGGCGATCATATCTTTCATTTCTCTCACCATGGGATAACCGGTGTAGGTATAGGTTACGGCAAAAATAGCTTGGTGCTTTTTTTGGAGCGCTTGTAACTCTTTGGCCTCTTCCAGTGTGGTCGTCAGTGGCTTTTCACAAATGACGTGAAAACCGTTTTCCAACAGTTTTTTGGCCATGGGGTAATGCAAAAAGTTGGGGGTCAAAACAGAGACTACTTCAACCTTTTCACCCTCCGGTTTGGCGGATTCTTCCGCAACAAACGCATCAAAATCCTTGTAAACCCTATCGGTGTTTACGCCGATTTGTTTGGCAAATTTGATATTTTCCTCATAGTCAGGATTAAATACTCCCCCCACAATCTCGTAGCGGTCATACATATAGGAAGCCACTCGGTGCAACACACCAATCAGCGAATCTCCACCGCCTCCCAATACGCCCAGTCGAATTTTACTCATTTTGATTTATTTTTACCGTTTGAGTAAAAATAGGACTAATTTTTCAAAACCAAAGTGGAATCAAAAATGATAATTGGATTACAAAACAGTATTTTTAATCTACACCAAATAAAAAAATCAATTTTTTTGTCGTTTGTGCTTCAAAAAGATACATTTACAGTAATAATAAATTAATCTCAATTAGAATTTATGACCGATAGTTACGATGCCATTGTTGTGGGAACCGGTATTAGTGGAGGCTGGGCCGCCAAGGAGTTGTGTGAAAAAGGATTGAAGACTCTGGTCCTCGAGAGAGGGCCCATGGTTCAACATCCTGTAGACTATCCCACTGCCAATATGGACAAATGGGATTTCAAAGGGGGAGACAAGATCACCCAAGAAATCAGAAAACGTCAACCCAAGCAAAGCAGAACCAATTATGTGAACACCGAGTCCACCTCTCATTTTTTTGTGGACGACAACGTACATCCCTATAATGAGGTCAAGCGTTTTGATTGGATCAGGGGCTATCATGTTGGAGGGCGATCATTGCTTTGGGGAAGGCAAAGTTATCGCATGAGTGACTTCGATTTTGAGGCCAATGCCAAAGACGGAATAGCAGTGGATTGGCCCATACGATACAAAGATCTCGCTCCATGGTACAGCTATGTAGAGAAATACGTGGGTATTAGTGGAGAAAAATTAGGATTACCCCATTTGCCCGACAGTGAGTTTCTTCCCCCCATGGAACTGAATTGCGCAGAAAACGAATTAAAAGATGCAGTAGCCAAAAAATTCACCGATCGGGTGGTAACCATTGGAAGGGTGGCTCACATTACTCAGGGAACCAAACCCGGATTGGGACGAAACAGTTGTCAATACAGAAATCGCTGTCGAAGAGGATGTCCGTTCGGAGCCTATTTCAGCAGTAATTCTTCCACTTTACCGGCGGCGGAGGCCACCGGTAACATGACCCTAAGACCCAATTCTGTGGTCAGTGAAGTCCTCTATGATCCCGATACCAAGAGAGCCACTGGTGTCCGTTTGATCGATGCAGAAACTCAAGAGGTCATCGAGTACAAAGCCAAAGTTATTTTCCTTTGTGCTTCTACGGTTGCCTCAACTTCCATTTTGATGCAATCCACTTCTGATCGTTTTCCCAATGGTATGGGTAATGATTCCGGTGAATTGGGGCACAATTTGATGGATCACCATTTTAGACTGGGTGCTACTGCAACTGTAGATGGGCACGAGGATAAGTACTACACAGGAAGAAGACCCAACGGAATTTACATCCCGAGATTCAGAAATATCGGTGGAGCCACCAACCGTAAAGATTTCATCAGGGGATACGGCTATCAAGGAGGTGCCAACCGCGGAAACTGGACCGAAATTGTCAATGAAATGGCCTATGGCGAAGACCTCAAAGAGGCTGTGATGAAACCCGGCGGATGGCGTATCGGAATGACCGGATTTGGTGAAACCCTTCCCTATCACGAAAATAAAATGTACCTCGACCACAGCAAAAAAGACCGATGGGGGTTGCCCACTGTCACCTTTGATGCAGAGATCAAGGAAAATGAAAAAATCATGCGTAAGGATATGATGGTTCAGGCAGCCGAAATGCTCGATGCAGCAGGGTTTAAAAACATTTCCCAATACGACAAGGGATATTCGATGGGATTGGGAATACATGAAATGGGAACGGCCAGAATGGGACGCGACCCCAAAACCTCTGTTCTCAACAAGAACAACCAACTTCATGCAGTACCCAATGTTTATGTCACCGATGGTTCGGGAATGACCTCGGCCGGAAATCAAAATCCATCTTTGACCTATATGGCTTTGACTGCCAGAGCAGCTGATCATGCCGTCAAAGAACTTAAAAAAATGAATCTATAATAGACTATACTATGGACAGAAGAAAAGCTTTAAGAACAATAGGTTTTGGAACTACTGCCATTACGGTTACCCCTGCGGTGGTCGGGATGCTTCAAAGTTGCCAAAGTCAGACCACAACATATACCGCCACACTTTTTACTAAAGACCAGTTTGCTGTTCTTTCTCAAGTGATGGAATTGATCATTCCAAAAACGGACATACCCGGAGCGGTAGAATTAAAACTGCCCGAATTTTTGGACGGGTTTATGAGTGTCGTCTTTAACAAGCAAGCGCAACAAAAAGTGGTCGACGGTTTGGATCATTTTATTGCAGTGGCTCTTGAAGATTCGGGCAAAAGTAGTGCAGGGCGTTTGAATGCTGCCGATTGCGATGCCCAATTGGCCAAATACTTAAAAGCCGATCAGCAACAACAAAAGGCTTGGAAACAAGAAATCAAAGACTACCAAAAAGCGGTTAAAGAAGACAGCACCCTTAATGCGCCGGCAACGGCAAAGGCCCATGCGTTTGCAATGCAACTTCGCTCCCTGACCATCAACGCTTTCAAAACCAACGAGTACATCGGCGAAAACGTATTGGTTTATGCTCCCATTCCCGGAGAACAAAAAGGATGTGTGGACTTGATGGAGGCTACCGGAGGAAAAGCTTGGTCACCCCTATAGCGTTCTGAAATACTCTGCCAAAGCTCGGGTTTCCTCCTGCGAAAGGTTTTGGTTGAGCATCATCACGTTGTTGTACTCTTTGAGTAAAGCGATGGCTGTCTCGTCTTTTGCTAACATCTCTGTAGGATTCAGTATCATGTTCATCACCCAAGCCGGACTTCTGCGGTCATAAATCCCTTTCATGGCAGGACCGATCAGTTTGCGGTCAGTCATATGGCAAGCAGTACATTTTTGCTTGAAAATACCCGCGCCCTCATCCGCCAATGCTTGATTGATCTCGGCTTCAAAGTTCATCGATTTGATCGGACCAATCCCCTGATTTTCCAGGTTGACAGCGGCTTTTTCAACTTCCTTTTTTTCAGCTTTTTTTTCAGTAGTGGTGCGCTTGTATTCAAAAGATTTCTTTTTTTCTTTTTTGGGGCCACAAGCAGTTACCAATGCCAAAACAAACAATAGGGCTAGGGATTTCTTCATGATTGGATTTTTTGTTTTTTATGATTACGAACCAAAATTACTAAAGAAAGAATGATTAAAACCTCCCGTCTATGAATTTTTTAGCCGGTGGATACTTTGCCTTGGGCCTTGATGGGTTTTTTGGAAACCAAATAAACCCCCAGCATGATCACCAAACAAGCCACTGCTTTGACCCCATCCAACGCATCGTTTCCAGTATAAACGGCATAGCTAATGGCAATGATGGGTTGTGCATAGGCAAAAGCACCCACGGTCGATGCCTGTAAATTTCTCAGGGCATAGAGGTTGAGCAGATAGGTGGAAAAGGTCGTTCCCAAGACCACAAAAGCCACTCTCCAAAGCACATCGAGCGGCATGTTCGGCCAATCCACCTCATTGTATTCCCTCACCGTAACGGGAAAAGTCAATACAAAACCGATCAAAAATAACCACTTCATGATGGTAACGACATTGTACTTTTCCGATAAGGGTTTTACCACAATGATAAAGCCGGAAAAGAAAACAGAGTTGGTCATAAACAAGACATTTCCCATCAGTACATTGGGAGCATTACTGGTATTTTGGGTACCATAGAGAACCAGCATCAGAGCGCCGGCAAACCCCATGGTGATGCCCAAAAATTTTCGCATTCCAATTTTTTCACCCAAAAAAAGATAGGAGAGTAGGAGTATGATGATGGGGTTGGTAGTAGCAAATATCCCGCTGTTTACTGGGGTAGAGAGTTCCAGTCCTTTGAAAAAAGAAAGCATATTGATGCACATGCCCATCAAGGCGGCCAAAAACAAACGAAAATAATCCTCGCGTTTGATCTTTTCTTTAGGCAAAAACAAACTAAGCATCCAAAAGAGTAGGGTCGCCCCTGCGGTACGAATAAATATAAAACCAAAGGCCCCAACATATTCGGGCATCACTACCTTGGCTACGGTATGGTTCAGTCCGTAGATGGTGGTGGCACCTGCGGCAGCCAAAAGCGCCCAAGCTCTAGTGTTCATCCACCCATTTTTTGGCAGCAGCTACCACTGCTTTGCTGTTACCAATAAAGATTTTCTCGTCATAGATCAGAACTGGGCGCTTTAAAAATGTATAATGTTCCAATAAAAGGCTCCTAAAGTCTTGCTCTGAAAGTTCTCTTTCTTTTAAGTTACGCTTTTTATACAATTGTGCACGTTTACTGAACAAAGCCTCATAGCTACCCGCCAGATTTTTCAACCTTTCCAATACCTCAGCAGTGAGCGGCTCCTCTTTAATATTGACAATGGTAACAGATCGAGGAAGATTTAATTCTTTACAGATTCGCTGGCAAGTGTTACAGCTGTTTAAAGAATATAAAGTTCTCATAAAATGAAAATAGAATTACAAAATAAATCAATAAATGTTAAATATGGGAGAGTTTGCCTGGATTTAAACTTTTTGTTTTGCTGAAAGCTATTCTTTAATTACAAATCAAACATTAAAAATCAAAAAAGCGCAATGTATTTTATATAAAATCATGTAATATTTAAAGTTCATTTTAAAATGGATTTTCCACTACTTGAATATCAGATACATTGCTGTGACTCTAATTTCTGAAAACAACATCCAATTTTTTTAAGCCATAGAAAAAAACATCCCTTTTTCCCAAAATCCAATACCTTTGCAGGGATATAAAACACTGCGATGGACAAAAAACTACGTTTTAACAGCGCCACCATTCATGGGGGTCAGCAGCCGGACAAGGCCTATGGAGCGGTGATGCCGCCCATTTATCAAACCTCTACCTATGCCCAAACCACTCCCGGGGGGCATCAAGGCTATGAATACAGTCGCACGCACAATCCCACCCGAACGGCCCTGGAGCGATCCATAGCCAGCATCGAAAATGCAAAACACGGTTTGGCCTTTGCCTCCGGTATGGCGGCCATGGATACAGTTCTCAAACTCTTTCAACCCGGTGATGAGATTATCTCCACCGATGACCTCTATGGCGGGTCCTATCGGCTGTTGACCCAAATCTTTGAAAAATACGGATTGAAAATACACTTTGTCAATATGGAAAAGGCAGAAAACATTACGCCCTTCCTCAACGACAAAACCCGACTCATCTGGATCGAAACCCCCACCAATCCCATGATGAAGGTGGTGGACATTCGCGCGATTACTGCCCTTGGAAAAACCCACAACGCCTTGGTGGCAGTCGACAATACCTTTGCCTCTCCCTATTTACAACAACCCCTAGATTTGGGTGCCGATATCGTCATGCACTCTGCCACCAAATACCTTGCCGGGCATAGCGATACCGTTATGGGACTATTGGCAGTCAATGACGATGCCCTTCACGAACAACTTGCTTTTATCCAAAACTCGGGTGGAGGCGTTCCCGGACCTATGGATTGCTTTTTGACCCTCAGGGGCATCAAAACGCTTCACTTGAGGATGCAAAGACATTGTGAAAACGGCGCTGCTGTTGCCATTTATCTCCAAGACCACCCCAAAATCGAAAAGGTCTATTGGCCCGGGTTTGTCGATCATCCCAATCACGAAGTGGCCAAAAAACAAATGAAAGCCTTTGGCGGAATGCTCTCTTTTGTCCCTAAAGGAGGAGATCTGGAAACGGCCAAGGAAATCGTGGAAAAATTACAAATCTTTACTTTGGCCGAATCCCTAGGAGGAGTAGAAAGTTTGGCCGGTCATCCTGCCTCCATGACCCATGCTTCCATCCCCAAAGAAATTCGTGAAAAAAGCGGAGTCGTGGATGGATTGATTCGCCTCAGCGTTGGCGTTGAAGATGTTCAGGATCTGATCGAAGATCTGGATCAGGCCATTGGATAGAATAATTTTATTTTTCATGGAACTTCCAAAAAATAAAAAAATTTACTTTGCTTCTGACAATCATTTGGGATTACCCAATGAACAAGAAAGTCGGGATAGGGAAAAGCATTTTGTTTCATGGCTGGAAGAAGTGCGAAAAGATGCTGCAGCCATTTATTTGTTGGGTGACCTATTTGATTTTTGGTTTGAATACAAGACCGTAGTCCCCAAAGGCTTTGTCAGGGTACTGGGCAAATTGGCCGAGCTGTCCGATGCCGGTATTCCCATCACCTTTTTTGTGGGCAACCACGATCTGTGGATGCAGGATTATTTTCAAAAAGAACTGCACATCACCGTCCACCGTCAACCCCTGGAACTCAACCTAAATCAAAAAAAGTTTTTCATTGGACATGGCGATGGCTTAGGCCCGGGAGACCGAGGTTACAAATTGATGAAAAAAGTGTTTACCCATCCATTGTCTAAGTGGTTGTTTCGCTGGCTACATCCTGATTGGGGAGTCCGATTGGGTCAATACCTGTCCCAAAAGAATAAATTGATCTCCGGGGAGGAGGATGTCAAATTTTTGGGGGAGGACAAAGAATGGCTTGTGGCTTATTCCCAAAAAAAATTAAAAGAAGAACACTTCGATTATTTTGTTTTCGGTCACCGTCATTTGCCTTTGGAAATTGAGCTGAATCAAAATTCCAAATACATCAATTTAGGAGATTGGATCACCCACAATACCTATGCGGTTTTTGATGGAACTACCATGAAATTAAAAACCTGGAAATAAGTTTAGCTGATGATCGAAGCCAAATCGCTTACCCTTGAAAACACTGTGATCGTTGGGATCATCAACAGCCGGCAGGATGAGACCCAATCCAAGGAATACCTTGACGAATTGGCCTTTTTGGCACATACGGCAGGAGGAATGGTACTCAAACGTTTTATCCAAAAAATGCAGATCCCCAATCCCAAAACCTTTATCGGATCGGGAAAAATGGCAGAGGTCGAACATTTTGTCAACGAAAATGAAGTGACTACCGTAGTTTTCGATGACGAGCTGACCCCCGCTCAACAGGGGAACATCGAAAAAATATTACGTTGTAAAATATTGGATCGCACCGGTTTGATTCTGGATATTTTTGCCCAACGTGCCCAAACCAGTTATGCCCGTACTCAGGTAGAATTGGCGCAATATGAATATTTGTTACCCCGATTAAAGGGACTTTGGACTCACTTGGAACGTCAGCGCGGGGGGATCGGAATGCGCGGACCGGGGGAAACCGAAATCGAAACCGACCGTCGAATTGTCCGGGATAAAATTTCGCTTTTGAAGAAAAAGTTAATCACCATTGACAAACAAATGGCTACCCAAAGGGGCAACCGTGGAGCATTGGTCAGGGTAGCACTGGTGGGCTACACCAATGTGGGCAAATCAACTCTAATGAATGTCATTGCCAAAAGTGACGTTTTTGCAGAAAACAAACTTTTTGCCACCCTCGACACTACAGTTCGTAAAGTGGTCATTGGTAATTTGCCTTTTCTATTGAGTGATACCGTTGGGTTTATCCGCAAACTACCTACCCAATTGGTCGAGTCTTTTAAAAGCACTTTGGACGAGGTGCAGGAAGCCGATTTGCTCTTGCATGTGGTAGACATTTCCCATCCCAATTTCGAAGAGCACATCCAATCGGTCAATCAGATTCTCAGCGAAATAAAGAGTATAGACAAACCTACCCTAATGGTTTTTAACAAGATCGATGCATACCGCGCCGAACCTTGGGACGAAACGGATTTGGTGGCCGAGCGGACTTCAAAGCATTACAGCATTGAAGAATGGCAAAGCACCTGGATGCATCGGGTCAATGATCGGGCGCTGTTTATTTCAGCCTTGAACAAAGAAAATCTCAAGGCTTTTCGGGAAAGGGTCTATGCCGAAACCCGAAAAATTCACATCACCCGTTTTCCTTATAACCATTTTTTATACCCGGAGGGGCTGACCGATGGCCTATAACCTAAAGCTTTTTTAAATATTTGTCGATCTTCCTGATGGCTCCTTCTCCCAAATTCCTCAAAACTACTTTTCCGGTTGGGTCAATGATCATGTGGGTGGGAAAGGCCATGACTTTGTACTTACCAATCAAGCTGTTACCCTCACCTTCTTTGCCAACCTGTTGATATTTGAAAGGATTTTTTTCTAAAAAAGACCGAATGTCTTTTTCTTGATCAAAGATTATAGATAAAAAAAACGACATCTTTATTATGGGTGTATTTCTTTACCAGTTGGTTCAGTTTGGGAATCTCATCAACACAGGGTTTACATTTGATGAACCAAAAATTGATCACTACGGTTTTCCCCAAAAGGCTCTGGTCGGAATAATTATCTCCCGACAAAGTTTTAACCGAAAAGGGAGGGGCCGGTTTCCCTATCATTTCCATCCCTGCCTTATCCATTTCTTCCATGGAAAGATCGGAGAATTGTTCTACCATTTTCTTTTGCTCGTCTGTCATTTTGATCAAAACCATGGCTTTGGGCTTCCCGTCTTTGTCTGTGTAAAGGGTAGGCATAAAATTTTGAAAGGTCTTTTGATCTTTTAACATTGAGTCATCCGGGTTCAATTTTTTACCATCTTCAAGATAAGTGGGAAAGTCATCCTCCATGATAAAGTCATTGCCCAATCTCATCAGTTCTTCATGGGTGGCCCAAATTGATGATGTGTCCTGTTTTTCTGGAAATCATGGAGGGCAAAACGGCCTTGGTCACATACATCAACCCTTTGACATTGCTGTCGATCATGGCATCCCAATCGTTCAAATCAGCTTTGTGGACGGGGTTGAGGCC
>JBESZM010000035.1:0-6980 GCA_041254175.1 Flavobacteriaceae bacterium | reverse complement strand
AACTACAGTGTCAAAATCCCAATGGTTTAATTCGGTTTGGAGATTGAGTTCGGCTTGTTCCATGCTGACATAGGAGATCGCAACTTTCATCATGATTTGTTCTCCTTCTTTGGTCTTAAACAAAGGATATACGCCTCCATTCTCACCTTTGAATTCTTTTACTTTACCCAGTAATTTTTGATCCTGAAAGGCATATAAACCCTCAAAAGGTCGATCAAAATGGAGACTGAAAAAGACTTTGGTGTCTTTGGGTCTTCTTATGGTTTTTTCCATCACAGCATAACCTTGTAGTTTTTTGTTGGATATTTTTTTAACATATCCACTTGCTGTACCACTGGGGCCCAATTGGGTGGATAGATCAAGGATAACAGCACTTTGATCGGACTTGGGAAAGGTATAGCGGTGAAAGCCTACACGAACTGTAGAGGTCAGTTCTGCCTTGATGTTGTAATCGTCTAAAACGACAGAATGATAACCGGCTTCTACGGTTTCTCTGTCATGAGAATAGGAGGATCCATAGGCTTTGGGACCCAGATGAGCTTTGATTTTCCCGACAGTAGGCATCACAGGTATACCCGACAGTTGCCAAGCGTGGATGTGACTGAAAAAGTTAATGGTTTTTTGATTGTAGCGGTAGCCCGATTCCCAGGCACCAGCGGTTCCCATGTCAGGACTTAAATTGACCATTCCAAAAGGACGGGTAGCAGAGGAAAAAAAGAACCACCGGGAATTGGCAGCATCGACCAGAGGATTGACTAAATCTACTGGGCGTTGACCGTAAATCAAAGTTCCCATTAACAGTATAAAGAGTTGTATTTTTTTCATATCAAATTTTTAGGTGTGCGTCAGCAAGTGAAATTAATTTTTGTTCGTCTACTTTTAGTCCAAAGCCGGGTTTGAAATCCACCTCTACCTTACCTTCTTCATTGAGGTGAGTGGCCTTTTCTAACACACACTTTAAGAAAGCATCTTGTTCCTGAGGTTTCTCCATGGCTTCTACCCAGGAGGCTTGATTGCCAATGGCTATTTGTTGCCAAAATGTACAAGCGGCACCAATCAGACTGGAGTCGCCAATCATTATCCCTTTTTGAGAGGCTCTGATCACCTTTGAGATTTCATTGATCTCAGTAAAAGTCCCCATACAATTGGGATGAAGATTGAAATAATTCCCCATGCGATCATCGAAATAGTTGATGCTTTTGGAAGCAGGTCGCATGATTTTATCTGGTATAATTGACAATTTGCCAACATGAGCTTGCAAATAGATCAAATCTTCTTTACTCAGATTGGAGGGATCTTCTACCCCATCCATTCCGGCCTCGTTGAGGGCAATCATGATTTCTGATAATTCCTGTAAGTCCTTGACGTGGTCGTAGCCTTGGTTAGGGTCTCCCACGATAAAAGAATCCGGCCCTAAAAATTTTCGCAAGGCACTGACATTCTTTTTATCCAATTCAAAATCCCCAAACATTTTGATTTTGACATAACGATGCATGTTTTGATCTACAGCAATCTGTGCTTGTTTGACCACCATTGTTTCCTCCTTTTCCAAAATACAGAAAATCCCGGGCACAGGAGCTTCTCCCGTTAAACCCCATATTTTGACGGTGGGTTTATTTTCAACCTTACCCATTAGATCATATAGGGTCATCAATAAACCTTCTGTGACTATGGGCTTCCAATTACCCGTTAGAAATTGATTTCTAACCTCTTCAATGGCTTCCCCCAATTTCATCCCTTTTAGTTTTTTAAACTCCTCAGACCAAGCAGACAAATCAAAATCAGGCTGATTGCTGGAAACTTTTGTCTCTCCCCAGCCAATGTGATTTCCCCCTTTTATATTGATCATGATGTGCTGTCTGTTTTTCCATACACCAAAACTGAAATTACGCTCCTTGGTTACGTTGATTAAAAATAAATTGATCTCATCAATCTTTACTTCCTTGGTGGACGTAAAAGATGAACAAGAAAAAACACCAGGAGTAAGAAGTAGTGGCAATGCTAAACTGGATTGCTTGAAAAATTTTCTTCTAGAGTGATTCATAAGTTAAAGTTGTATTTAAGTTTCTGTTTGTTTAGTTTCTGCATTGACCTCTACCAAAAATCGGATCAAAGCATCATTTAATTTTTCCACCAATTCAGGTATTTCTTTAGAAAGGTCATTTTTTTCTTCAATGTCTTTGGAAAGGTTAAAAAGTTCCAATTTGTTAAAGCGCCAATCTTTAACGAGTTTGTAATTGCCCCATCGAATGGCGGAGATAGGTTTTCTGTTTGCCGCCTGATGAAAAACAAGGTAGGGACTTTTTCGCTCTATCGTTCCAATTCCCTTGTTGTGAATGATGGCTTCTAGGTTTCCGCCATCAAGATTTTCAGGTAGTGAATCTTTGTAGCCTGCCAATCTTGCCACAGTAGGCAGAATATCTAAACCCGTTACGGGGACGTTGGAGTAGGTGTTTTCAGATATCCCGGGGCCTGCAACGATAAAAGGAACCCTGAGTCCGCCCTCATACATTGATCCCTTGCCTGCCCTTAAAGGAAAGTTTTTTGTCACTTTTTGTTCTGCCCCAATAGGAATTGAGGTTCTTCCACCATTGTCGGACAAAAAAATGATGTAGGTATTATCCGCTATTCCGAGAGAGGCTACTTTATTGAGTAATATTCCAATCCCCTCATCCAAATCTTCAGTCATGGCGGCAAACTGAGGAACAAAATGTTTTTTTCCTTTTTCTACTTTGCTGTACTTGTCTATGTTTTTTTGGCTGTAGGTAATGGCCAAATGGACTGCATAATGTGAAATTTGAATGAAAAAAGGCTTGCTGTTTTTGGTTTGCTCTTCGATGAAATCACCGGATCTTTGGGTAAGGGAGAAAATCAGTTTGGGATCGTCATAGGCTTTGGGCCAGGCTTTACCCATTTTGAAGGGTAAATCCTCGCCGTTTTTGTTCAATGTTTTCTTTCCCCCTCCGGTATTGTTTCCGGTCAGTCCGTCACTGACATCATAACCCATTTCCTCGGGAGTAAAATTGTCATAACGGGCATCCCATTTTCCAAAGTGAGCGGTCACATAATTGGAATCTGCCATTTTAAGAATTTTGGGAATCGTCAACTGCTTTCTAAAAGTCTTGGTCCAAAGGTCCCTGTCTTTTTGGTATTCGTGTTTGGCAGGAGTCAATCCCGTTAATATGCTTTTTCTGGTTGGGGAACAAAAAGGAGCCGGTGCATATCCATTGGTCATTCGCATACCGCTTTTGGCCAATCGTTCCATGTTTGGGGTTTGATAAAAATCACTTTTAGAACGCGGGTCTGCGGGGTCTGCCAAAAATGAGGTGCCTACCCAACTTTGATCATCAGTGAGAATCAAAATAAAGTTGGGTTTTCTTTCCTTCTCTAATTGAGTGTTACATGATGATAAAAAACAGCATAAAGCGAGTATGAAAATTTTCAAGGAAATCGACTTTGAAAAAATGGATTGTGTCTCGTTCAATGTTTTTTGGTTTTCGTGTGCGAACACATTTACAAATTTAACTTTTATTTGGAATTATTCGAATTTGAAAAAAACCATTAATTAACAAATAAAAAAATCTAATTTAACAACGGTTGACTTCTTCTAAATACAAAATAATTGTATTGAATTCGTAAGGCATTAAAGCATTATACTCCAGACTGTAAAATCGGTATTAAGTGATTACCCGCTACTTTTTTAATTTAAATAAAACTCCGGTGTAGCTTGTTCCAAGACAGGCATCAATGAATCAACTATTTTTGGTTGATCGGCAGCAATATTCCGGTTTTCCTCCGGATCCATTAAATGATTGTACAATTCGATTTTTGGTTCTTCGTCTCTAAAAAATTTTGTCAAACGATAACGATCAGTTCTGATACTGATCCCATCCCTCCAAAAGCCAATTGCCCGTTTTTGGCTATCGGATTTACCGGATTGTATTAATCCCAAAAGGCTTTTACCATCCAGTGCGTGGGGCTGCCCTATTCCACAAAAATCCAGCAGTGTTGGATAGAGATCGACCGTCTCTACTATGGTATTGATTTCTTTTGAAGCATGATTTAATCCGGGTAATTTGACAATCAGCGCACTTTTGAGAGATCGCTCAAAAAGACTGTGTTTGCCCCACTTTCGATCATTCCCCAAATGCCATCCGTGATCCCCCCACAAAACCACCATGGTGTTATTGTCCAAGTCAAGGGACTTGAGTTCTGCCAAAATTTGCCCTATAAGATGGTCAATATAACTGATGGATGCATAATATCCGTGAATCAATTTTCTGGCATAATCATCCGAGACAGGCTGGTCAAGTGTTGGCTTTTCGTCTGACAATTTATAATTATAAAACTCCCCCATTTTACCAACGCTTTTTGGGTGAACGTTTTGTGGAATAAAAGGATCTGAAGCAATGGGAATGGTTGAGCTATCGTACAAGTCCCAATATTTTTTTGGAGCATTAAAAGGCAAATGGGGTTTGAAAAATCCCACACCCAGAAAAAATGGTTTTTGTTGGGCTTTTAATTTTTTTAACTCCTCCACTGCACTCTTGAGAATCAATCCGTCGGGGTATCCCTCGTCGGGAACTTCTGCACTTTCATAGGGTTTTACCTGTCCCTTTAAACTTTGACGATTTTCTCCATTGGCATAGGCAAAAAAAGCATTCCATCCGGTTTCCCACTTGCCGGGGTTGAGTACAAATCGATCCCAACTGTGGGGCATTTCTTTTACATCCGAAGGTTTTTCTTGGTATCCATAAATCAGTCCATCTACAGAATGACTTAGTTTACCGATTCCAACAGTGGTATAACCGTTTCTTCTCAAATGGTGGACAAAGGATTCCGGTTGCTCTTTTTCATCTTGATTGGCCATTTCACGATAAAATACCCGATTGTCGAGATGGATTCTTTTTCGGGGGCGAAGCCCGGTCATTAAACTGTAACGGGAGGCACCACAGGTGGGAACATGAACATAGTGTCGGCTAAAAAAACTACCCTCTCTTGCCAATTGGTCTATGTTGGAGCTTTTCACAATTGGATTGCCATAGATTCCCAATTCGGGTCTCAGGTCGTCAACCGCAATAAAAAGGATATTGGGAGCTGAAGTCGAAACTTTTTTTTTCGATTCACAGGCAGTGGTCAAAAGAAGAATTACAACAAGTTGAATTATTTTTTTCATTATTTAAGCTTATCACCCTAAAACCCAGCTCACGTATCAAAATAAATGGATAGGATTTTATTTGTTTATTTTTATTACCAATTTTCTTGAATTACTTTTTTCATCTCTTTTCCATCGGTTTGAGCATCACCATATTGTTCTCTCAATTCAACCAAATCCTTTTTTAACCCCATGATGGTGGTTTTGAACTGCGGATTGTTGTATTGATTTTTGAGTTCCAAGGGGTCGTTTATCAAATCATAAAATTCCCAAGCAGGCGGAGTGGCTTGATCGGTATAGGTTCCCTTCATACCCAAAGAGAGACCGTAGTAAAAGATCAATTTGTAACGGTCTGTGCGAATGCCCAGATGAGCCGGACGATTGAGTGCATGAGCATAATATCGGTAATACATTTTGTCCCTCCACTGATCGGGAGTTTCCTTGATGAGATTTTTGCGAAAGCTCTCTCCCTGGAATTGCTCGGGTTGTGGGATGCCCGCATAATCCAACAGCAGGGAGGGAAAGTCGATATTCAGAATGATGTCTTTGACCCTTTTTCCTGCGGGAATTTCTTTGGGATAACGAATCACAAAAGGCATGCGAGCAGATTCTTCCAAAAACATTCGCTTGTCAAACATACCGTGTTCACCCAAGAAATAACCTTGATCGGAGGTGTAAATGATCAGGGTATTGTCGGTCAAGTCATTTTCATCCAAATAGTTCAACATTCTTCCGATATTGTCATCTATGGCTGCGGCCGATTTCAAAAAGTCTTTGACAAATTTTTGATAGGTTTTTTTTCTTGCCTGAACAGCATCCAGACCATCTGTATCGAAAGGAAGCCCGGGGTAACGGCCATTGTTTTTGATAGAGGCTTGCCGCCATCGCTCTGCCAAGATTTCAAGGATTTGGCCATCAAAGCTACGTCCCGACTGTTGGGGGTCAAAATCGAGTAATGAAACAGGTTCGGGAATCGTATCGTTTTCAAATAAATTTTTGAATCGCTCGGGATAGTCAAATGGTTCGTGGGTAGCTTTAAAATGGGTCATCAACATAAAGGGCTTTTCTTTGTCTCTTTGATCCAACCACTTTAGAGATTCATCCATGATGACATCAGAGGAGAATCCCTTGTACTCGTTCCCGCCTTTGTTTCCGTATTCCCAATTGTCATTGTTTTTTAGAATGGGGTTGTGGTACCTCCCCTGCCCCGGAAGTATATTGAAATGGTCAAAACCGGAGGGTTTGTCTTTTAAGTGCCACTTTCCGATAAGGGCGGTTTGGTAACCTGTTTTCTGAATGAGTTGGGCTACGTTTTGTTGATGGGGATGAAGGACGTCAGTAAGGGTATAGACTTGATTGTTGTGGCTGTATTGTCCCGTAAGTATGGAAGCTCGGCTGGGAACACAAATGGAGTTAGTACAAAAGGCATTGTCCAAAACTACCCCTTCTTCCGCCAATCTTTTGATGTTTTGATTGACCGCATATTGCTCTAAAACTCCACCGTAAATACCCCACGCCTGACTGGTATGATCATCAGACATCACAAAAATGATATTGGGAGGGAGTTGCTTTTTTTTAGTAGAAGTAGTGTCACAACTAAACAACAAAAAACAAAGTAGACACAGAGATAAAATTTTCATATTTAAGAATGTTTGAATAGGATATCAAAATTATTTTTTTGTTACATTTGCGTGTACGCACACAAAATCAAAATAATGAAAACCAAATTTAACTTTTTTAGTCAACTGCCAATACTAACCTTAGTATTATTTTTATGTTCTAACGCAACTGCCCAGACCGAATGGAAATCACTTTTTAATGGTAA
>JBESZM010000034.1:0-89524 GCA_041254175.1 Flavobacteriaceae bacterium | reverse complement strand
TATTGAAAAAGATCCTTCCTGACCTTGAGAAGGCCGAAGCCTTGTGATCGGGTAAAAGTACTTTGTCCTTTGACCCCAACAACTGTTCGGCCCCAAAAAAAGAATACCCATGTAAGATTTTTCTTACCCCCTAAATGCTGTACCATGACCCAAACCCAAACCACCACCTACCTCCCGAATTGGTAGTATCCTTTCATTTACCACAGGCTGCTGAATATTTTGTCAAAGGACTTTTTATCAATCGTAAAATAGACATTGCCGACCAAAAGAGCAAAGTGACCTTTTTAGTTGGACAGGTTGAGGCCTTGTCTGCAAAAGGAAGGCTTGATATTGTTAATAATCCTTTTCCAACGCTATTGTACCCCACGGTGAGAAATAGTAAATTCGTTAAAAAAAGAGGATTATGGCAGATGCAAATGAAGCAAAAAAGAAAGCCTTACAGCTTACTTTAGACAAGCTGGACAAGACCTACGGCAAAGGCGCCGTAATGAAATTGGGTGATGAAGCCATCGAGGAAGTGGAAGCGATTTCATCCGGTTCCATCGGATTGGATTTGGCCCTGGGCGTGGGCGGATATCCCCGTGGTCGGGTGATCGAGATCTACGGTCCGGAATCCTCCGGAAAAACCACCCTTACCCTTCATGCGATAGCCGAATGCCAAAAAGCCGGGGGCATCGCAGCCTTTATCGATGCAGAACATGCCTTTGACCGTTTTTATGCGGAAAAATTGGGCATCGACGTCAGCGAACTCATCATCTCCCAACCCGATCATGGGGAGCAAGCCCTGGAAATTGCAGACAACCTCATCCGTTCCGGTGCCATTGATATCGTGGTAGTGGACTCCGTGGCAGCCCTCACCCCCAAAAGCGAAATCGAAGGCGAAATGGGCGACTCCAAAATGGGCCTCCACGCCCGACTGATGTCCCAAGCCCTGCGAAAACTCACCGCCTCCATCAGCAAAACCAATTGTACCGTTTTCTTTATCAACCAACTGCGGGAAAAAATCGGCGTCATGTTCGGCAATCCCGAAACCACCACCGGAGGAAACGCCCTGAAATTCTACGCCTCTGTTCGTTTGGACATCCGCCGTTCTACACAGATCAAAAGCGGCGACGCCGAAGTGATGGGAAACAAAACCCGTGTCAAAGTGGTCAAAAACAAAGTGGCACCCCCTTTCCGTACCACCGAGTTTGACATCATGTATGGAGAAGGCATCTCCAAGATGGGCGAGATCATCGACCTGGGGGTCAACTATGAGATCATCAAAAAATCCGGTTCCTGGTTCAGCTATGGGGATACCAAATTGGGACAAGGGCGCGATGCCGTCAAGGCCCTGCTGGAAGACAACATCGAACTGATGGAAGAGCTGGAAACCAAGATCATGGAAACCGTCAAAGCCATAGAATAATCCATTCTTCAATCCCGCTATAGGCATTGGACCTCTCAAGCTTTAAAGATAAAATGTCGGCCTTGGCCACTGCCCAAAGGCCCTTTTTTTTCCTGATCGATTTCGAACAACAAAAGCCCATCATCTGCCCTATGGAAGAAGCCCAAAACTTGGGCTTTCAATTTGAAGTCAAAGGCTTTTGCAATTTCCGGCCCCAAGACCGAAAACCTTCACCCACCCCCCTGTCCATCGCTCCCATACCCAAAGGGATCTATACAAAAGCCTACCATAAAGTGATGGAGGAGATCTATCAGGGCAACACCTTTTTGCTCAACCTCACCTTTCCATCGACCATCCAAACCCCGCTTGATCTGGAAGACATTTTCCACTGGGCCAAAGCCCCCTACAAACTGCTGTACCAAAACCACTTTGTCGTCTATTCGCCCGAGTGCTTCGTCAAAATCAAAGACGGTCACATCTATTCCTACCCCATGAAAGGCACCATCGATGCCCAACTGCCCGAGGCAAAAAAGAAACTGCAAACCGACCCCAAGGAGATCAACGAACACAACACCATCGTGGACCTGATCCGCAACGACCTGTCCAAAGTGGCTAAGGAGGTAACTGTGACCCGATTCCGCTACCTCGAAAAGATCAAAACCCAAAAAAACGAAATCTACCACACCAGCTCCGAAATCAAAGGCAAACTCTCCCCCGACTGGAAAACCCAACTGCCCGAGATCTTACTGGGCATGCTCCCGGCCGGATCCATCTGCGGCGCACCCAAAGCCAAAACCGTCTCCATCATCCAAAACCTAGAACAAGGCCCACGGGGCTATTATACCGGAATCTTTGGGTATTTTGACGGAGAAAACCTCGACAGTGCGGTCAACATCCGCTACCTCGAAAAAAAAGACGACCAACTGCTCTACCGCAGTGGCGGAGGCATTACTTTTCTCAGCGATCTGGAATCGGAATACAACGAATTGATAGAAAAGATCTATGTACCCGTTGTTTGAATCCCTTTGTGTCTTAGACGGCCAACTGCTGAACGCCCAATGGCATGAAGATCGTTTCCAAAAGGCATACCTGCATCGCTACGGCCGTCCCACCCCTTTTGATCTGTTGCAAGGCCTCAGCATCCCGGCCAAATTTGCCCAAGGCAAAGTAAAACTCCGGATTCGATACAACCATCAGGATCGAAATTTCCATTTTGAACACTACCAAATCCAAAAAATCCAAAGCCTTCGATTGGTCTATACAGAAGAATTAGACTATTCTTATAAATATAGTAAGCGAGAAAAATTGGAGGGGCTCTTTGCCCAAAGAGGCGGTTGTGACGACGTATTGATCGTGAGAAAAGGAAGTATTACCGACAGTTCCTATGCCAATGTGGTTTTTTTTGACGGCCAGGATTGGTGGACCCCAAAAGATCCCTTGCTGAAGGGAACCTGTCGTGCCCGGCTTTTGGATCAAGGGAGCATTAAGGAAGCCGCAATGGAAGTGGAGGATCTTAAAAACTTCAAAGGGCTAAAACTGATCAACGCCCTGCGGGACCTAGATCAACCGATGATTCCCATCAACCGATTGATGTATTAAGCGGTTTTGGTCGCTTTTTTCCAAGCTTCAATGGCATCGACTGCCGTTTGCTGAGGGTCGTTTTGCAATTCGGAATGAATGAGGTCGTAAGTTTTTTGTTGTAACTTAGGGATATCGGTTTCTGAAAGTCCTGCCGTCGGCAGGGGCGGGTGGATGTCTACACGAAGAACTCCCGGATAGCCGTGGGTGGTGTACCAGGGGAATTTTCTTTTACAATCCAAAAAAACCATGGGACAAATGGGCAACTGATGTTCGACCGCAATCCTAAAAGCACCGGGTTTAAAAGGGTTGAGCAGTATGGTTTCGTCCAGGTATTCCTTTTCGGGAAAAATACAAACGCTATAGCCCTTGTCCAAAACCTTTCTGGCCCGACCATAGACCCCATAACGGCTTTTGGAACTGCTGCGATCCACCATGATGGCGGCCCGTTTGTAGAGATAGCCAAAAAAAGGAATTTTAACCAGCTCTTTTTTCCCCACAAACACAAAAGGATTGGGGGCAGCGGCAAACATCAACATGATATCGATATAACTGGAATGGTTGGCCACCAACAAATAACTCTTTTTGGGGTCTAAAGCGGTTTTAAGTTTTTTGGTCATCCAAAAACCCGTCCCCAACAATACAAAGCGGGACCAGATGTTGCGTGCAATCCAAAAAAAGGGGCGGTATCCGTTGGGGAAAACCAATAAAATTGCTAAAATTGGGAACAGCAGCAGCACAGGGACGGCAGACAACAGGTAAAACCAAATGCGCCAAAGTACAATCAAAAACCTCATCACCAGGTAAAAATACGTTTTCTGGAAATGGAGCAATAAGGAAATGGGGCAAACTTTGTGCAACCGTCGAAAAAAAATATCTTTGCAGGAAATCATTGACCCCCAGTTATGGCAAGAATTTTGACCGGAGTACAATCGACAGGCGTTCCTCATTTGGGCAATTTACTGGGGGCAGTGCTTCCGGCCATCGAAATGGCGAATACACCCAACAACGAATCTTTTTTGTTTATCGCCGACCTCCACTCCATCACTCAGATCAAGGAAAAGGAACAGCTGTCCAAAAACACCTTTGCCACAGCAGCAGCTTGGCTGGCTTGTGGACTGGAAGTAGAAAAGACCATTTTTTACCGTCAGAGTGATGTGAGTCAAGTCACAGAACTGGCATGGTTCCTGAGTTGCTTTTTTCCCTACCAACGCCTCACCCTCGCTCATTCTTTTAAAGATAAGGCCGATCAATTGGAAGACGTCAACGCCGGATTGTTTACCTACCCCATGCTGATGGCCGCTGATATTTTGATCTATGATGCCGAATTGGTTCCCGTAGGAAAAGACCAGTTGCAACACCTGGAAATGACCCGCGACGTAGCCGCCCGATTCAACCACCAAATGGGAGAAACTTTTGTCTTACCCAAGGCCCAAATCCAAAAGGAAACACAGTATGTGATCGGTACAGACGGGAACAAAATGTCCAAATCGAAAAACAACATCATCAATATTTTTCAATCCGACAAAGCCTTGCGCAAACAGATCATGAGCATTCAAACCGACAGCAAAACGGTGGAAGAACCCAAAGAGCCCGAAAGTTGTACTGTTTTTAAAATCTTTTCCCTTTTGGCAAAGGCTGACCAAATCGAAGCGTTGAGACAGCAATATCTGGCCGGAGGGATGGGCTATGGGCATGCCAAACAGGCTTTGTTTGAATTGATGGTCGAGAAATTTAAAACAGAACGGGAAAAATTCAATTACTACCAGGACCATCCCGAAGAAGTAGAAGTTGCCTTGGCCAAAGGAGCGGTAAAAGCCAGTAAAATTGCCGACGAGGTTTTGCTCAGGGTGAGGCGAAAGCTGGGTTTTTAGGCCCATTCAAAAAACTTGCCGGGCAGGGGGTTTACACATCCCTTCATTTCCAGTTTTAACAATAAAATTGCCACTTTACTGATGGGCAAACGGGTGGCAATGGCGATATTGTCCAGGCTTTCGTAAGGGACGGATTTTAGAACGTCAAAAATAATTTTTTCCTCTGCGTTAAGTTCTACGAATAATTTTTTTTGGACTCCGTTATTCCCGGCTTGAGATTCCCAGCCCATGCCCTTGATGAGATCCTCCGCAGTGGTAATCAGTTGGGCTTTTTGACAGCGGATCAGATCGTGGCAACCTTGATGAAGGGGATTTCCCACTTCGCCGGGAAAAGCAAAGAGCTCCCGATTGTATTGGTGGGCAAAATTGGCGGTGATGATACTTCCGCCCTTGGATTGGGATTGAATGACAACCGTAGCATGAGACAAACCCGCAATGATGCGATTGCGAATCAAGAAGTGTTTGCGGTCAAACTTTTCTTCGGTGGTAAACTCAGAAATAAGCCCCCCCTTCCTGAATTTTATTGGAAATCCCCTTGTGCTCGGGTGGGTAAATTTGATCCAGCCCATGGGCCATACAAGCAATGGTCTTCAAATTGGATTTAAGGGCTTGATCGTGGGCAATGATATCGATGCCCCGCGCAAAACCCGAGACGATAATCGGATCAAACTCCCGCAGGCCAGCGACCAATTCACGACAAATCTTTTCCCCATGGAGATCGCCGGATCGGGTACCAACGATGCTGACGAGCTTACGCTGACCAAAATTGAGGTTTCCCTTGTAAAACAAAACCAAGGGTGCATCGGGACAAAAAGTAAGTGTTTTGGGATAGGCGGGATCACCCAAAAACAAGGTTTTGATGTTGTTTTTATGAAGGTTTTCTTCTGCCTTATATACGCGATCAGAATATTTTTTCCAGCCTTTGATCAATTGAATATGGACAGTGCCTATGCCCTCCAGGGTTTGGAAATCCTCGGGTGATCGCTCGAAAATGGACTCGGGACTGCCCGAAAACTCCCATAATTTCCTGGCTCGGATGTTTCCAAAACCGGGCATAAAACGCAGAAAAAGACAGGCTTGCAGGCGATTCATTAAAGAAAATATAAAATTTGGTGCCTTCAAATATACTATCATCAATATTCATCGTTATCATTTTAGGGAATAAATATTGTTATATTTGAAAATGCAGTTGCAACAGTACATCAAAGAGCTACTATACCGACATGAGTGTGTTACAGTTCCCAATTTTGGTGCTTTTCTCACCCGGACGATCAATGTATTGATCCAACCGGATACCGGAGTTTTTACTCCTCCAAGGAAAGAAGTGAGTTTTAACCATCTGCTGAAAAGCAACGACGGTATTCTGGCTCAGTACATGGCTCAAAAAGAAAATGTTTCCTATGAACAAGCCTTGAGAAAAATTGAAAAAGAGGTGATCGTTTGGAAACAAAGGCTGCAGACCCAGCATTTGACTTTTGCGGGCATAGGGGAAATGCGCCTCAACCCACAAAAGAAAATTAATTTTTCTCCATTTGGATCAATTAATTTTGACCTGAACTCCTATGGACTCAGTAGCTTTATAAGAAAATCAATTTTTACCCCTCCCATTGTAACAGAAAAACCTAAACCCATTACCATCATGGAAAACGAAAACAAAGACGACTTGATATTTACCCCGGCAGAAAACGAAAACAAACGCTCTCCGATCATGCGATATGCCATTATCGGGGTAATTGGAATTTCCCTTATTGGGGCGGTCTATTATTTCGGCAATCAATACATTGCCGATGAAAAAGCCAAGGCCACTGAAATGGCACAAAAGAAAATCAAAAGCAACGTTCAAAAAGCGACTTTTGACTTGGGTGCGTTATCAGAAATGGATCTGACACTGGAGGCCAATCCCGAGGTGATCGAAGACGCTCCGCTGGCACAAACATATTTCAGTGTGATCGCCGGATCCTATCGGTCTATGGAAAATGCCGAAAAAAAATTGGCGCAATTGCAAGCCGAAGGTTTTGATGCAGCTTTTACCGAAGTCAATCCGGAAGGACTTCATCGTGTAGCCTACGGACGATTTGCTTCTAAGCGCGAAGCTTTGAACTTGCACAATTACATCCGATTCGCCCTCAAAGAGGAAGCCTGGTACTTGGAAGAGAACTAAACTACATCCTGTAGATCCAGCTTTTTGGATTTTGGGGTTTTAATTCGTTAAACACGCTGAATTGCAGGGTCGTTTTGCCCGTCTGAGGATGGGTGAAGATCTGCCCTATGGGCTGTTTTGCCCTGACCCTATCGCCTTTTTTGACATAGACCTTGCCCATGTTTTTGTAGGTGGTGATAAAATTCCCATGCTTGATCAGTATGGTGGGATTACTGCCTTTAAAGCTGAGTATGGTCATGACCTGCCCTTCAAACACCGCCCGTGCTTCTGATTTGGGCGAGGTGGCAATGGTGACCCCATTGCTTTTGATCATGGTGGTCTTAACCACCGGATGGGGTTGGGTACCAAAACGCTGGATCACGATCCCTTTTTCTACGGGCCAGGGCAGTTTGCCCTTGTTGGCAACAAAATTGGCAGCCAATAACTTCGCCTCCGGGGTCAGCGCAAAGGCGTTTTTGGATTTTTTCCCCGCTGCCCTGTTGGAAGCAGCAATGGCTTCGCGAATCAAACGTTCAATTTCACGATCAATCGCTGCCGCTTTGCGTTGCTTTTGTTTGATTTCTCCCGCCAAAGACCGTGATTTGTTCTTTAGTCCACGGATCAGTCTTTGCTGTGATTTGCGTTCCTGCTGCAATTGCTGTTGTGCCTTTCGATTCTCTATTACCAAAGCATCCTTTTGGGCTTTTTGCTCTAATAAGGTTTTGTTAAGGGACTGAAGGGTGGTGGTTTTTTCTGCGATCTCCTCTCCCTGTTTTTTTCTGAAGTTGGCATACTGTTTCATGTATTGAACCCGCTTGTAGGCCTGTAAAAAATCCTCGGAAGAAAACAAAAACATCAATCGGTTTTGGGAAGATTTGCTTTTGTAGGATTTTTGAATCATTTCGGCATAGTCTTTCTTAAGGGTTTCCAGATCTTTCCTCAGGTCGGTAATGTTTCTTTGATTGACATTGATTTGTTGAGTCAAAAGATTGGCCTGTTGGTTGTTGACCCTGACCAGATCACTTCTAACGGATATTTTGACGTTGAGATCCTCAACTTGGGAGAGCAAGGACTTTTCTTTTCTGGTGTTTTTAAAAAGCAGGCTGTTGATTTGTTTGATCTCTTCTTGTAGCCGCTTTTTTTGGTTTTCCAAGGTTTTTTGGCGGGCCGCATTGGATTGTGCCATCCCTAACGATGCCAGAAAGAGAAAAAAGACCAAACAGTGCTGCCGCATGCGATCCATTACATTTCTATTGGTTGGTAACCTGCAGGAATGTCAAAGGGAATGCTCAATTGATTGGGAAAGTCGGCACGGGTATACTCCAATTTGATTCTCGTTAATGCCGAACCGTCAAAAAGCGAAATTTGAACCTCTCCGGGAACAAACTCTCCTTCCAATTTTTGGTGGTTGAGGTATTTGATGGTCAAAGACTGCTGGGTACCCTGGACCATAAAACGCTGTTCGAGGAGCAAAAAATTATTGGGGTCAAAAAAGAAGGTAGGTCGGAACCGCAATTTGTCGGATTTGGGAGTCAAAATATAATATTTGGGATGCGAAATGCTTTCCCAACGACCTCGATTGATGTTGGTCAGGGGAAGGCCCATCAAAAGGTTTTGTAGGTCTTTAAATTCAAAACTGGTGTCGAATTGTTGGTTGATAAAAGACACGTCTCCCTCAAAAAAGGTTTTTTGAAATTTTTCATAAAAAGAAACCCTCTCGGGGGTTACCAATAGTTTGGCAATGGGAACGATCATACTGGCGCTCATCCATATGGATTTGGATTTTTCCATCCGCAAATTGATGATGACCTGTTGTTTGCGTTTGCCATTGTCGTAGGTCGTTTTTACCCGCGATCGGAATTTCTTGTAATCCAATTGATTTTTGGCAATGGACTTGGTCAATTCCTTGATTCCAATGTCTTTAATTGGGGTCCTGCTGGAAGGGACAACAGGGGATTTACAAGCCGCAAACACCAATAACCATCCCAGTAAGAGGAGAGAAATAAAATGAGAATGATTGCGGTTGTGTTTCATGGCTATGATAATTCTGAATAATCACCAATGGATACAAAACTAAATGTCCCGTCGTATTTGACATGATTACCGATCATCGCCCCTTCGAGCTGAGCGTTTTGGATGAGAGAATGTTTTTGTATCAAACTATTGCTGATGGTACTGTTTTCAATTTGGGTCCCTTCCCCCATGGCGGTATGAGGACCCACTGTACTGTTTTTTAATACTACTCCCGACCCGATATAACAGGGGGGGATGATCTCGCTGTTCTCTATTATAACATCCTCAGCAACCAGTTTATTGCCTTCGGCCGTAAGTATGTCCAACATTTTGGTGTTGGTTTGGAGGGTAATTTTAGGATTGCCACAGTCCATCCACTCTTTGACAGTTCCTGGGGTAAAGACAGCTCCTTTTTCCATCATGGCCAATATGCCTTCATTCAAAAGAAACTCCTCCCCTTCGGCTCTTGCCTGAATCATGGTTTTTTCCAATTCGGCCTTAATGGTTTCCCCTTCTTTGAAATAATAAATGCCTATAACTGCCAAATCAGACACAAATTCCTCTGGCTTTTCAACCAAGGCGGTAATGTGATTGGCATCATTCATTTTAACAACGCCATAGGCTTTGGGATTTTCTACTTTTTTGACCCATATCATTCCATCTACAGTAGGATCAAGAGATAAGTCGGTACGGATAAGCGTATCGGCATAGGCGACGATAATAGGCCCCGATAGGGAATCGGCGGCACACATTACGGCATGTCCGGTACCTAGGGGTTCCAATTGTCGGTAAATGGTGGCTTTGGCGCCTAAATCCTTTGCTACTTGTTTGAGTTCCTCCTCTATGGTGGGGCCAAAAAAAGCAGGATCCCCGAGAATATAGGCTACCTCCTCTATGGGCTGGTCAACAACTCGGGCAATTTCGTTGACCAATTGGGCCACTATGGGCGATCCGGCAACGGGCAACATGGGCTTGGGAACCGTAAGGCTATGGGGTCTTAATCTAGATCCTCTACCCGCCATGGGGACAATGATTTTCAATGTTTTATATATTATTAATTAATGAACTTGTTTAAGCTATTTTTTTCCGGTACTGCCAAAGCCTCCGCTTCCTCTTTCGGAATCGGGTAAGGCCTCCACAATTTGCCACTCCACCTGACTGTATTGGGCGATGACCAATTGAGCAATTCTGTCCTGTGGGGCGATGGTAAAGTCTTCTTGGGAAAGATTGACCAAAATGACCCCTATGTCTCCACGGTAATCCGCATCAATGGTTCCGGGAGCATTGAGAACGCTAATGCCGTGTTTGGCCGCCAGGCCACTTCGCGGGCGAACTTGGGCTTCGTAGCCCTCCGGTAGCGCAATGGACAATCCCGTCGGTATGATTTTTCGCTCCAAAGTCTTTAAGGTAATGGGGGCTTCGATATGGGCACGTAGATCCATACCTGCAGAAAGTGGAGTCGCATAATGAGGCAATTCTCCCTTGCCGGAAAAGAGAACGGGAATCTCAACCATTTTTTTTGTTTATGTAAAAATACAAAAAGCACCCTGAAACCTTGCGCTCTCTCCACTGACTTAAGGTTTTTTTATGAAAATTGTTCTTTTTTTCAATGCCTGTATAGATTATATCAATAAAATCCTCAATTCTTGATGGAACTCAATTCTTTTTTAATCTCCTGCATAACACTTTTGATTTCGGGTATGCTGCCTTTAAAATATTTTATGAACATCCGCTGATGGGCTGCTGCATTGGTGAGATGATTCATGAATTCTTGTTCTTTTTTAAGACGTTGAAAGTCGTTGGGAAATCTTGAACCTACGTTTTTTCCGGTTTCCAGATAACGGGTAAGTACGGGTTCTGATTGAGTCGCCAATAGTTGTTTACTAATGTTGCCTTGTTGCTCCAATTCATTGAGAATGTAATCATAGAGGTAAGCGATTTTGGTTCGGAGTTGGGCATTTCTGATCACCATTATTCCATTATTGTCGATGCTTTCGTAGGTCAATCTTTGACTGAAGAAAACATCGTACTCCAAGATTTTTCCCAATAGGGTATCATACTGACTGTGATAAGTGGAGTGGGAATCTTTTAAAAGGGCAATGATCTTTTGATTCCCTGTAATTCTTAGGGAGTCCCTTCGAATAATGGATTGAATCTTGCTTAGGTTTTGATTGAGATCGGCATGGAGGCCTGTTTGCATGGTTTTTTCTAAACTAATCATCCTTTTAGATTCTTTCCAGTTGTCCACCTCCAAGGCAAGCAGGATACCTAACATCACCAATATAACCTCTGCTATGGCAAAGAGGATAAATTTTTTTTTACCGTAGGGTTTTTAAATAAATTGATTTTATATTTCCAAAGTTTAATGGACATGTGATGGGGAGTTTGTCCACTGACCTCAGTAAGGCAGCAGAAACTATTGTTCGGCCGAAATTATAAAGTTTCAATCAATTAGGGCCTGGATCTCTTGTTGCGAAATTCTGACAAAAGTGTTTTGTGTGTAATTGTCTTTTTCGAAAACAATCCCTAGGTCAGCATTTTCAAGCCGTGTGATGGCGGCATAGGCAGACGGGCCTTCATAAATGGTTTTCTCCGCAGACCAGCTTTTCCCATTATCTGTACTGATTTTAAGAGTAAGATTTTTCCTATCTGTTTTGTGCTTGGCATTGACAAATAGTAAAATTCCCTTTTTAGACGTTGGTTTTTTTGGACTGTAGCGGATGATCCCGGCATTGCAACCGGGGTCAACAAGGCTTTGGTCGGGACGGGAGGCCCATGTTTTGCCTTCATCAGTGGAGGTAAAGGTTTGTCGGTATCCCTTTCTGTTGAGCCTAGAGTTGACCATCCAACTGCCATCGCTGAGTTCAACGACTTTGGATTCGTCCCCGGGAATAAGAGGGGTATCCACCAGTTGCCAGTTCTCCCCATGGTTATCGCTCTTAAAAAGATGAAGCCCGTGATCGAGATTGACCAAGGTATGGAGTAGGGTTCCCTTACGGGTTTGAATCCCTCTTCCGGAAGTGATGAACTTAAAGTCTTTGTGCCATTGGGGTTTGGATATTTGTGTGGTAATGTCCACGGGGGGCGACCAGCTTTTCCCGTTATCTTGGCTTTTGATGTACTTCAGATAATAAATTTGTGGTTCATGCTCTAAGTCCATATAGTTAAAGAACATAAAGATGGTATTGGTGACCCGATCAACGATCATGGAGGGGTCAGAGACCGATTGACCCCGGGGGTAATCTACCACCCTTTGGATGGGGGTCCAGCTTTTGCCGTTGTCGGTACTTCTTCTGATGATCAGGTTGATGTTCTTGTTGTCTCGCAAGTCAGCGCAGGAGGGAACTCTTTCGTCTATGGCCGTGATGAGGTCTCCATTGGGTGCCGTAACAATGGAGGGGATTCTATAGCAGGCAATGCCTTCCCTTTGGGGGAAAAGATCTATAAAATCAAGTTCCTGGGCAGGGCTTACTCCAAAGCAAAAGAGGCTTATTGTTAAAGCAAGTCTGATTTTAAGCCCTGATTTTAAGTGTTTCATATACAATTTCAGCAGTGTTGCAGGTAAACAATTGTGTAAAGAGATCATCGTTCAGATATTGATTTAAACCTTGATAAAAGTTTTGTTTTTATACATATACCTAAGTAATAGATAAAGTAGCGCAAACCCTCCAATCACAGTGACCAATTCGTAATAGTTTCCAGTATAAGGGGCTAAACCATAGAGGATAAAGCCTGCGATTTTGGGAAAAGGCAAAACATGAGTTATCACATAGGCAGTGATGGCATTCATCCCTATTACTTTAAGAAAAAAGGCCCATTTGAATTTCTGTTTTACGTCAATGATCCAATAAAAAGCAGCCATAAGGAAATAACATACTCCGGAGGAAACCAAAACAAAAGTGGAGGACCAGATTTTCTTTACAACAGGATGCCAAATGTTTCCCAGAAGTCCCAAGCCAAGTGCAATGGCTCCATAAATCAGTAGGGTTTTGACGACCTTTACTTTATCTTTTTGGATTTTGATCAGTTCACCGGCAAACAGTCCGGATAAGGTGGTGGCGGTAAATCCCAGACTGGATAAAAACCAGGTATATTGTTTGCCATCGTCAAAAGGACCAAAAATCAACTGATCGACATAGAGGGCAAAGTTGGCATCAGGAATAAGGGTACTCCGGCCTGTATCCGGGATAATGGGCAAGGTCAATAGCAGGGCATATATCAACAAACAAGACGCAAAAAGAAAATACCTTTGGGTAGGTTTTAGATAAACATAGGAGATGGTAGTAAAAACATATCCCACCGCAATGGCTTGCAAGGTGTTATTGAATATTTTAAATTTTGAGAGATCGAAATCCAATAGGTTGCCCTGAACGATCCAACCCAGCACAAAAAGGATAAAAAATCTCCTGGTCAGTTTTAAGAATAGGGGTTTTTTGTTAGCGGCGTTTTGTGTGTATTTTGAAACCGAAAAGGGAATTACTGCTCCCACTACAAAGAGAAACAGGGGCATGATGATGTCGTAAAGTCTAAACCCCAACCATTCGGGATGGGAAAACTGGCGCGCTATGGCCGCAGTAAAATCTGACCCTACCCCTTTGTTTAATTTTGAAAAAAATTGGTCTGCCAAGACGATCATCAACATATCAAAACCACGAAGAATGTCTATGGAACGGATGCGATTTTGGGATGATGGAAGCATTGACTTTTAGCTATTGGGATAACTAAAAATAGTGAAAATTTGAATTTATAAGGTAAAATCCGTTTTAGTTAATAAAACAAATGAGGGCCGCTAGGGTTTTCCTAATTGTTCAAAGCCTCTGCCCCGCCCACAATTTCGAGAATTTCATTGGTGATGGCAGCTTGTCTTGCTTTGTTATAGGTGAGTTTGAGTTGATCCCTCAGTTCGGTAGCATTGTCGGTAGCCTTGTGCATGGCAGTCATACGGGCTCCGTGTTCACTGGCAAAGGAATCTCTTACGGCTTTGAAGAGTTGCATTTTGAGTGACTTGGGCAACAATTCGTCAATAATGGCCGACTGAGAGGGCTCATAGATGTAATCGGCAGATGATTGTTTTACAGCGTCTTCCTCGGCCACTATGGGGAGGAATTGTTCAGTCGTTACGATCTGTGTGGCCGCATTTTTAAAACGGTTGTAAACCACCAAAACTTTGTCGTATTGGGCTTCGGCAAAAGCATCCATCGCCTCTAGGGCAACTTCGGCAGTGTTGCCAAAATTCAGATCGTCATAAATGGCATCGTGACGGCTGTTGATGGGTAGGGTTTTGGAGAGGATGTCCCCTCCTTTTTTGCCAATTCCCATGACTTCAACGGTTTTACCAGCATAATCTTCCTTGGCCAGTCGGAGGGTTTCTTTAATAATATTGGTATTAAAAGCTCCACACAATCCTCTGTTGGAAGTGATGGCGATGATGAGTATTTTTTCCTCAACACGCTGGGCAGTATAGGGGTTTTGCCCCTCCCCGTCCAGGCTTCCAGAGAGATTTTGAATGAGCTCGGTCAACTTGTTGGCATAGGGCCGCATGGCAGTAATGGCGTCCTGGGCTTTCTTCAACTTGGCGGCCGATACCATTTTCATGGCACTGGTGATTTGCATGGTCGAAGAGACCGAGGCAATACGATTCCGTATTTCTTTTAGATTGGCCATCTATTCAAACGCTTTGGAGGTTTCTTGTGCTACGGCATTGAGGGTGTCGAGCGCATTGTCGGTCAACTTTCCTGACTTAAGTTCTGCCAAAGCCTTTTTGTGTTTCTTTTTAAGGGTGGTTAAAAAGGCGGTTTCGAATTCTTTGACCTTTTCCACAGGAACATTTCTCAACAAGTTTTTTGACCCGGCATAGATGATGGCAACTTGCTCTTCTACGGTATAAGGGTCATTTTGGGCTTGTTTGAGGATTTCAACGTTTCGTCGTCCTTTTTCAATCACATTGAGCGTAGCAGCATCAAGGTCAGAACCAAACTTGGCAAAGGCTTCCAGCTCACGGAACTGGGCTTGGTCAAGTTTGAGCGTACCCGCTACTTTTTTCATGGACTTGATCTGTGCCGATCCCCCTACCCTGGATACGGAGATTCCCACGTTGATCGCAGGTCGAACCCCAGAGTTGAAGAGATCAGACTCTAAAAATATTTGTCCATCAGTAATCGAAATTACGTTGGTTGGAATATAGGCGGAAACGTCTCCCGCTTGGGTTTCAATAATGGGCAGAGCCGTCAGTGAACCTCCTCCTTTTACTTTGTCTTTAAGGGACTCGGGCAGGTCGTTCATGCCTTTGGCGATATCGTCATCGGCAATGACTTTTGCGGCACGTTCCAGCAATCTGGAGTGAAGGTAGAATACATCCCCGGGATAGGCCTCACGCCCCGGAGGACGACGAAGCAAAAGGGATACCTCACGGTAAGCAACTGCTTGTTTGGACAGGTCATCATAGATGATCAATGCAGGACGACCCGTGTCTCTAAAATACTCTCCAATGGCAGCTCCGGCAAAAGGAGCGTATACCTGCATGGGAGCAGGGTCGGAGGCATTGGCAGCTACAATGGTGGTGTAAGCCAAAGCACCTTTATCTTCTAATATTTTGGCAATCCCTGCTACAGTAGATGCTTTTTGCCCTACAGCAACATAGATGCAGTATACCGGTTCGCCGGCATCGAAAAATTCTTTTTGATTGAGGATGGTATCGATACAAACCGTGGTTTTTCCGGTTTGGCGATCACCAATCACCAATTCTCTTTGACCTCTACCCACAGGGATCATGGCGTCAATAGACTTAACTCCTGTTTGAAGGGGCTCGTTTACGGGTTGTCTGAAAATTACCCCGGGAGCTTTTCGCTCTAAAGGCATTTGAAAGGTTTCGCCCTCAATGGGTCCTTTTCCGTCTATGGGTGTTCCCAAGGTGTCGACCACACGTCCTACGATGCCTTCACCTACGTTGATGGAGGCAATTTTTTTGGTACGCTTAACGGTGTTCCCTTCTTTGATTTCTTTGGAGGGTCCCAAGAGTACTACCCCAACATTGTCTTCTTCAAGGTTCAAAACCATTCCGTCCATTCCGTTCTCGAAGGTAACCAGTTCGCCGTATTCGGCATGGGTAAGTCCGTATACTCTGGCAATCCCGTCTCCTACTTCGAGTACGGTTCCCACTTCGTCTAAGGAGGCAGTGGCTTCAAATCCTGCCAATTGATTTTTTAATATTGCTGAAACTTCAGCGGGCTTAACGTCTGCCATTTTTTCTTTTTTTCAGTATTAGGATGTAATCAATTCTCTTTTTAACGCTTCCAAGCGGTCCGCTATGCTGGCGTTGTATTGTAAATCTCCAACCCTAAGAATGAATCCTCCTTTGATGGTGGGATCTACGATGTTTTTGAGTTCTATTTTCAAAGGGGTCAAAGCAGCGGCTTTTATGAGTACCTCTTTTTCCAGATCTTTGGTGAGGGGAACTGCGGTAGTGACCGTTGCGGCAACTTTCCCTTGGTTTTTGTCAAACAATTCGATGTAATGATAGGCTATTCCCCCAAGAATTCCTTCCCGACCGTTTTGTGATAACAGATCAAAAAGGCTTTGAACAATTTTAGATGCTTTGGGAAAGACTTCGTCAATGATCTTTCTTTTTTGAGAGCCAGGCAAAACAGGACTGTTCAATGCTTCGTCCAACTGAGGGCTACTTTCCACAAGGGAAAGGATGTTTTGCATTTCTTCAACAACGGATTTTTCCTTTTGGTTTTCGATGGCGAATTCCAAAAGTGCTTTTGCGTATCGGATCGAAGCTCTCCCTGCTTTCATATTCTGATTATAAAGAAGCGTCTTTGATGAGTTGGTTGACCAATTTGGACTGTTTGTCTTTACTTTCCAATTCGGAATCAATAACCTTTTCGGCTATGTCCAATGAAATTTGCGCTACTTGATTTTTGAGTTCAGTGAGTGCTGCGCGTTTTTCGTTTTGAATGGATTCTTGTGCCTGAGCGATGATTTTATCGGCTTCAGCTTTGGCCTCGGCTTTGGCTTGGGCAACAATATCGGCACCGTTGGAGCGGGCTTCCTTTAATAGGGCTTCGCGCTCGGCTCGGGCTTCTTTTAGAACTTTTTGGTTGTCTTCTTGTATGGAAGCCATTTCTTTTTTAGCCTCTTCGGCTGCATTCATGGCGTCTTTGATAGAAGTCTCTCTTTCGTTGACAGCATCCAAAATGGGTTTCCAAGCAAACTTCCTCAAAAGTAAGATCAGACCAATAAAAATGAATGACTGCCAAAAAAACAGACCAAATGAGAATTCATTGATTAATTTTTCCATCCTTAAAAAATTTTAACCCAATGAGTGGGTTGATAAACAATGCTTGTTAAACTGCAAACAATGCGGCAAAACCGATTCCTTCGACAAGGGCCGCTGCGATAAGCATTACTGTTTGAATTTTTCCAGTAGCATCTGGTTGACGTCCGATGGCCTCCATGGCACCTCTTCCGATGGATCCAATACCGATCCCTACTCCAATTACTACTAAACCTGCTCCTACTATTGCTGGAATTTCCATAATTATTATTGATTTAAATTATACATACTTAATTAATGATCGTCGTTTTCATCGTGTTCCTCAACGGCAAAGCCAAAATACAAGGCTGACAATACCGTAAAGATGTAGGCCTGTAATAGGGCTACCAATATTTCGATGATGGAGATGGAAAAAGCCAATACAAATGACAGGCTGGATCCAATCCAGTTTTTAAAT
The DNA here is from genome assembly GCA_041254175.1 of Flavobacteriaceae bacterium. GTDB lineage: Bacteria > Bacteroidota > Bacteroidia > Flavobacteriales > Flavobacteriaceae > UBA8316. The sequence goes on along the minus strand of JBESZM010000034.1, from coordinate 71,797 downwards.
ATAAAAATAAGGGCGATCAAACTCATCAATACGATATGTCCTGCCGATATGTTGGCATACAAACGAATCATTAATGAAAAGGGTTTGATGATCAACCCTAAAAGTTCTATGGGTGCCAAAATGATTTTCATGGGCCATGGCACACCGGGCATCCAAAAGATGTGCTTCCAATAATATTTCTTTCCTACCAAGGTCGTGATGACAAAGGTGATCAGTGCCAAACAAAAGGTGATAGCAATGTTTCCGGTTACGTTAATCCCCAGAGGGGTTAATCCCAAAAGGTTAAGAAACCAGATAAAAAAGAAAAGGGTCAATAAATAGCCCATAAACCTTCTGTGGTGTTTTTCGCCTATGTTAGGGATGGCTATTTCGTCTCTAACATAAAGGACAATGGGCTCAAAAAACCGTCCCACACCTTTAGCGATCATGCCGTTTTTTTGATAGGATTGTGCCAGCCCTCTGAACAATACAAACATCAACAGTGCGGTTAACAATATTGAAATCACGTTTTTGGTAATCGAAAAATCGATCGGCTTAACATTGGTGGGGTGGTGGTGATCGTCATAGGTGATCGTTCCCTGGGCATCGGTTCTGTATATTTTACCGTGATAGAGTTTATAGTAATTGTCTCCCTTTAGAACTACATTTTTCCCGTGCTTGAGCTTGGAAGAAGAAAACATTTTTAGACCGTCATCCCATAATATGACCGGTAATGGCATTCCAATATAGACCTTTTCGTTGGTTGTTTTGTCTTTGTAGGAAAGGAGATTGAAGTCGTGAGAGTCTTGTAAATGGTGGAGTATGTATGCCTTTATCTCAGACTTGAGGTCACCCGTTGATTCATCTTCCTTGGTGTTAGATTCTTTTGCGCTTAGCGTACTGAATGAAATCAGTAAAAAAGCTGCTAAGTATAGGTACAGTCCCTTCGGCATAATAAGCACTAAACTAATCGTTTAATTGAGCTGCAAATGTAAGTCTTTCGGCTTTTAAATAAAATAGTTTTAAAATTTATTTTTTGGGTTTGAATAAATGGCTATTTCTCCTGATTTAAAATATTTATCAATTGATGTATTTCAAGGCTCATGGCAGCGGTATAAGGAATGAAAAAAGTTAAAAACTCTTGCTGGGGTGACAGCCCAATGGCTTTAAAACCGGGGAATATCAATGCGAAAAAAAGTAAAAACTTTATCCCACTGGTGAATAGAAAAACCCATCCCAAAATTGTGGGGTCGTGTTTTGAAACAAAAACAAGCAAGAAGAAAAAAACCAGTGCAATCAGTGTATTGAAGAGATAACAAGCCTTTAAAAGCCCGTCTTGAACAGAAAATCCCAACAGATTGATTGCAAAAGTGTGAAGCCAAAACAGGCCGGTCATCAACAAAAAGAGTTTAACGGAAAACTTGAGTAAAGTAGAAATCACCGATTCAGCTTCTATTGCCTTGTTTAATGATGATGAGCAGTACCAAAACCAACCCTATGGATGAGGTGACCAGGCTAGGCCATTTGGATGTAATGTCCCATTTTTCTTGTATCCAGCCTCCCAAATAAATCATAATATACATGACTGTAGCGATTTGAAAAGCAAGTCCGGAAAAGATCAGCCAATTTCTAGGCTGTTTTTTCATGGGTTTCGTCGGGTTTTTTAACCAGCTTAAAGTCTGCTTTTTTACCCTCTTTGTTCATGGAGCAGGTGGCGTTGAAGGTGGCACCAGACTCTACGATCAATTTCCCAATCACAACATCACCGTCAATGACGCTTGTCGATCTGAGGCTAAGGGTTTGGGACACGAATAGGTTACCGTTGATTTTTCCTTCAACATCAGCATTGGAGCAACTCACTGCTCCTTTTACACTACCGTCCTTGCCCACTACGACTTTCCCTTTGGTTTTAATTGATCCCTCGAGGGTTCCATCAATTCTGAAATCTCCTTCAGAGAGAATTTCTCCCTTAACTTTGGTGGAACTTTCTATTCGGCTGTAGTGGCCGTTAATCTCGTTGTTTTTCATTGGTAAATTGTGTTTTGTCCAAAAACATTTTTTTGTAATCGGCCGATAAAACTACAAAATTATTTGTACTTGAGAATTCTTGCTCGGCCCCATCAAACCTCTTTTTCCACTCATTGAGCTTTCTTCTGTTGCGAATTCCATGCAAAACCAAATAGGTTTGATTCTGATCGAATCGGTCCTCAGACAAAAACCATCTTGAGTCGGGGGTTTCCTCCAAAGCATCTTGGAGTTTGTTTTTTATTTTTCTTAGAGAAGCTGTGTCCTTGACTTTAAAAGTAAAAATCCATTTGTAATTGAGATATATTATGTTGTCTTTTTTAATGGAATCGGTCCCTTTTATTTGCCCGATCATCTCAAGGGCTTTGATGGCCTCGGGGGATTCGGGATATTTTTGTGAAATGTTTAATAATTCTTTTTGCCACTGCTGTCTTCCTTTTAAACGGCCCTGAAAATTGGCCATCAACAGGTCGAATTTTGGCTGAACAGCAGTCCCGCTGAGCAATACTCGAAAAGATTTCGCTTTTTCTTCCAATTGATCAAAATCTCCTTTTTGATAGATTTTGAACAAACTCTCATAAACGTTTTCCGGGGTTTGGAGATCCGACTGGCCAAATTCGTCCGGGTTGGTAAGAATTTTGGCGTAGGGCGAATCCGGATGGTTTTGTACTATACGGTTGTAGTATTGCTTTGCTTTTTGAGGCCATCCGTTTTCATCAATTTTATAGAGATGATAAAGTGCAGAGGCTGCGATCTCTCCCGGTAGATTGAGCCGAAGCAAATGTTCCAATCGGTCTTGTGCCAGAGGGTAGTTTTTAAAACTCTCTTTATAAATCATCCCCAACTGTAGATAGGCATTCTGGTTTAGCTTTTTGATGCTGTCGATTTCTATTTTGGTCTGGGGCAATGCATTCACATAATTCTCAGGTTTCTCAACAAAAAAAGTTTCGTTTTTTGTCTGTTTTTCTTCTTTGACTCCGCGAGATTCCTCACGAATTGAACTGATGGCCGATGCAATCGCCCAATTGTCTGTATTGGGTCGGTCTCCCCATGTAGAGAGGAATTTTTGTTGACCTTGAACCACCAGCTTGGGGTTGTAAAAATAAAAGGTGTTGGCTTGAGCACCTCTGCCAAAAAAGGGAAAGATTCCCTTTTCTTCTGAAGTAACTTTTGCCATTGCTTGGGCCTCTTTCTTTTCAATATACTTTTGAAAGTACTCCATTTGAGCATCTTTGTCCAGTGTGCTGAGATAGATCAGACTGTCTGTGGTTTGTACTATGTTTTCGTATTTGATTACAGCGTTAAGGTTGTCTCTTTCTCTTTGTGTCCTTCTTTTGATCAATGTTTCTTCAGGCAATGTGTTGAGGAGACTGTCCAGATAGGCACCTGTAGGGACGTAATTGCCTCCGGCAAAATTGAAATTGGCCAGATCTCTGTAATTGGCCTGTTTGGTGGGTAAATCGAGATTTTCAGATTTTAAAGATTGACCGAGGTAGTATTCTCCTAGGCTGTCTTGCTGTTGCTGAAAATAGTGAATGCCTATGGCGCGATTGATCCAGTGGTCAAAAATGTAGTTTTCATAATTATTGGCGAGTTTTTCATAGGACTCCATGGGGTCCAAGCTGTCGCGTCGACTTCTGATTTGTAGTCTTTTGATCTGGGCATTGATCCAGTATTTTCTGGGGGTTTTTCTTTTGAGTCCCACGACTTGTTCAAAGGCCCAGAGGGCAGAATCAGGTTTTTTGAGATTTTCGTATAGCTGGCCGGACAGGAAATAATAACGTCCTTTGTCACGGTTGTTTTTGGCAGTCAGGGCAGCGTTTCTGATGTAGTAAATCGCCGAATCCAGTTGTTTGATGTTGATAAAGGCTTGGGATATGGCAGCGTTGGCCGGGCTATGGAATTTACTACTTGGAGTTATGGATCGGGCCAGACTTCTGAGATTTTTTATCGCAAGCTCATTATTCCTCAATCTAATGTTGGTTTTTTCTCTCCATATTCTTCCTTCGACATAGGTTTTGCTATCAGCATAATTTTCCAATAAATAATTAAAGGCTTCCATGGCAGGGAAAAAACGTCGGTCATAATAGCGGGCTTTGCCCAAAAGTAAATAGGCTTCATCTATTTTATTGTTGCGCTGTATACCATTGATGTTCATGGAGTGCTTTTGGATGGCTTTTACGGCTTTTTCCTCAGCACGACCAAAACCGGGCACAATCGTGGTTTGGTCCATGCGCTCCCCGTTGAGGGCAATGGGCTCCACCTGTAAAAATTCGAAGAAGTTGTCATCGTGGGCTTGCTCCAAAATGGATTGCCCCACTTTGAAGGCTTCCTTTCCATTAAAAAGTACATTGTATTGGGTGTTTAGGGAATGGTATCCCCGGTTGAGCATTTTGTTTTTTTGGGTAGAACAGCCCCATAAAATAAGCATGATCCCTGTTCCTGCCGCCAAAAAATGCACTGCTTTTTTCAATGGAAAACGTTTATTTATATAACTCTAAAAGATTTAATTTAGTATAACTAAACCTTAAAATAGGACTCCAATTGAGTAAAGGTGTCCGAATCAGTTGTAAGATCTTTTATGGGCAATCCTTTTTCCAGTAAAACGATCCTTTCGCAAACCTCAGTAACATGATTTAAATCATGACTGGAAATCAAAAAAGTAGTGGTGCGGTTTTCAATTTGCTTTTTGACAATTTCTTTAAATCGAATTTGGGAACTGGGATCGAGATTAGCAAAAGGCTCATCCAATATCACACATTGGGGATTTCCCAAAAAAGCAGACACTAAACCAACCTTTTTTTGGTTTCCTTTCGAAAGGTTTCGAATGTATTTTTTTTGGCCTAAGACTTCACCATTGAAAAAGACTTCAAATTCCTCCAGCCAACTGTCCACCTGAGACTCATTGAGCCCCCTTAACTCCCCAACAAAATAAAAGTATTCCTCGGGTGTGAGATAGCCGATTAAAAATCCTTCATCGATAAAGGCTGCAGTATGTTTTTTCCAGTCTTCACTTTGGTGAACAGGGACATTGTTGTTAAGTACTTGTCCGGTATTGGGCTTGACCAAATCCAAAATCAAATTAAAAAGGGTTGTTTTTCCGGCACCGTTATTGCCCACCAGGCCAAACCTTTCTCCTTTTTTGATGCTTAATTGATCAATGTTTAGGACTTCCTTATTTTCATACGTTTTGGTGAGATTTTCAATGCTAATCATAAGCTTAATTTTTTGAGAATGCTTCAATGGTTTTGTATTTGCGGTTGCGGTAAATCTTAGCGATGTGATTGAGGACGAGCTTTCTCAAGACAACGCCCAGAAGTCCGGTTACGATCAGTGTGATCCAACCCGCATATCCACCTACAAAAAAATCGGGAATAAAAAAGAACAAAATGGGTAATCCCAGTTTTGGAAATGTAAACAACAACTGCGTCAAACTGAAGGCCTTGGTGTTGGTAAAGGCCTTGGCCTTGACATTGAGTTTGACAGGAACATTAAAGAATGCCCCGGAGTAAAGGGTGATTAATGACCCTACCCCAAGATTGTAGATGGCTCCAGTAAAAACATAGAGATAAGTTTTCCACCCAAAAATCAAATAGAAAGTAGAAAGGATCAAAGAGATGACAACCGAGCCGAACATCAGCCACCATTTGGAGTCCAGGTATTCCCTGTAGGTAAGGTTTTGGGTCATTAACAAGGGGTAATATTCACTGTCCCATGAGGGGACTTGTTGGCCATAAGTGAAAGAAAAACCTCCTGTAATGAAGATGGCTGCAAAAACCAATATGATCGAATTATTTCTATACATCTCCATTGAAAAAAAGAGTAGACCGTAAAAAAGGAACATAAATGCAATGAGGAGTACCTGTTTGGGCCTTGCGTTGCGCAGAAGAAGTCTCAAATCGTTTTTTAAGAAAGCCCCTATCCTTCCATAACCTCCCAAAAAAGCAAAACCCAATCGAAGAACTTTTTCAGATTTTTTGGCCAGACCCATGTCCAAATAAAAACGTGACTTCAAAAATTGATACGTAATTCTGTAAATCAAAACCAGCAAACCAGCTGTGATTAATAATGAAATTGGGTTTTGCTCCAACCAATTCAATCCGGTAGCAAAAATTTTATAAGACGAAAAGTCGGTATAAAACTCCAAACTAATTCCCAGGATGACCAATACCAAAGTCGAAATAAAAAAACGATTGCTTTTATTGATCAAAAAAATCAAATAGTTAAGGATCAAGGTGATGCATAAAAGGTGGAAAAACCAGATTAGTGATGTCGTCCAAGAAGTGCCTTCGATAACCCTCACTACCGCAATGGGAAAATACAATAACCAAGGAGTATAGTTAAAGGGGTTCAACAATGAACGGAACAACATATCGTTGAGGATTTTGTTCTTTTTTATCGGTAACAGCATCCATGATTGAACATGGGTGGTCGGTGGTTGCTGAAAAAAGAAACGCCCAATGAATTCAATCAAAAACATAAAGAAAACCCCCTGATTGATAATGTCTATGGTCGAATGTTCAGGAAATGTTCGTCCTAAAATGTAATAAATACCTACCCCTATGACCAAAATAGAGGCAAACATATAGGCTGCAAATAAACCCAAGAAAATTTTAGCGATAATGGCTACTTCCCATTGAGGGGCTCTAAAAAACGCCTTGATCGACAGTTGCCAAAATTTTAATATTGTCATTCTTTTTTTTTAAAATAACTTTACAAGCAAAAAAAACGCTATGCCAGAGATGTACCCTTTGGTGATCTCAAAGATCACCAAAAATACTACAAATGCAGTCTTGATCTCTTTTGAGGTTCCTGAGACGGAAAAAGAAAGGTTTCGATTTGAAGCGGGGCAATACCTGACTCTCGAAACAAAGATAAACGAAAAATTAGTAAGACGCTCCTATTCCATTTGTAGTGGTATCGACGAAGGGCTTCAGGTGGGCATCAAAGAAGTTCCAGAAGGTGTTTTTTCTACCTATGCCAATCGATCGTTGCATGAAGATGACCTGATGATGGTAGCCCCTCCCGATGGTCGGTTTCGATATTTGTCCTCTGATCAAGCCCAAACACTGGTCGGGTTTGCTGCAGGAAGTGGGATTACTCCTATAATGTCGATTCTAAAAACATCACTTTTGGATCATCCCGAGAATCGTTTTCATTTGGTTTATGGCAATAAAACACCCGAGGACAGTATGTTTTACAATGAGTTAAAGGATTTAGAAAAAGCCTTTGATGGTCGTCTTTCCATACAGTGGGTGTTCAGTCGAGCGAATGTAGAAGGAAGTCATTTTGGGCGGGTTGAAGCCAATGTAATCAATGGTGCCTTAAAGCTCATAGGAGACACTGCGGATAAATTCTACCTGTGTGGACCTGAAAGTATGATTGAAACCGCATCGGATATTTTGTATTCCAATGGTGTGGAAAAAGAAGCTGTTCTGTTTGAATTGTTCAGCTCATCAAACAAAACAGAAGAGATCGAAGGCAAGGCCGAAGGGGCTTCGTTAGAAATCACCTATGACGAACTGACACATAAAATCCAAAACACTGCGGGTAAAAGTGTGTTGGATGCTGCCCTTCAAAATCAGCTGGATGTTCCTTACTCTTGTCAAGGTGGTGTTTGCTCTAGCTGTATAGCAAGGATCAAATCGGGAACGGTAGTAATGGCGACCAATCAAATTCTAACCGATGAAGAAATTGAAGAAGGATTGATTTTAACCTGTCAAGCACATGCCACCAGTAGTCATTTGGCGGTAGATTACGATGATGTTTAAGGAATCAGGACTTTAACAGTTCTAGGGCTTTTTCGATCACCGTTTTAGGATCCATGGATCTGAAAGCGTCCTGATAGCCTTCAGGAATGCGATTTCCATAAACAGAGGTGGGAATCAAAGGATATTGGCTTCTGTCCAAAGTGAGGGCGTGATCCAAGGGTTGATTGAAAGGGGAAAAGCCACAAAAAGGATGGGTCATTCCCCACAGGGTAAGCACCTTGGTCCCGGCGTTGGCGGCCATATGCCCATTGGCAGAATCCATAGAAATCATCAAGTCCAAATAGGCCATAAGATCCAATTGTTCTTTGAGCTTAATTTTTCCAACAATGCTGTAAACATTTGTGTAGGCTTTTTGCCACACTTCTAGACGTTCTTCTTCATTTTTCCCGGCACCAAAAAGAAAAATCTGATGATCTTTCTGCAAAAAATTAATGACCTGTTGCATCAAGTCCAAAGGGTAGGTTTTTCCCGAATGAGCTGCATAAGGGGCAATCCCTATCCATTTTTTTTCACTGCTCTGATATAATGTTAACAAAGACTTGGGGAGGTCTCTTTTTTCGGTAAACTCGTGTTGATCAAATGAAATGGGGAAACCCAGTTTTCGAAAAACATCTGCATAGCGATAGCTCGTGGGAGTTAGTGGTTGAAACTTTTTGTTTTTCGGACGCGTAAGTGCTTTTTTTTCTGATCGCCCTTTATCAATGGCCTTTACTTTGTAACCATACAGTACAAAAAACAAAAAGAGCAGGTGGGTTCGTAAAACACTGTGCAAGTCCGCAACCGCAGAAAAAGGAATGGTTTTGAGTTCTTGGAACAAAGTCCAAAGGCCTTTGATCCCATTGTGACGACCATTGAAATCTGTGGGATAGAAATTAAAGTTTTTAAACTCCTGAAAAAGTGGAGCGACATAGGGTCGGCTGACAAAAGTTATTTTGAGACCCGGATAGGTTTTATAAAGACAACGAATCACCGGAACTGTCATGGCTACGTCTCCCAATGCGGAAAATCGAATCAACAACAGGTGAGGATCTTTCATGAATGGCTAGGATTTGTCCTTGTACAAAATGGGGTTGGTGTCCTCGTCATTGTACATTTTCATTTGTTTGTAAACCTTCATGTATTTTGACCCGCTTGCGATGTCTTTGAGGAGGTCATCAATCGAGGAACCTAAATCCTCTCTTTGGGTGAGCAATACTTGAAGCTTGGCGTTACATTTTTCACGATGGGATTCACCGGCTTCCTTTCGGTTGGCTTCTTCTTCCATGTGATAAATCTTCAATTCCAAAATGGACAAACGATCCAATGCCCATGCAGGGCTTTCCGAGTTTATTGTGGCTCCCTTTTGGACCTCTACGTCTTTGAACTGATTAAGAAAAAAACTGTCGATGTATTCTACCGTATCCGTTCTGTCTTGGTTGGAAGCGTCGATTAACCTTTTGAGTTTCATGCCCTCAACAGGGTCGATCTCAGGGTCTCTGATGAGGTCTTCATAGTGCCATTGAACGGTGTCAATCCAGTTTTTTCTATAGAGTAAATGCTCTAATGAATCGGCTGGATAAGGGTTTTCAAAAGCTTGATTCACCTGATCTATCAGGTGGTATTTATCAATGCTCTCTTTGAAAATTTTAATGGAATGTCGACTGGTAGAATGTTGGCTCATGTCTGTGATTTTCATTGGTGCGAAGATACAATTTGATCGGCAATTCTTCCAGTTTCAAAAAGGCAATTCTAAAGATATGATCCCATGATCGAAAAGTTTGAAGATCAGAATGGCCAAAATTAATGCCGTAAAAAAAATGTTTTTTAAAGAATCCGATTTGATGTTTTCGAGAAATCCGCCAAAAAAATAGGCTACAGGAACAAAACTGATAAACCAGCGATCATCAATGGTTTGCAGTCCTAATAGGCCGTAAGTAATGCTGAAGATTAGCCAAAACGACATATAAAGAAATCCTGAAAAAAGCTCAGGGTAGGAAAATTTTCTATAACCCCTTGGCAACTGCACGGCACAAATCACCGCAGATATGAGCAAGCTGCTCAACCAGATTAAATCACCATTGGATAGCAAATGGATTTTCAACAGTTGGGTCTGAACCGGAGGATTTATTAAAGCAAAAGTTTCGGTGGGCAAGATCACCGAAAGGCTATTGAATGTAAAAGGAATGATTAAAACCGGCAGGACTAAAGCCAAAACATGTTTGATGTCATTTAATCCTCTTTGGAAAAGAATTATGAGGGGAATCAAATAAAATATCGAAAAAAAATAGTTGAATTGTACCACTATGGATATTATCAGGGATAAATCTAGTATCCACTTTTCTGTGTTTTTGGAATGAAGGGTTTTAATAAAAACATATCGTCCGTAGATCAATAGAATTACCTGCAGAATAGGGATGATTTTCAGATCGAAAAGCGTGGGGAAAAAGAGAAAAGTTGTGGGAAAAGCGATCAAGTGTATCCCATCGAATATCCTTCCTTTGATTTGAATTTCCAAAAGGGTTATCATTGAAATAATAGTGACCATTAGTAGGACATTACCCAGTATGGAGGGCCACTGATCAATGAGGGGGGCCCCTCTTTTATCTATAGCCGAAGAAAATAAGACCGTGGATACAATAAGAAATATGGAAGTAAGATATGTTCTCGAACCGATTGTCTTGAAAATCTTTACTATCATATCCAATTTTATTACTTTTGCAATATAATTAAAGCACCATTAATGAAAAATTTTTTCGAAGCCATTGCCAATTTGTTTGAAAATCTGTTGTTTCTTCCCTATCAATTACTGACCCAACTCGAACCTTTTAGCTGGTGGTTGGCCAATGGAATGAGTTTTCTTTTTCTAGCGATTGGATCTGTTGCTGCCATTTATTGGATCAAACAATTGCGAAAATTCGATAAAAGTGGAGAGGAAAACAAAGACCCCTCTGCTCATTCATTTTTATAGATCAAACCCGATATCTTTTCTAAAGTACATCCCCTCAAAGCTTATCTCATTCAACAGTTGGTAGGACTTTAAGAGTGCATTTTTATGGTTGTCCCCCAAGGAGGTGACCGCTAATACCCGCCCGCCATTGGTCAATATTTCACCATCTTGGTGCGTTGTGCCCGCTTGAAAAACGGTGCTGTTGGATGAAGATGGCAAGCCTTTTATTGTTTTTCCTTTTTGGTAGTCCTCGGGATATCCACCCGAAACAGCTACTACGGTGGTAGCACTTTGATCTTCGATGATAAGCTCGACTTGATCCAGCTTACCCATTGCTGTGGCGTGTAGCATTTCTGCCATGTCATTTTTTATTCTGGGTAAAACGACTTGGGTCTCTGGATCTCCCATTCTAACATTATACTCTATAACATAGGGGGCATCTCCTACACGAATCAATCCTATAAATACAAAACCTACATAGGGAATATTATCTTTTTTGAGTCCGTCAATGGTAGGTTTAACAATGGTTTCTTGTATGGCCTTGCAAAACTTTTCGTCCGCAAAAGGAACCGGGGATACAGCTCCCATTCCTCCAGTATTCAAACCAGTATCTCCCTCTCCAATACGTTTGTAGTCCTTGGCCATTGGAAAAGTGACATAGTTTGAACCATCGGTTAAAACAAAGCAGGACAACTCAATCCCACTCAAAAATTCTTCGATGACAACCTTGGAAGAGGCCTTACCAAACTTTTGATCCAAAAGCATGTTGGAAAGCTCCTTTTTGGCTGTTTCTAAGTCATTGATAATGAGCACTCCTTTACCTGCAGCTAAACCATCTGCTTTAAGTACGTAGGGAGCTTTCATTTGCTCCAAAAAGGCGTAGCCTTCTTCTATTTTTTCGGGGGTAAAGCTTCCGTATTGAGCTGTAGGTATGTTGTGTCGACTCATAAAGGCCTTGGCAAACTCTTTGCTTCCTTCTAGTGTAGCCCCCAGCTTTTGCGGCCCGATAAGGGGAATGTTTTTCAATTGAGGGTCGTCGAGAAAGAAATCGTGGATGCCATTGACTAATGGATCTTCAGGGCCGACCACCACAAGGTCTATATTGTTTTGAATGACTGCATTTTTCAGAGCCTCGAAGTCGTTAACCCCTATGTCAAGGTTGGTGGCCAATGCAGCCGTACCGGCATTTCCGGGTGCTACAAAAAGTTGATCGATCGTTTTACTTTGGGCAAGTTTCCAACAAAAGGTGTGTTCTCTACCTCCGCTGCCCAATACCAGTATGTTCAATTTTTTCACACGTTTAGGTCTATGTTAATTCGCTGATATTTATTCATTTCCTTTTGTTGAGGAATTTATCTTAGAGGGTTTCATCGGGAACAAATATACTTAAGTGTGTCTTATTATGTTTTAAACCTTTGAAAAATCCCTTTCCATCTGAAGTTTCTCAGAAACTTCCCCTGTTTTGGGTCGACAATAAACGGAATGCCCTTTCTTTTGGCTTCCAAAAACCCTTTGATATAGCTGAAAAAAATTCTTGCCTCCCGCTTGACCCATGCCCGTTTTAACCCAATAATCAGGGTCAAAATCAGACCCAACCTCATGCGATAGGTAGCTACCCCTTGTAACCGAGCAGCACCGGGACTGTAGTTAAAACCTGTAGGTTTAAGGTGTTTTACCTTAAGGGAGGGATCTACTTTTAACTCCCATCCATGATATTGAGCCATCAACTCGTCGAGCGTATCCCAACCAATGGACTTTGCTATTTTACCTGTTTCCAAAAAACATTCTTTTCGATAGGCTTTGAGCGATCCCCTAATGTGGTCGTCTTTGTTGAGGTTTTCCAAAACCCATTGATCATCCTTTTGAATATAGCACTGCCCCGCTGCCATACCCAATCGGTTGTTTTCTTTAAAATGCTGCGATAGCTTCAATAGGTAATTTGACTCAAAAACCATGTCTGCATCGTATTTACAGATGATGTCATAATCCTCATCCAATACCCCATAGCCTTTGTAAAAAGCTTCTACAATTTTTGCCCCGGGGAGGTGTTCCTCCGATGATTTTTTGTAGACCTGCTGTATCCAAGAGTGTTGTTGGGTAAAATCATTGACGATTTCTGCTGTTCGATCAGTAGAATTGTCATTGACCACCACCACTTGAGCGGGTTTCATCTGCTGATTGACTAGCGAATCGAGGGTTTTTGCAATGTGCTCCTCCTCGTTGTGGGCCGGTATGACAATGTAAATTTTCAAGGTTTATGCGTTGATTTTTTCGGCATAAACAATATAGTGCCTGGGTGTAAAATACCTCAACAAGGATCGAACACCAAATGATTCAGGTGGATTGATCCATTTCTGGCTTGCCATAATTTTCCAGCCTGTTTTCTCCAAAAGCCAATTGAACTGCCAATCTTCAAACTCGTGAAAATGGCGGTCTCTCATATCCGTTTTACTTCTATAAGCACCTGAAAACCATAGGTTTAACGGAACGCTGACCACTAGTTTTTTGGCCTTTATACTTTTTAAAACTTGATAGGGGGAAAGCAGGTGCTCCAATACTTCGAACGCAGTAACCACTTCTGCTTTGGAATTGATCAATACGGTTTGGTCTTCGTCCAAATCCTCCCCTAGTGTGTTTTCCACTTTGTAGCCCTGAACCTGCATTAATTCGGACATTGGGTTTTGAACCCCCAAATCCAGGATGTGCGATCCCTTATCAATATTTTGATTCAAAAAAACAAGGGTTTTTTGAAATCGCTTTTGATGGGCGTTATTGGCGTACATAAGTTATTTTAAAGGGAGTTTATCGACAATTTTTCTGTCATTGGACAAACGTGGAACTTTGTTTTGACCTCCCAATTTTCCTATGCTTTTCATGTATTGTTGGAAACCTCCATCAGCAACAACACTGATGACCAATGTTCTCAAAACACTTCCCTTCAGGAGGTCTTCATAGTATACATTTTGTTCTTGCATGGATTGATCGAGTTTTTGGGCGAAATCCTTTGCGTTTTGGGGCGGATTTTCAAATTCGATAAACCATTGGTGATAAGGAAGCCCCTCCTCCGGATCAATTTGTGGAGCAACCGTAAATTCTTTGACTTGAACCTGACTGTCTTGACAAGCCTGTTGCATCGCCGTCTCAACCTCTTTTCCAATGACATGTTCTCCAAAGGCAGAAATAAAGTGTTTGATTCTACCTGTCACTACCAAACGGTAGGGCTTCAATGAGACAAAACGAACCGTGTCGCCTATGTTATAGGCCCATAAACCTGCCGAAGTGGAAAGGATTAAAACATAGTTGACCCCGAGTTCGACCTCGCCCAAAGTATACCTTTTGGGGTTTTGTTCCCCAAACTCATCGGCTTTGACAAATTCGTAAAAAATTTCATTGTTCAACAACAACAGCAACCCTTTATCAGCCTGTTGGTCTTGGTAGGCAAAAAACCCTTCGGAAGCGGGAAAGAGCTCAACACTGTCTACTTTCCTCCCGATGAGTTTTTCGAACATGGGGCGGTAAGGCTCATAATTGACCCCACCATAGACGAACAGTGAAAGGTCGGGGAATGTTTTCCCCACGGGCCTATCCGTCTGTTCTATCAGTTTCTCAAAATACATTTGTACCCAAGAGGGAATCCCTGCAATCAAACTCATATTTTCAGGCAACGTTTCCCTTACAATGGCATCAACCTTGGTTTCCCAATCCTCTATGCAATTCGTTTCCCAGGAAGGCATCCTGTTTTTCTGCAAATACTTGGGAACATAGTGGGCAACGATCCCCGATAATCTGCCGATGATATTCCCGTTTTTTTGGTTGAGCGTGGGACTCCCCTGAAGAAAAATTTGTTTGCCATTGACAAAGTCGGTATTTCCTGTTTCGTGGATATAATTCAGCAGCGCGTCCCGAGCAGCAGTAATGTGGGTGGGCATAGACTCTTTGGTGAGGGGAATGTATTTTGCACCGGAAGTAGTACCACTTGTTTTGGCATAATAAAGTGGTTTGCCAGGCCACAACACAGAAGTTGCTCCTTCCAACATTTTGTCCACATAGACCCTGTGCCCCTCATAATCACGTATTGGAACTGAAGCTTGAAAGTCTTTATAATCCTTGATTTTATCAAACCCGTGGTCACGTCCAAAATCGGTTGATTTGGCTTTTTGTATCAGATAATCAAATGTCTTTTGTTGGGCAGAAAGGGGATTTTTGATCCACTTTTGGTTTTTCTGATGAATGAAGTTGGCGAGAATTTTCGCTCCAATTTTTTTGATCATAAAGCCTGGGAAAATTCAATAAAATCGGTAGGGTCTACTGAATATCCATTCATCCAAAGTTCAAAATGAAGGTGCCAGCCCGTGGATAATTTTCCGGTATTACCTGCCTTGGCAATTACTTCTCCTGCTTTGACCAAATCTCCCTGTGATTTTTCCAAATAGGAATTGTGTTTGTATACCGACAATAGGCCATAATCGTGTTTTATGATGATCACGTGACCCGTTTCGGCAGTCCATTCCGCAAAAATAACGGTTCCATGGGCTACTGCCATAACTGGCGCATGCTCTTCCAATGCAATATCAACGGCAAAATGCCTTTTGTTGACGTCATACTTCTGAGAAATCGGGCCAGCTGCTGGGGAATAAAGTAGGTACTTCACATTGCTCAAGTCATTGGGAATTACATTGTATTTATCTTCTTGTATGACTTCCAAGCGCAACAAAGAATCTGCCTCAGTCATGGCATTGTCAGAATTGAGGAGCTCAGGCAACTGGTCTTTAGCAATGAGCAAGGAGTTTTCTTCCCAATCGATTTCTCCGGTTAAAGCACTTTTCATGGATTGAATAAATCGATCTTGTTTTTGAAATTCGACACTGAGAGAGTCCAGCAAAAAGGTATTTCTGATGGCCTCTTTTCTGATCGAAAGACTGGTGTAGCCTGGAATAAACTCCTTTAAGGGAGTGTAGGCGACCAAAAAAAAAGACCCAATGGTAATGAAAGTGACAAAAAGTATGATCAATACAATGATGTTGAACTGCGAAATTCTAACGAAAAACCTTTCCTCAAAGGTGGTTTCGTTGATAACCACCATACGATAGCGGTTCAACAAGTTTTGAATCCAAAGACGTTTCTTTTTTTTATCTTCTGCCATTGAGGACAAAGATAGTGTTTACCCCTTAAAAATAAATTGTAGCCCAAGTAAAGAAATTTAGATTACATCGAATAATTATTTACATTTGATTAAAATTAGAAACCATGTATTCAATGATCTACTCTTTAGGCATGATCGGTGCACCACAAATCATTCTCATCGTTGTTGTTGTACTTTTGTTATTTGGCGGGAGAAAAATTCCTGAATTGATGAGGGGATTGGGAAGCGGTATTAAAGAATTTAAAAACGCAACCAAAGAGGACGAGGATAAATCTGATGCCAAAATAGACAAAAAGTAGTCTACTCAAAAGCTACAGCGTCTAATATGGTATTGAGTTCAAACATCTGATCCCTTTTGTTGGAAGCTGGCGCAAAAACAAAGCCCTCAATCACCATCCATCTCTTTCTTAAGGTGTCTTTTATCATATAATTGACAAAGGGTCCTGCCATAAAATCATTGGCGACTTCCCAAGTGCCTTTGGTCAAATAAGTTAACCTTCCCTCCTTTTGGGTCTTGTAATAATAGGGACGATAGGCTTTTTCGGTGATCATATAGGAGCCTTTAAGTCTGCCGGGGATATGGGTTTTTCCTATAGAGTCCCTGATTTCAGGGATGCGTTTTTTAACATTCCCCCTTAAGCCAGAAAGAGGAAGACTGTAGGCGACCAAATTCATATGTCCCTTTGGGATTTCTTTTTGGATCCAAATGAAATTGGTCGTGTCCTTTACCGTCTTGTAGGCTGTGGGGTAAACCAATGATATACTGAATCGCTGCTGTAAGTCTCGATCTTTGGTGGGAGATTTTTTGATCCTTCTGTTTTTTTCTTTGCGTTCTTTTTCCGTTAAAACCGCTTTAAAGAGGTCGATGTTTTCCTCTAAAAAATAGGCTTGAACATCATCGTCCTCTCCTGTTACCTTTGCCACCGTCTGGGGTTGGGCCATCAAATCCTCCGAAAGTTGGAATCGTGCAAGAGTGTCTCTTACAAACCATAAGATGCTTCGACTGTTCCTGGCAAAGCCCGTAAAAACCTTAGGAGGTAAATACTTTAGTGTAAACTGTGGCTCATTAAAAGGCAAGCCCTCGTAGGGGGTTTCCAACAGTGCGCGGGTTTTGTTTCCCAAGGCTCCTGCCCAACTTTTTTCGGGCATCACTACGGTCAAATGATTGATACTGGCGTTGGAATCGGGTAAGTACCTCAGTTTGGATTTTTGTTCCTTACAAGATGTAATTATAATGATGATTACAAAAAGTACTGCTTTTTTCATGATATTGAGGCTTATTCCAATAGGGCAGCAATCCCGGGCAATGTCTTTCCTTCAAGACTTTCTAACATGGCTCCGCCACCAGTAGAAATATAACTCATTTTATCCTCAAAACCAAACTGCTTAACGGCTGCCACAGAGTCTCCGCCCCCTACCAAAGAAAAAGCACCTGCCGCAGTGCTATTAGCTATGTGCTCTCCCAGTTTGATGGTTCCATTTGAAAAGTTTTCAAACTCAAAGACACCAAGGGGCCCGTTCCAAAGAATGGTTTTGGACTGCATCACAATCTGCTCAAAGTTTTTTAGGGTTTCAGGACCTGCATCCAACCCTTCCCATTCGTCAGGGATTTCACCCACTTTACAAACCTTTTGGTTGGCATCGTTTGAAAAATCTTCTGCAATG
This sequence comes from Flavobacteriaceae bacterium, assembly GCA_041254175.1. Taxonomy (GTDB): domain Bacteria; phylum Bacteroidota; class Bacteroidia; order Flavobacteriales; family Flavobacteriaceae; genus UBA8316. Next base: position 54,288 of record JBESZM010000034.1, on the reverse strand, counting down.
ATTACATCTGTTGGAAGATGCACTTCCACCCCTTTGGATTTAGCTTTTTCGAGCAACTCCAGCGCATAGTGGCAATAGTCATCCTCGCAAATCGACCGACCTACACTGCCTCCTTGTGCTTTGGCAAAAGTATACACCATCCCGCCGCCGATGATCAAGTGATCAATTTTGTCCAACATGTTCTCAATAATGGTTATTTTGGAGGATACCTTGGCACCACCCAGAATTGCAAGAACAGGTTTCTCTCCTGTTTTCATGATTTTGTCTATGGCGTTGACTTCTTTTTCGAGCAACCTGCCAAAGAATTTATCTTCCTTAAAAAATTGGGCCATGATGGTGGTTGAGGCATGTGCTCTGTGCGCCGTTCCAAAAGCATCGTTGACATAGCAATCCCCCAATTTTGACAGACCTTCGGCAAAATCCAAATCTCCCGCAGTTTCTTCTTTATAGAAACGCAGGTTTTCCATCAGAATAACGCTTCCGGGTGCAAGTGAGGCCGTAGCTTGTTCTGCCTCACTACCAATGCAATCGACAAAGAAAGTGACAGGAACTTGAAGAATCTCCTCTACTTTGCTTACGATGTGTGATAATGAAAGTTTTGGGTCTTTGCCCTTGGGTCGGCCCAAGTGAGAAATCAAGACACAACTGCCTCCTTGGTTGAGAATATAGTCTATGGTTTCTTTGGCGGCCGTGATTCTGGTAGAATCAGTTACCTGAAATTCATCGTCGATGGGCACATTAAAATCTACTCTGACGACGGCTCTTCGGTTGGAGAAGTCTTGATTGGCTAAGGTTCGCATGCTAAAATTTTTGTCAAAAATACTTTTTTTAAACCGTTGGGCAAAAGGTTTTAGCCGGATTGAAAACATAATTTTTGGGAAGAAAGTGAAATCCAAATGGATTGATTATTTTTATCTTCTTTAGGATTAAAAAAAATATGTACTCAAGTGAAATTGTTGGACAAGAACCGCTGAAACGTCAATTAAAAAAGATGGTTTCTGAGGCTCAAATGCCTCATTGTCAACTGTTTATAGACTCAAAAGGCTTTGGGGGTCTCCCTTTGGCTCTTTACAGTGCTTTGGGTTTATTGCATGGCTTCAGCGCGCTTGAAGAGGCAGAAAATAACGGAATTCCTTCGCAAAAGTTATTGGAACATCCCGATTTACATTTTGTATATCCGGTAGTCAACAAGGGGGCGGGTAACTCAAAAGCTGTTTCGGACGATTACAAATCCACATGGGATGATTTTGTAGTTCGCCATCCTTATGGATCCACACAAGACTGGATTCGTCAATTGGAAGCGGGAAACAAACAGGGCATGATTGGAGTGGAGGAAGTCGCCAAGATGCATCACAAAATGTACCTCAAAGCCCACAATGGTGGCAACAAAGTTATGGTGCTTTTCGGTGCTGATAAATTGTCCGAAAATGCTTCCAATAAATTACTAAAGCTTTTGGAGGAGCCTCCAAAAAACAGTTTTTTTCTACTGGTTTGTGATCAAACAGAAGGAATGTTGCCCACCTTGGTTTCTCGTTGTCAAGAAGTAAAATTGATTCCCTTAACTTCGGAAGATATCAAAAATGGAATTCAAAAACTGAATGCTACAACGGCCACACCTCAGACAGTATCCCTGGGAAGAGGAAGTTGGCGGAAAGTTTTGGACGAGCTCAACACACCAGATCACACGCTTGACTTTGAAAAACTTTGGATTCAATGTCTTAGAGCAGCATTTAGAGCACGGGCAAATAAAGCCATTGTTATTGATTTGATTCACTGGGCAGATCAGATTGCTGACCTTCAACGAGAACAACAAAAAGCTTTTTTGGTTTATGCCTTGGAATTTATCCGCCAAGCTATGCTGATTTCCTACCAATCTGAGACCCTATACGATCTTAAAATACATTCTGATTTCGATATTCGAAAATTTGCTCCATATGTACACAGTGCCAATTTACTATCAATGGTAAGGTTGCTGGAGGACACCTCCTATCATTTGGAACGCAATGCCAATCCTAAAATTCTTTTCAGTCACTTTGCCATGGAGATGACCCGTTTTTTGAACGCTAAAGAAGCCGTTTCCTAAAAACATAAACGCAAGAAGAATGCTTGCCGGTAAAAAAGGCTTTGATAGAAAACAAAGCGCCTTTAAGAATCCCCCTGAGGAAAGGGAATGATTTCCCTTTGTGTTTTTCGGACAAATAACAGATATAGAAAACGTCCAATCCTAATGCACTTTTTTGAAGCAAATCAAACCCGGATTCGTCAGCCATAGTGATTAACCCTTTGGGGGTAAAATGCCATAGATGTCTTGGCACATCCAAGGCTGCCCAGTCTTGTTGATAATGGATGCGATCGTGACTTTCAAAATTGGGAACCGCAACAACCAAAAGACCGGAGGGTTTGAGGAGCGCTCGATAAGTTGCCAAACTGCTTTCCGGATGGGGGAGGTGTTCAAGTACGTGCCAAAGGGAAATGGTGTCAAAGCTTGCTGGAGCCAATTCGGATTCCGTTGACTGGACTCCTATGTTTCTTTCAAGGCAAATTTTTCTTGCCTTAATATTGCTTTCAACACCAAAAACATCAAATCCTTTTTTATTCATAAAGCTCAAAAAAGAACCTGTGCCACAGCCAATGTCCAACAAGCGGCTATTGGGCTGAAGGTGTTTTTTGAGAAGCGCATATTTATAGATCAACATTAAACCTCTGGCCCACACGTACAATAGTGAAACGAGTGAATCCGCTTTTGAGCGATGAGAGATATAGTCCGAAGATTCATAATAGGCATCAAATGAGTCCAAGTGCTCCACTCCAGTCCAGGCCCTTTGGCGGGTTGAGTCCCAATAAATGGAAAAGTTTTCTCCACTGACCAGATGATCCTTTGCCTGAAGTATCTTGTGTTTTTTTGCCTTACTCATACGTTCCACGTGGAACAATTATCGCCCCAGTTTAACCAAAAGCACACTGATATCGCTGGGGTTGATCCCGCTAATTCTTGAGGCCTGTGATAGGTTGGTGGGTTTAATATAATTCAATTTTTCTTTGGCCTCGTGAGAAAGGGAAGCCAGTATGTCGTAATCAAAATCGTCAGGAATCTTAATATGATCCAAGCGGTTGAGCTTTTCTGCATTGGCCATTTCCTTTTCGATGTAGCCAGAGTATTTGATCTGAATTTCGGCTTGCTCGTATACCTCATCCGAAATCTCTTGGTCCTTTGTAAAAGCTTTGACTGAAGGGATGTTCGCAAGGTCTTTTCTGCTCAGTCGCGGTCGGGATAAAATTTTGCTGAGTTTATCGGATTGTTTTACTGTGGCCGAAGCCTTTTTTTGGAGTATCGGGTTCACTTCGTCCGGTAAATAGCTTTGGGTTTTGAAAAAATGAACCAGTTCAGCGGTTTTGGAAGCTTTTTTCTCTACCGCCTCCAAACGCTCCTTTTTGGCCAATCCCAAATCAAAAGAAACAGGCGTTAGTCGGAGGTCAGCATTGTCCTGTCGCAGTAGGGTTCTGTATTCTGCCCTGGAGGTAAACATTCTGTAGGGCTCCTCCGTACCTTTTGTAATCAAATCATCAATCAAGACGCCAATATAAGCTTGATTTCTTTTAAGGACAAAAGGATTCTTTTCGTTGATTTTGAGGTGGGCATTGATTCCAGCCATCAGCCCCTGAGAGGCAGCCTCTTCATAGCCAGTCGTACCGTTGATTTGTCCTGCGAGAAACAATCCCGAGACCAGCTTGGTCTCTAAACTGTTTTGTAGCTGAGTGGGAGGGAAGTAATCGTACTCTATTGCATACCCGGGTCGAAAGAATTTAACATTTTCAAATCCACTTACAGACCGAAGCGCTCGATATTGAATGTCTTCAGGAAGGGAGGTAGAGAAGCCATTGACATAGACCTCCACAGTGTCCCATCCCTCAGGTTCTACAAAAATTTGATGTCTGGATTTATCTGCAAAACGGTTGATTTTATCTTCTATAGAGGGGCAATATCTCGGTCCTGTACTCTGTATTTTTCCATTAAACATAGGGGAGCGATCAAACCCGCTACGGAGCAGGTCGTGAACTTCTGGACTGGTATGTGTAATGTAGCAACTCCGTTGTTGCTGGAGTGGAGTGGTTGGGGAATAACTAAATTTTGCTGGGTTTTTGTCTCCAGCCTGTTCTTCCATGACGTCATAATTCAAAGAACGCCCATCCACTCGTGGTGGTGTTCCTGTTTTCATTCGGCCGGATTCAAAACCAAGATTTTCCAAACTTTGGGTTAGACCCGTAGAGGCTTTTTCGCCCGCTCGTCCACCGCCATAATTCTTTTCTCCTATGTGTATCAGGCCATTCAGAAAAGTGCCATTCGTCAACACAACACTTTTGGATCGAATAGGGATCCCCAAAGAAGTAACAACCCCCTCGATCTTTCCATTATTGACAATGATGTCTTTGATCATGTCTTGATAGAAATCAAGGTTTTGGGTTTGCTCCAAAAGGTCTCTCCACTTTTTGGCAAAGAGCATTCGGTCGGATTGAACCCTTGGACTCCACATGGCGGGTCCTTTGGATTGATTGAGCATTTTGAATTGTATGGCAGATTCGTCCGAAACAATACCACTATACCCTCCTAGGGCATCAATTTCTCTAACGATTTGTCCTTTGGCAATCCCTCCCATAGCGGGGTTGCAAGACATTTGCCCAATGGTTTGTAAATTCATAGTTACCAAAAGGGTTCTTGATCCCATATTGGCTGCGGCTGCGGCAGCTTCTGCACCGGCATGCCCACCACCTACAACAACTACATCATAAACTCCTTCAAACATATCAGTGTTTCACGTGGAACAAATTAATACAATCTTCTTCTTTCAAACGCATATGCTCTTTTTCCTCATTTGTCTTGTCATTATAGCCCATACAATGAAGAAGTGCGTGTGACAGAAGCCTAAGACACTCACTTTCAGCGGTTTGTACGTGTATTTCGGCGTTGGTTTTCAAAGCATCACAGGAAATATAGACTTCTGCTTTAATGGCCTTGCTATCAGAATAATCAAATGTTATGATATCAGTGTCGGTGTCGTGATTGAGATATTCTTTGTTGAGCCTAAACAGGGTATCTGCATCAACAAAGTTATACTCCATTTCTTCGATAGTATAACCCTCCCGAACTGCAATGCTCATGAGCCATTGCAGCAGATCCGCTTCAGGAAGCGTAATAAAATTATCGTGGTTAAACCGAATCAAGCTTTTTTTTGCAAATATAAAACAAAGAAAAAACAAATAATTTCATTAGGGTAGCGCTTGATGTTATCTTTGACAAAAAAAATAATGAGTGTTCGCGTTAGATTTGCCCCCAGTCCAACTGGTGCCCTTCACATTGGAGGGCTAAGGACGGCTTTGTACAATTACCTTTTTGCCAAAAAAAACACGGGGCAGTTCGTGCTGAGAATTGAGGATACCGACCAAAATCGAAAGGTGGATCAGGCAGAGGCATACATTGAGGATGCCCTGAAGTGGAGTGGTCTTGAACCTGATGAGAGTCCTACAAAACCCGGACGATTCGGTCCTTACCGCCAAAGTGAAAGAAAACACATTTATCAAAAGCATATTGAAAGCCTGATAGAAAAGGGAAAAGCCTATTACGCTTTTGATACCCCGGAGGAATTATCCAAGATAAGAGCAGATTACGAACGACAAAAAGAAACCTTTAAGTACGGAGCAGAAAACAGAATGAATCTCAAGAACGCTCTTAACCTACCTCGTGAGACAACTGAAAAATTACTAAATGAAATACCATATGTTATAAGACTCAAAGTGGATGTGGGTAAAAGCATAAAGGTAAAGGATGGGGTAAGAGGGTACATCGAAATACAGAGTGATGAAATTGACGACAAGATCTTAATGAAGGCAGATGGCATGCCCACTTATCATTTTGCAAATGTCGTTGATGATCATTTGATGGAAATCACCCATGTGATTCGGGGGGAAGAGTGGTTACCATCGCTTGCCTTGCATCAATTAATTTATGATGCTTTTGAATGGGATGCACCCGAATTTATGCATTTGCCATTGATATTAAAACCACAAGGAAAAGGGAAGTTGTCTAAACGTGATGGAGAAAAATTGGGTTTCCCTGTTTTTCCTTTGGCATGGGAAGAATCAGAGGGATTTAAAGAAAGGGGATTTTTGCCGGAGGCACTCATGAACTATTTGGCGCTTTTGGGATGGAACCCCGGAACGGATAAAGAAATTTTTGAAATGAACAGACTGGTAGAAGTTTTTGACACCGAAAGGATTCAGAAGGGGGGAGCTAAATTTGATTTTGAGAAAGCGAAGTGGATCAATCATAAATTTTTGGGTTTTACAGACCAAAAAACGATTTTCGAGCGTTTTCCTGAGTTTATGGATTGCCTTCCAAGCTCATGGCCTCAAAAAAAGAGAAGTGCTGTCTACAGCCTTCTGAGAGATCGATTATTTTTGCTCGAGGAACTAAAAAGCCAATCTGAGGTGTTTTTGGAAGACCCCGTTGAATACGACTCCAAAGTTTTGAATAAAATTCAGAAAAACGATCCGAAAAAAATTGTAGCTCAGTTTTGCAAAATGGTAAAAGAAGAAATTGCTGTAAAAGATTGGAAGTCCAAAATTCAAGAATGGAATGAAAATGAAAAACTGCCTTTTGGAGCCATCATGCAAAGTTTGCGGTTGGCCATTGTTGGAAACTTGAGCGGACCAGATATTTTTGATGTTTGCGAGATACTGGGAAATCAAGTAACTTTAAGAAGACTTGAAAAGTTTTATAATCACCAAAATTGAAAAATCATGGATCTAACTACTTATGTAATTATATTTATAATCGTACTGTTGCTGATCTCGGGGATCTTTGTCGTAAAACAACAGACCTCTGCAGTAATTGAACGATTTGGTAAATTCATTGCCATTAGGAAACCCGGCTTACACTTTAAGATTCCCATTATTGACAAAATTGCAGGACGCGTAAGTTTAAGGATTCTGCAGTTGGATGTAATTGTGGAAACCAAGACCAAAGACGATGTTTTTGTAAAGCTAAAAGTATCTGTTCAATATAAAATTCTGCCCGATAATGTCTACGATGCCTTTTATAAACTTGACTTTCCACAAGACCAAATCACATCCTATGTGTTTGATGTAGTAAGGGCGGTAGTGCCAAAAATGCGGCTTGACGATGTTTTCGAGAAGAAAGACGAAATCGCCAACGCAGTAAAGGGAGAGTTAAACGATGCGATGATCAACTATGGATACGATATCATCAAAGCACTGGTTACGGATATCGACCCCGACGGAGAGGTAAAAACGGCCATGAACCGGATCAATGCCGCTGAGCGACAAAAGATCGCTGCTCAGTACGAAGGGGATGCTGCAAGGATATTGATTGTAGAAAAAGCCAAGGCAGAGGCGGAAAGCAAAAGACTTCAAGGACAAGGGATTGCTGATCAAAGAAGAGAGATCGCCAGAGGGCTTGAAGAATCCGTTGATGTGCTTAACAATGTAGGAATCAACTCTCAAGAGGCGTCAGCCCTTATTGTTGTTACCCAACACTACGACACCTTACAGTCCATCGGGGAGGAAACCAACAGCAACCTGATTCTCTTGCCCAATTCTCCCCAAGCAGGAAGTGATATGTTGAATAATATGGTAGCGTCTTTCACTGCGAGCAATCAAATTGGTGAAGCAATGAAAGCCGAAAATCAAAAGAAGCAGAATAAAGGAGACGCAGGGGAATAGCTTAACTTTTTTTCCAGGTATCCCTTAGGCCTACTGTTTTATTAAAGACCAAAACACCATTTGCTGTTTTGCTTTCCAAAATAAAATAACCGAGGCGTTGAAATTGAAATTTGTCTCCATCTGATGCGTTGGCCACTCCGGGTTCGATATAACCTTTTACTTGACTGAAAGAATCCGGATTGATAAACTGGGCGGGGTCTTCGTCTTTGTTTTTGTCCGGCTCTTCAACAGAAAACAGCCTGTCATACATATTGACTTTGATTGGGTGTGCCTGTTCTTTGGAGACCCAATGTAGGGTTCCTTTGACTTTTCTTTGACTTTCCTCAGTACCGGAACCGCTCCTGCTCAAAGGATCATAACTGCAAATGATCTCGATAATGTTACCTTCATCATCTTTAACAACCTCTTCTCCTTTGATGATGTATGCATTTTTTAATCGAACTTCCTTACCTAAGGTCAACCTGAAAAACTTTCGGTTCGCTTCTTCCTTAAAGTCTTCTCTTTCGATGAGTAGACTTCCAGAAAATGGGATTTCTCTAAAACCCGCTTTTTCATCCTCAGGATTATTCTCCGCTTTGAGCATTTCGGTTTGTCCCTCAGGATAGTTTTTGATCGTAAGCTTGACCGGGTTTATGACGGCCATTACCCTTGGGGCAATTTTGTTCAAATGATCACGAACACAGAACTCCAAAAGTGATACATCGATAATGTTGTCCCTTTTTGCAACCCCGGCCGTATTGACAAAGTTTTGTAAGGATTCGGGAGTATAGCCTCTTCTTCTTAATCCGCTTATGGTGGGCATTCTAGGGTCATCCCATCCCGACACATAAGATTGATCAATCAGGGCTTTTAGTTTTCTCTTACTCATCACTGTGTACGAAAGATTCAACCTAGCAAATTCCCTTTGTTTGGGTCTGATGGTATCCAGAGGGGATAATGCATCTAGAAACCAATCATAAAGTTCCCGGTGAGGCTTGAATTCCAAAGAACACAAGGAATGGGAGATCTGTTCGATAAAGTCTGACTCTCCATGGGTCCAGTCATACATCGGATAAATACACCAGTCGTCTCCGGTTCGATGGTGAGTTTTGTACAATATTCGATACATAACGGGATCCCTCAAGAGCATATTGGGTGAAGCCATATCAATTTTCGCTCTGAGTACATGAACCCCTTCTTGATGTTTGCCATCCCTCATTTCTTGAAAGAGGGTTAAGTTTTCATCTACCGAACGGTTGCGAAAGGGACTGTCTGTCCCGGGCTGCGTCGGCGTGCCCTTTTGTTCGGATATTTGCTGGGAAGTTTGAGAGTCAACATAGGCTAAACCCTTGTTAATCAGTTGTTTAGCCCATTCGTAAAGTTGTGGAAAATAGTCAGATGCATAGCATTCTTTGTCCCATTGAAAGCCCAGCCATTCAATATCTTTTTTAATCGCCTGGACATATTGGGTTTCCTCTTTCGCGGGATTGGTGTCGTCAAACCTCAGGTTTACCGGTGCCTTGTATCGGTTACCTAAATTGAAATTTAGGCAAATGGCTTTGACATGACCGATGTGCAGGTACCCGTTGGGTTCGGGAGGGAATCTAAACCTTAGTAGGTTTGAAGAAAGCCCAGAGCTGAGGTCTTCTTCTATGATGTGTTCAATAAAATTAAGCGTCTTTTCTGACATCTGAAATTTTGTCAAAGATATTAAAAGCTTAATTGTTTAAATATAATTAGACCGTTATTATATTTGTCGTAAACTCAATGATGGGAAAAGTAATACTAAACGATATCAGGGTCTATGCATTCCACGGATGCATGGAGGAAGAGGAACGCATTGGTAGTGACTATATTGTGAACCTGGAGGTAGAGACCGATATGCAAAAGCCCGCAGAATCTGACTTGCTTGAAGATGCAGTGGATTATGTCCTACTCAATGCGATTGTAAAAGAAGAAATGTCAATTCGTTCCCGGTTATTGGAGCACGTAGCGCAACGCATCATTGACAGAATATTAGAAGAATTTCCCAAGGTGAAAGGTATAGAGGTTTCGGTAGCCAAACAAAATCCACCTATAGGTGGGGATGTCAGGGAAGTGTGCGTTTGTTTAAAAGGATAAAGGCTAAGGCTTAAAAAAACTTAAAAATTAGTACTTTTGCCGCATGGCATCGTGGCCGAGTGGCTAGGCAGAGCTCTGCAAAAGCTTGTACAGCGGTTCGAATCCGCTCGATGCCTCTTCATCCCGTTTTAGGACGGGATTTTTTATTTCATTTCAAAGATCTGCCCTCCTATAGCCTTTTTAGTCACTACTTTCTTGGGGTTACCATAGGTTCTAATGATTCCTCCCGCAGTCACTTTGGCCTCCAAAAGTTTGGTTGCATATACATAAGCCAAACCACCTGCCGTAACATTGACCTTGGTCTGTTCGGTTTCAAAAACTTCTGCTTCGCAAGCTCCTCCACTGCTTACCGATAATAGGTGGGTGGTTGATTTTCCTGAAAGAAAAAGCTTACCTCCTGTACTGACTATTGAGGAGAGTTTTTCTCCATCGAATTTAAAATTCATAGAAGCTCCTTCTTGCACTTTTAGAGAAATACTGGTCTGACGATAAGTGCTGTCCACTTTTAAATTTGCTCCTTGATACAATGTGATTTCATCCAACAAGCCAGTGTGATACAGCTCTACATATGTAAATGTGGGGTTGAAAATATGTTCTAGGGAGTGTCGGATTTTGAGTGTATGACCCTTGATTTTTGCTACCACATCCATACGGTCCTCTCCACTGATCAGCAACTTATTTTCATCAGCAGGGATGAGTTTTACCTCTATGCCTGAGTAAACTTTGAGATTGATGAACTCTCTGACATTCAGTTGTCTTTCATAATTGGAATCCATTTGCGGTCCTGTTTCTTGTGCAATGGTTGAATTGGACAGGGCCGTCAGAAAAATGAAACATAAAAAAGGTCGAAACATATTCATTGGGTTGAGTTTACTCAAAATTAACTAATTATTCTTTTGGTTTCCCTAAAATGAAATCCAATTGTCTTTTGATAAGGTCTGCCTTTTTTACAATAACACTAACAGGATCACCCAATTGGTAGACTTTATTTGTTCTCTCTCCTACAAGGCTGTGTGACTTTTCATCATAGACGAAATAATCCCCCTCTATTTGTGATATTTTAACCAGTCCCTCGCATTTGTTCTCAATGATCTCTATATATATTCCACGATCAGTAACGCCAGAAATAACACCTTCAAAACACTGATCAATTTTGTCTGCCATAAATTTGACCTGCATGTATTTTATAGAATCTCGCTCTGCTTTTGTGGCATACTGTTCCCTGTTTGAAGCATGAATACACGCCTCTTCCAGCGCATGGGGATTAATTTTCTGATGACCTTGCAAATAAAATTCTAATAACCTATGCACCAAAACGTCCGGGTACCTTCTTATAGGAGAAGTAAAGTGAGTGTAATAATCAAAAGCCAAACCGTAATGTCCTATGTTATCAGTGGTATAGACCGCTTTGCTCATGCACCTAATGGTTAGAGTATCTATAAGCTCTTGCTCCTTTTTGCCATGGGTATCTTTGAGTAAATTGTTAAGAGAGTTATTAATTTGTTTGGTTTCCAGATTAAGTTGATATCCCAATTTGTTTGCAATGATTTTTAAATTCGACAGTTTGTCCTCATCGGGTAAATCGTGTACCCTGTAAACAAAAGGTTTTTTTGGTTTTTGTTTTCCTATAAATTCTGCTACTCTTTTGTTGGCCAAAAGCATAAATTCTTCTACTAATTTATGAGCATCTCTTGAACTCTTAAAAAAAATACTTTCTGGATTATTTTCATGATCCAAATTGAATTTTACTTCCACTCGGTCAAAAGAAAGCGCGCCATTAGACATTCTTTTCTTTCGTAATATTTTGGCAAAATGGTCCAGTTTCTGGAGGGCTGCGAAAATCTCTTCGGATACTGAATATTCTTTTTGGCTCAAAGATACATCCGCAGTTACTGTTTTGTTTCCACTGTCCAAAATGCATTGAACTTCTTCGTAGGAAAATCTATGGTCTGAAAGTATCACGGTTTTCCCAAACCATTCTTTTTCTATTTCCATTTTTTCATTTACGGTAAATACGGCAGAGAAAGTATATTTCTCCTCTTGGGGCCTAAGAGAACACGCTCCGTTGGATAAAATTTCTGGTAGCATGGGAACAACCCGGTCAACCAAATAAACTGAAGTCGCTCTATCATAAGCTTCTAAATCAAGAATACTTTCGGGCTTAACGTAGTGTGATACATCTGCAATATGAATGCCTATTTCTGTTTTTCCGTCGTTCAAGGGGGTAAAGGAAAGTGCATCATCAAAATCTTTTGCTGTTATGGGATCAATGGTAAAAGTCGTTTTTTTTCTAAAGTCCTTTCTTCTGGAAATTTCTTCTGGGTCTATTTCTAGATTCAGTTGTTGAGCAAAATCCTCAACATCAGCAGGGAAAGCATCGGGGAATCCATACTCAAACATTATGGCATGCATCTCTGTGTTGAGCTCTCCCGGTTTTCCTAATGATTTTATAATTTTACCAAAGGGGGATGACGCTCTTTTTGGCCAATCCTTGAAATGAACTACAACCTTGTCTCCATCAATAAAATCTTTTAATTCTTCTTTTTCAATAAAAAAGTCTGTATACATTCTGGAGTTTCGCGTATTTACGAAACCAAAATCTTTTTTACGCTCAAGAATACCAATATAATCCTGAGAGGTTCTTTCCAATACTTCTACAACTTCTCCTTCTCTTTTTCCGTTGTTTCTTTTTTTAATTTGATACACCAAAACACGGTCACCATCCAGTGATCTGTTGGTGTTTCTGCGGGCGATAAAAATATCTTCTTCTTCCCCTGATACCAGAAGATAAGCGTTACCTGAAGATGTCATTTCTATGATCCCCTCGATGTAATCTCTCTTGTCGGCAACCAAAACATACTTACCCGGGTTCTTTTGATCTATAATTTTTTGTGCGTTGAGTTGCCCCAAAGCTTTGATGACCGAATTTCTTTTTTGGGTATCTCTGATATTAAGCTTTGCGGCAATTTGTTTGTAGTTGAATAGCTTACCAGGATTTTCCTTAAAAATTGTAAGAACTTTTCCTCGAATATTCCTGTCCGTTTTTTTCTTTTTTGACATCAAGTTTTAATCTCTTGCAAATTTAGGTTTTCTTTTCTTGTCAGTGAATCAACTTATTAAAACCCTTAACAATTATATTATTTTGTTTTTTTAATATTTAAATAAAAATGATGATTATTATAGGCTGTGAATTAGTCTAATAAGTTTAGTCAAAAACTAATCTAAAACTCAATAAAAGAATATTATAAACGATTTATAAGTCATTATTTTAATATTAAAAAATTGGTAATGAAGAAATTAAAACAGATATCAACAACCGTTAAAATCCATCAAATGTTTATTAATTCATGGATTTAGGACTATTTTTAATGTTAAAAAGAAAGAAGAATACCTTTATAAACGGAAGATTATTTATAACAACTAAAGTTGGATTAATTGATGTTTTGCATCAATAAAATTATCCTCAAAAAGAGCGCTGAGAACAAGATAATCTTATCAACAAATAATCAATAGAATAACCAACAGCCAAAAGGAATGTTTTAACTTTATAGAAAAAGCAAGATGAATATATCAATTGGGAATGACCACGCAGGCGTCGATTTAAAGGAAGCGATCGTTTCGTACCTGCAAAAGAAAGGACATGTGTTACACAACCACGGGACCAATAACGGTGAAAGTGTTGACTACGCAGACTTTATTCATCCTGTCGCTCAGGACGTAGAGCACAAGACAGTAGATATGGGTATTATCATTTGTGGAAGCGGCAATGGTGCAGCAATGACTGCCAACAAACACGAAAAAATAAGGGCGGCACTTTGTTGGTCTGCAGAGATATCCAAACTATCAAGACAACACAACGACGCAAATATACTTAGCATACCAGCCAGGTTTGTCAGCCTAGAGCAAGCGCTCGAAATGGTAGATCTGTTTATTTCCACTCCTTTTGAAGGTGGAAGACACCAAAAAAGAATTGAAAAAATACCTTGTTCATAAACAATGGAATGGTTATTTAGAGAATATGAAGAACTAACGCTCAGCGAGCTCTACGAACTGTTAAAACTGAGGGCATCTGTCTTTGTTGTAGAACAGGACTGCCCTTATCAGGATTTGGACGGGAAAGATTCTCGGGCAACTCACTTGCTTGGATATCAAAAAAACAAACTCATTGCCTACTCCCGAATTTTTCGCCCCGGAGCATTTGAAAAAAAACACGCCAGGATTGGTAGGGTCGTCACCCAAAAACAGGAAAGAGGGAAGGGTATAGGTTTCAACTTGGTTCAGAAAAGCATAAGTTTTTGTAAGGAACATTTTGGCAACCAAACCATAAAAATTTCTGCACAGGTTTATCTCAAAAAGTTTTACAATCAGTGTGGTTTCGTTGAAAAAGGAAAAATTTACTTAGAGGATGGGATTCCCCATTGTGCCATGTACCTTAATCCTGCCCAACAAAGCTCTTGATCAGGCCTTGAAAGTCCTGAGACAAACTTTTAGAGCTAACACCAAATTTTCCCTTGTATAAAACCATGTAAAACCCAGGCGGAAGCGAATCGAGCACCTCCTTCTCCTGTTGAAGAATCACGGCCCTTATTTGTCTCTTTATTCGATTGCGCCGGTAGGCCATCGGTATTGACTTCTTGGGAACGCCCACTCCAAGGTGCGGTTTTTTTACCTCTTCTTTAGGATTAAAAAAATGCAAGATCAAAGCTCCGGACCTCACCGCCTTTCCTTTTTTAAAAACAAGGTCAATCCTAATTTTACTTTTCAGCTTTTCCAAACCATGCTTTTGGGTCATGGCTGATTAAAATAAGTATTGTTTTCCCGGTCGATGTCGGCCATATAATAGGACGGGTCAATGAATATATCCACTATTTTACTTTTGGGATGATTGATCATTAACTCATATTCCGGACGAGCCCAAGGCCAATCCTTGTGTACCGTCCATTTCATCGAGTAAGGGTTTTCTTTTTCTCCCCTCATTAGAGGGATGGGTATGTAGTGAACCTCAGAAGGGCTGTCTTTGAAGTTCACCAATACCTCTAAAGGCATGGGCATAGAACCAATTCTTTCAATACTTACAACCGTCTTAGATTCTTTTCCTTCAACAGACTTTATACCATAGTCAATGGTGTTGGTTGTCTGAGTCCAATCCGTCAAATACCACCTCAGTTGAATGCCCGACACCCGCTCGGCAATTCGTCTAAAGTCGTTCGGTACAGGGTGTTGGAACTGATGTAGTCGATAATATTCTTTTAAGGTTTTAGCCAACTTGTCTTCCCCAATGATATAACCCAATTGACTCAAAAAGACTGACCCCTTGCTGTATGCTGAGATCTCATATGCCAGATTGTAATCATAGCGGTTTGCATTTGTTTGTTGTGGCTGCTCCTTTCCGGATCGTGCCAAATAGAGATAACTGTCATAGGATCTTTGCAGTGGAAAAAAGGTGTTTTGGTTCAGAATTTTATCCTTGGCCAAAGTGGAGATATAAGTTGTAAAACCTTCGTCCATCCACTCGTATTTCATCTCGTTGGTTGCCAAAACATGCTGAAACCAAGAATGGGCCAGCTCATGTGCTGTTACGCCTACCAAGCTCTCAAAACTTCTATTACCGGTAATCAGGGTGAGCATGGCATATTCCATTCCCCCGTCACCCCCTTGTGCTACGGTATATTGTCGATATGGATATTCACCAATTGTCTGATTGAAAAAGCGCATCAACTCAGCAGTCTTGGGCTGAAGGTTTTTCCAGTTTTCGTTGTATTTAGGGTTGTCCTTATAAAAGAAATGCAGGAGTACATCGTTAGGCCCCTTATGAGTGTCGTGAATATAATCGGGATCGGCGGACCAAGTAAAATCATGCACTTTTGGTGCTACGAAATGCCATTTTAGTTTCCCCCTTTTTGACTTCCCTCTTTTCTCGCTGTAACCATGTCCTACTTCATCGGGGTTTTGGAGGTATCCGCTGGCTGCAACGACATATTTTTTATCCAGAGTCAGGCTTACATCAAAATTGCCCCAAACGCCATGAAACTCCCTTCCCAAATAAGGCTCAGCATTCCAGCCCTCGTAGTCATATTCTGCTATTTTGGGATACCATTGCGCCATAGAAAGGGCCACCCCCTCTGCAGAATCTCTACCGGCTCTACGCACCAACTTTGGCACTTGACCCTCAAAATCTAAAGTCAACCGAGTGCTTTCTCCGGGGCCAAGGGGTTGAGATAATAACACTTCCAATATGGTTTCTGAAAGTTCATACTTTAATACATTTCCATCTTGTTTTAAGTTAGAAACGTTCAAATAACCAACTTCATCGGATTTTAGTGAGTCAATATCAACACGAAATCGGGTGTTTTTGTCCTTTCCGTTTTTGATCCTTACTGCCATTTCGCTCCCCGGCTGAAAGGCGTTGAAGTAGAGGTGGTAAAAAACTTTTTTGAGACTGTCCGGGGAGTTGTTGGTGTATAACAACTCTTGTTCTCCTGAATATTTAAAAGTTTTGACGTCTATATCGACCTCCATTTTGTAATCAACCGCTTGCTGCCAATAATTTTGTGCATAAGATGTTGAGCTCAGGGCAAGCAATAGGATAATACAGGTTGTTCTCATTTTTTGTAGCTTTTGTTTGAGGCGTAAATTAGGGCATTGTATAAATTAACCATTTTTCCTGATCTGGACAGCACTTTGGGATTAACCAATTCTCCTGTTTTGGGGTTTTCGATCGTTGGATAAAGCGGCACACCGGAATTCATTAGTATTCTTTTAACCTGATAGGCTTTCAATTTAGGAAAAAAGGATCTTATTGCCGCAGCCACTCCGGAGGCGTTGGGTGCCGCCATCGATGTGCCGCTGTAGAACTCATATTTTCCGCGGGGAACCGATGACCAAATTTTCGATCCGGGAGCAAAAACATCTACGTTTACAGATCCAAAGTTGGAAAAAGAAGCTACTTGCTCTTTACTGTAGGAGGAACCAACAGCTCCAACAGTTAGAAAATTAGAAACGATTTCTTTTCCGTCAAGTTCATCGGTTACATAAGTTTTTTTATTTCCCGGGTCAACATTGGCTCCACTGTTCCCGGCAGCATTGACAATCAAAACATCTTTTTCTTCAGCGTATTTCAAGGCGTCCCAGACCCACTCTTTGTGGGGAGAGTAACCTTTTCCAAAACTGGTATTGATCACCTTAGCACCGTTGTCTGCAGCATAGCGTATGGCCAAAGCAATATCTTTGTCGTATTCGTCACCGTCGGGTACCGCCCTTAAAACCATGATCTTGGCTTGATCATAAACACCCCTGTTGCCTTTCTTATCGTTTCGGTTGGCAGCAATGATCCCGGACACGTGGGTCCCGTGGTTGGCACCGTCCTTTTTGGGGCCGATGACGTTTCCATTTCCATAGTTTTGGTCATTGATGTCATCAGGGTTATCCCCAACGATAGCCCTACCGTCAAAATCAATATTATAATGGCCATCAATACCACTTTGCGCCCCTTTTTGGTATACCTCAAGTTTCGACTTTGTCAGCTGATTCTCACTCAAAAAACGCCTAAAAATCAAAGCTTCCATTAGGGCAAAAGTTTTAGGAGAAAAATTCTCAACCTCCTCGAGGGAATATTTCTCCTTTCCAAGGACAAGCTTGATGATACTGTCTGACTCATGATACTTTTGGATCATGCTCTCAATACTAGCCAGTTCTTCTTTTTTGTTTTGAATATTTTTCAGGCGGTCTTTTTCAAACTTCTCAAAAGCTTCAGATCCGGGGGTCTCTTTCCTTTGTAATCGCACAGACTCCATGTTTTCCAGTTCGGACTCACCCAAAAAATTCCATCCGTGGATGTCGTCAACATATCCGTTTTGATCGTCGTCGATCAGATTGTTTGGAATTTCATCCTCATTGATCCAGATAATTTCTTGCAGCTCGGGGTGATCAATATCCACCCCAGAGTCGATCACAGCAACAATTACCGTCTCTCCTTTTTGGTCTTTGATCAGCTCGTCATGGGCACGATCTACGCTCATTCCAGCAATACTGTCCCTGCGGAGATCCATCAAATGCCAGAATTTTTCCTCGTATTCGACCAGCGCCTCTTTTTTGTTGTAGTCGACCAAGGAGGTAGTTGTGGGGTTCCCCACAAACTTAATGGTACTACAAGAAATCATCAAGGGGCAGCTGAGTAAATAAAAGAGTTTTTTCATTAAAAAAATTCTGCTAAAGTTTGTTTTTCTCCCAATCTTACACCCTTGTCTGTCTGCTTTAGAGAGATCAATTCGTTGTATGGGTCATGTTCTAAAAATAATAAGAAATCTTTTTCGCAGGCTAAATTCAAAAAGAGACTTTTTTCCTCCATGGACATCAGCGGTCGTGTATCATATCCCATCACATAAGGGATGGGTAAATGCCCTACTGTTGGGATTAGATCAGCAGCAAAAACCAAAGTTTTTCCCTGGTATTTTATTAGGGGTAACATTTGTTTTTCTGTGTGACCATTAACCAGAATGATATCAAAACCTAAAGGGGTATTTTCCAGTAAAAAGTCTTCTCCTTTAAGCAGCTGAAGCTGACCACTTTTTTCAATGGGTAAGATATTCTCAGGCAAGAAAGAGGCCTTCTCTCTAGGATTGGGTTGGGTGGCCCACTGCCAGTGATTTTCATGGGACCAAAAGACGGCATTTTTAAATGCAGGCTCAAGCACCCCTTTGTTGTTTCTTTTCACGGCATCACCACAGTGGTCAAAGTGTAGGTGGGTGAAAAAAACATCAGTGATGTCGTCCCTGTGAAATCCTTTTTGACGCAGTGATTGGTCCAAGTTTTCGTCTCCCCATCGGTCATAATGGCTAAAAAACTTTTCACTTTGTTTGTTGCCCATTCCCGTATCGATCAGTATGAGTCGGTTGCCCTCCTCAACCAACAAAGACCGGCTGCACATTTCGATACGATTGTTTGCATCAGCAGGATTGGTTTTCTCCCAAAGGAGTTTGGGGACAACACCAAACATGGCACCACCATCCAATTTAAAATTACCGCAGGCTATGGAGTGTAATTCCACCAGTTTATAATTTGATACGTGTTAGGTACATGTGGGTGGTCATGTAGAGGTATTCGTAGTTGGCGTCAAACGCGCAATTGGCAGTTTTCTCCTGCGTTTTAATGGTGCCCAGGTGTTTGCCTTCGGGGGTAATGATCAAAACGCCACCGGGACCGGTAGTAAAAATCGTTCCTGAAGGGTGGATTTTTAGTCCATCAAAGTTTCCCCGGCTTCCTTTTGCCAGCGCATCATCGTTAAAAAACACTCTGGCATTCTCAACGCCATTGGGGGTAATGTCATAAGCCATGATTCTTCGGTCTTTTGGATCAGAAATGGCAACGTATAATGTTTTTTGATCATTGGAAACGGCGATCCCATTGGGCCGGGTCAGGTCGTCAATGATCAGAGAAAGTTCTCCCGAAGGTGTAAGTTTGAACACACCGTTGAAAGGCAACTCTTTTAATGCGTCGTCGTCCCCTTTTTTCAAACCGTAGGGGGGATCGGTAAAATACAAATCTCCATTTTTTGCGTATACCAGATCATTGGGGCTGTTGAAATACTTCCCCTGATATTTGCCAACAATGGTAGTAAAATCGTTCTTTTCCCAATCGGTTAGCCGTGCGACCCTTCTGTCTCCGTGCATACAAATGATGAGTTGACCTTTTTTATCCAAGATCAAACCATTGGAACCACTTTCGTCTCGGTTCATAGCATTTTTACTTCCCTTTTTTTCTCGGGGAGCAATTCCGGTATAGCCACTGGGATCGAGAAAGACACTCAGCCCGTTTTTTTCGTCCCATTGATAGACTTTATTGCCGGGGACATCGGAAAACAAAACGGCATCGAGTCGATCCACCCATACGGGGCCTTCCGACCAACCAAATCCTTCGGCAAGGATCTCGATTTCGGCTCCCGGAGCAACGAACCGGTTCATTTCGGGAAGCAGGCGCTCTACAGCGCCTATCGTTCTTTTTTGTTGCGCACTCAAGTAGGTAAAAAAGCAAATCGCAAACAACGGAATAATTTTAAGTTTCATGATTTTGAGTTTTGAAATGTTATAAAATAGCAATACCCTTAATGTCCAAAGTAAAAGATAAATTTATTTATTCTCTAGAATTTTAAGAAGTTCCTCGGCAAAAGCCAATATTTGCTTTATTTCTTGGATGCTGGCCAATCGCTCTTTGCTGCGAATCAATAGACTGTCTCCGTCGGATTCCAGGTAGTAGGCAGGATGGCTTTCGAAGAAATAAATGAGATCATCTGTAAAAAAAGCTCGTATGGATTTTACATCTTCACCTCTAAGGTAAAACCTTCTCGAGAAATCGGGATGTTTTTTAAAGTCAATATCTTCCAACCCTGACAATTGCAGTATGGTGGTCATAAAGTTTTCTTTGTCCAGAGTAAACACAGGCATTTTCTTCGGTACTTTGATTTGCAAAAAGGTCGACCTCAAATCTTCTTTAGCAATAAATGCACCTTCGCTATAGGACAGGTCAAACAGTAAGAAATCCTTGTTTTTACTTTCCAGATTGTTGTAACGATAGTTGATCCATTTGGTTTTGAAATAAAAAAATCGTTCCAAGTTGTCATAGTTTGAGACGGGTTCAGCTAGGTAATTCCAATCTAAGATAGTAGACAATTTTTGCAAAAGTTTTTGCCTTTTGGTCAAAGAAATTTGAAAATTCAAAAGAGAGGATTCGGGCATGCTTTTGCGAATTGCAAAGGGATGCTCTGTCTTGGCTTCGTGAACATCAAGCCCGATGATTTCGAAAAACCCACCCTGACGGGAAAAGCTTCGGCTGTAATCGTTTAGGCCCTCCATAACAGTGTGATCTACAAATTCACAAAGAGAAAAATCGATAATGGCGTGAGCACTGGGAGGAATTTCATCCAGTTTGGTCTTGAGCTTGAAAAAGTTCAGGAAACTGCAAAAATTCTTTACACTCACATAATAGTTGCCCGTTTCTTCTTCCAAGTACATCAGCACGTTGGGCTTAAGCCAATTGCGGGAAAACAAAACCCCACTTTTGTTGAGGACAATATGCACCAAGAGGGTGGTCAATATGCCCAGTAGAATACCCGTGGTAAGACTGGTCATCAGTGTTGCGACCAAGGTGGTGAGAAAAATGATGGCTTGCTCTTTTCCTACCTTATAAATACGCAACAAGTTTTCGGGTGTAGCCAGTCGGTATCCTGTATACACTAAAATTGCCGCCAGGGCAGGCATGGGGATTTTTTGAATTTGTTTTGCAAATAACAGTATGAAAACAACCAAAAAGGCAGCGTGAAAAAAGTTGGCAGAACGATTGTTTCCTCCGTTGTTTACGTTTACGGAACTTCTTGCAATAACAGTTACTACATTGAGCCCTCCAAAAAAACCACTAACACCCGTTGCGATTCCCAACGCCCTCAGATCCTTATTGATGTTTGATCTTCTCTTCAGTGGATCTAGCTTATCTACGGCTTTGATACTCAGTAAAGACTCAATCACAGCCACGAGGGTGATGGATAGGGTGTAGCCCATAAAATCAGAAGTTAAGATTTTACCAAAGTCGGGGCTAGGCAGGGAAGCCATCAAGTTATCAGGCAGCGTGATCATCAGATTAGACCCCAAGACCTCCGGTGTTTTTAAGACCAGATCATAATAATACATCACTCCTATGGAGGCGATTACCACCCACATAGGGGCGGGGATCAATTGAAAAACAGAATTTCTGATCCGGGCATAGAGGAATAAAAAGATCAAACTCAACACCCCTATGGCACTTGCTAAGATAATATCGCTCGAAGGGTTGCTCAGTAAATTTTTGATGGAATTGGGGATCAGGATCAATTGATTGATGGTATTGCCTTTGACATCGGTAAAGCCCAACATGACATGAAACTGTTTGGCCAAAATACCGACCCCAATGGCAGCCAACATGCCTTGCAGTGCTGTGGTCGGAAAAAATTCACTCAATGCTCCCAAGCGAAAAACACCAAAAATAAACAGCAACAGTCCGGACAACATGATGGCGGCTAAGGTGTACAAATATCCTTGATACAAGTCTCCCTCTCCCATACCGACAATGGCCGAGAGAACCACGATGACCAGTCCATTTCCAGGCCCCGTTATGGTGAGGTGCGATCCACCCAAAACAGAAACCACCATCCCCCCCGCAATGGCTGCGATGATTCCCGCAATTGGGGGGGCTTCGGAGGCAATGGCCAATCCCAACCCCAAAGGCAAGGCGATGAGGGAAACGACAAAACCTGAAAAAATATTTTTCGGTAAGCCGGCCATAAATTGCTTTAAAGGTGTGGCTTTATTCATTTCCTTTCGAGTTTATGATTAATACATCTGTGGGCAATTCTGCCAAAATGTGCTCTATATCTCTGGTAATTAACCGGTCGATAAAACTGAGATTTTCTTGCGCATTCATAACCAACAAGTCAGCACGTACCACTTTGGCATAATGTCCAATGGAGTAACCTCTTCTTCCAAAAATGCTTTGGGTCGTCCAATTGATATTGGTGGTCAGCTTGGCAGGAAGTTTTTTAATTACATCCTTAACTCGCGTTTGTTCTTGCCGTCTCAGTTTTTCTTTTTTCAGCGTGGCCCGTCGCAAACTTCTGTCATCATCGACAGCGACAGCAACTTTGGAGCGGCTTATTTCCTCCACCAGTGAGATCTTTTTGGCCCCCAAAGCTTTTGCAACCATAAAAGCAGCTCCGATGGTATCTCTGGTTTGTGGACTGTCAAACCCATTGACTACAATGTGCTGGCATGGCTTTCTTTCTACAGAGGGGTTGATCAACAACAGAACCGAACACTTTGCCCTTCGGGTAATTTTCCTGGCAATTGATCCCAAATAAAACTTTACGACATTTTCTCTTTTTAACGCTCCTAACAGAATCAGATCTACATTGAATTCTTCACTGGCTTTTAATAGAGTATTGACGGGATTACCCACCCTCCATTCAATGGTGATTTTCTCCGACTGAATCGGACTGGAGGACACAATTTCATTAAATCGAGATTCTTTTTCGGGGGTCTTACTTCCTACGTGGACAAAGATCAACTCTCCCCCAAAATAATGAGCCATCCTCAAGGATTCAAAAACATTGGCCTTTAGGTTGGGCGAGAAGGCAAACCCAACCATTATTTTTTTGAAAGCGATTTTACTCATACCACCAATATAAAAATTCAATTTTCATCAACCAAATTTTTTATTAGTTGACAACTTGGTATCGAACCCAGTTGGTTTTCTTTTTCCGCCGCTCTAATTTAAGAGGTAGTTCTTTCCAGGGGTAGCGGTTGTTCCTAATTTCGGTCAATTGATGATCGACCAATGCTTTTAGGGAGTCTTTTTTGGGGTGGGTATCAAAAAGGTTGTTTTCTTGTGAAAAGTCATGTCGCAGATCATACAACTCGTAATCTTTTAGAGAAATGGTTTTAAGATACTCGTAGTCGTCTTGAGAAAATTGGTGGGGGCGGGGAACGGTATCATGATCCAAACCTAAAATCATATGATCGCCAACACGCATGGCAATTTCAGGGCTGGTGCGGTAAAAAAACCAGTAAAGCGGACGTTTGCGCCGGAAAGGTTTTCCTTCCAAAAGGGGTAAAAAACTGCTTCCATCCAAGTCTTCCGGTGGATCAATTCCTACAATTTCACAAAGGGTGGGGAGTACATCAACCAAACCCGTGGGGGTATTAATAACTTTTCTGTTGGTCTGAATCCCCGGCCACTTAACAATCCCCGGAACCCGGATTCCACCATCGTACAAATAACTCTTTACAGCCTTCAAACCGGCATTGGAGGCCAAACGATAGGAGCCGTTGTCTGAGCTGAACATGATGATCGTATTGTCCATCAAGTCGTGCTGTTCCAGATAATTCAATATTCGTCCAATGGCCCTATCCAGATGGTCAATATTGGCAAGATATTTAGCATCTTTTAGGGGCAGATTTTTATATTTTTCAACCAATTCAGGTGGAGAGGCGACTTTTGCATGAGGTTCGTGAAAAGCCACGTACAAAAAGAAAGGGTCATCACTTTTTTGATTGAGCCAGTCCATGCATTCTTGGGCGACGATTTGGCAAGAATACCCCTCTACAAGACCGAGTGCTTTGCCATTTCGGATAAAGTTGATGGGGTTGCGATGAGAAGGTTCTGCGTTGTTTTCTGTCCCCATTGAATAATCAAAACCCTGGTCATGGGGTTGTGGATGATCGAACTCAGGATTTTCGGTCAATTCTCCCAGATGCCATTTCCCGATATGGGCCGTTTGATAACCTTTGGTTTTAAGCAATTCTGCCAGAGTAACCTCTTGATCGGGAAGGTGCAAAGGATGATGTGGAGGTCTGTAGCTGTACATGCCTACTTTGGCAGGGCTTTTACCGGTCATAAGCCCTGTTCTGGAAGGAGAGCAGTTGGGCCCCGCGGCATAAAAATTATCGAAAAAGACACCTTCATCAGCCAGTCTGTTCAGGTTGGGAGTTTTTGTTGACCCTCCGATTCTCTCAAAGTCTCCATAACCCATATCATCGGCCAAAAGAAAAACGATGTTCGGGCTTTTTGGTGCAATGCCCGAAGGATCATCACAACCCAAACAAAAAAGCGAAGCGATGCCGATTGAAATTAAGATACGATTCATAGAATGGGTTTCCCACGAATGTATCTTTTTTAAACATCAAATCAAAATCACCCCTGAAAAGAGTAATTATACCATTTTTTACAGGGGTGAATTGAGTGAGAAACCGATTACTCCTCTTTTTCTTTTTTGGCTTTAAAACTGTATTGAACTCCAAAGGTCAAAAGGCTTTTGGTTTTCATTTGAATGCCCTCCAGGTGCTGATATACAGGGATCTCGTAGCCCGCACCCAAGCGAAAATTCTTTAAAGGGCCGTTGGGAAAATACCAGTTGGTACTAAAACCGAGATTCCATTGACTTCCTC
This sequence comes from Flavobacteriaceae bacterium, assembly GCA_041254175.1. Lineage (GTDB taxonomy): Bacteria > Bacteroidota > Bacteroidia > Flavobacteriales > Flavobacteriaceae > UBA8316. The sequence goes on along the minus strand of JBESZM010000034.1, from coordinate 29,485 downwards.
CCGAATTGTTCGCATCAAATAGAGGCATCATCATCGGATTGAGAGCAGCGTATCGTCCTTTTATCTCAGAACGTTTAATGTACTTGAGCTGTGTTGCCAAGCTCCATTTTTGAGACAATTTAACTGCTCCCCAACCCAAGGTCTCAAATGTATTTCCGAGTCGATAATCATTGTCGTTTTTTCCGGTGCGGAGTTTATAATTGACTTGCCAACCCCAAGACAAAAGGGAAGATTGCCCCAGATAGGTAAGACCGATCACGGGATCCCAAGTTCCACTGCCCAATTGCATGGGATAGGCCAAGGGGGCATTGGACATCATTGGCGTATCGTCTTTTTGATCGATGCTTCCCGTTGGAATGGAAACTCCGGCTTGCAGATGAATCGATTTTCGATTTTGATTGTAAAGCTTTACCAATGCCATCAAAGAGAGGTCTCCGAACCCTTTTGACCCGGTGGAAAAATCAGCATTCATTCGACTTACTAAGTCCATTGAAAGGGCAGAATAATTCCCCATCAACATCATCGTAAGCCCATCCGAATAGGCGTACATCATGCCCAACATATGCATTTGCATATTCATTTTTTTCGGGGCGACCATATAATTTTGGTGAATGCTACCGCTGCCCATGTCCTTGGTGCCGGAACGCGCACCCTCCATTCCCATGGTCATCAAACGGTAGGAGAACATCCACTCTCCTTTTTTGTGGTAGTGATCTCCCATGACACTAATGGGAGCGTGACCATCGGGTCTGTTCGAGGTCCACTGATTTTTTTGAGCCGTGTTCCATTGAGAACACAGCAGTAAAGCGCCATAGAGGCATACTGATATTTTTTTCATGATAGGTTTTTAATAGAACAAAAAAGTGTTTTGCTTGAGAATCAAGCTTGGGCGGAGTTACTTTTTTGTTGGGGAGGGGGAGTGTCGGGGGGCAAATGATAGGTTTTGAAAGAAATCGGAGAAGAGCTAAAAACTAATTTCCTATGGGATTCTTTAAAAAACAAAACATAAGACATTGGTTTATGAAGTGATAAAAGTTGGATTTCCCATTGGGTTTTTGGGACGCTACTTTCCGGGCTTTCATTTTTATTTTCCTCCATTTGCTGCATGAGGTAGCACTTTCCATTACAGCTGCTTTCGGGCACTTCTTTTTTAATACACAGCACCTCTGCGATATAATCGAAGTTGACCATATAATCCACAACCGGAAAGACAGGACGGATGAGAGAAGTCAGGAATATGATCAGTAATGAGTGGCTAAAAAAAGATTTCAAAGGGGGGGGCTACAGACGTTTAATCATTTAACTTTAATACCGCCATAAAGGCTTGTTGTGGGATTTCTACACTCCCCACTTGGCGCATTTTCTTTTTCCCTTTTTTCTGTTTTTCGAGCAGTTTACGTTTACGGGTAATGTCTCCCCCATAACATTTTGCGGTAACGTCTTTTCGGAGTGCTTTGATGGTTTCTCGAGAAATGATTTTGGCGCCAATGGCTGCCTGAATGGGAATGTCAAATTGTTGCCTTGGAATCAACTCTCTCAACTTTTCACACATTTTTTTGCCGATAGAATAGGCATTGTCGGCATGAATGAGTGCAGAAAGTGCATCTACAGGATTGGCGTTGAGCAAGATATCGACTTTTACCAGTTTCGATGGACGCATTCCTATGGGGGAATAGTCAAATGAGGCATAGCCTTTGGAAACAGTTTTTAGTCGGTCGTAGAAATCAAAAACGATTTCAGCCAGCGGCATATCAAAATTTAATTCTACTCTTTCTGTGGTAAGGTAGGTTTGATTGGTAATTTGACCGCGCTTTTCAATACAAAGGGACATGACATTGCCGACAAAGTCGGATTTGGTAATGATGGAGGCCTTGATAAAAGGTTCTTCCACCCGATCCAAAAAAGAGGAATCTGGCAGGTCAGAGGGATTGTTTACCATGACGATTTCATCGGGTTCTTTTTTTGTGTAGGCGTGATAGGACACGTTGGGAACTGTAGTGATCACTGTCATATTGAATTCTCGTTCGAGCCTTTCTTGAATGATCTCTAAATGCAGCATGCCCAGAAAACCACAACGAAAGCCAAACCCCAGTGCTGCGGAGCTTTCCGGCACAAAGACCAGTGAGGCATCATTCAACTGTAGCTTTTCCATACTGGCGCGCAGCTCCTCATAATCCTCTGTATCTACGGGATAAATTCCTGCAAACACCATGGGTTTTACCTCTTCAAAACCTTCGATAACTTCTTGGGTTGGGTTGTCCGCACCTGTAAGGGTATCTCCCACTTTTACTTCTTTGGCTTCTTTGATGCCTGTGATGAGGTAACCGACATCTCCTGCGGCAATGACTTTTTTGGGTTCTTGTTTTAGCTTTAGCGTTCCAATTTCGTCGGCGAAATAGGTTTTTCCCGTAGCGATAAATTGTATTTTTTGTCCCTTTCTGATCTCACCGTTGACGACCCTAAAGTAAGTTTCCACCCCTCGAAAAGGGTTGTATACGGAGTCAAAGATCAAGGCTTGTAGTGGAGCATCTACCTCTCCTTTTGGGGGGGGTATGCGTTCAATAATAGCAGTTAAAATGTCCTCAATTCCCAGTCCTGTCTTGGCAGAGGCAGGAATGACCTCTTCGGCATCGCAGCCCAACAAGTCAACAATATCATCGGTAACTTCTTCGGGATTGGCAGAGGGAAGGTCTACTTTATTGAGAACAGGAATGATTTCCAGATCATTTTCAAGGGCAAGGTAAAGGTTGGAAATGGTTTGCGCCTGAATGCTTTGTGCGGCATCCACCACCAATAGCGCGCCTTCACAAGCAGCAATGGAGCGGGAAACCTCGTAGGAAAAATCTACGTGTCCCGGAGTATCAATCAGGTTAAAAACGTATTGCTCTCCCTCATGCTCGTATTCCATTTGGATGGCGTGGGATTTGATCGTAATCCCTCTCTCCCGTTCCAAATCCATATCGTCTAGCAACTGCTCCTGTTTTTCACGGGAGGTCACTGCCCCAGTAAAGTCCAGTAAACGATCCGCAAGGGTGCTTTTACCGTGGTCGATGTGGGCGATTATGCAAAAATTTCTAATGTGTTTCATCCGCGCATTTTCCTCTACTGGGGCAAAGATACTTATTTTGAATACTTGCTTTTTTCCTTTTGCGATAATTTTTGATTTTCAAGTTGCAGTTTTTTATTAAATTAGAAGGGAAACCAAATTTTACTTTATCATGAAATTAACTGTAGTTCACCAAGAGTCTTATTCAAGGACAGAATTGATTTTGAGAACCCTTTTTGGTGCTTTTTACATTGTCCTGCCCCATGCTTTTATTTTATTCTTTCTGAGCATCTGGGGAGGCATTTTAGCCTTTGTTGCATTTTGGGTGGTTTTATTCTCCGGACGCTATCCTGAGAGTATGTTTGAATATCAAGTTCAATTGATGAGGTGGCAACTCAGAGTCAATGCCAGAGTCGGCAACCTGGCAGACGATTATCCACGATTTGGACTAACGGCAACCGATGAACACGTGACTTTTGAGGTGCCATATCCCGAAAGAATCAGCAGATCATTGTTGTTATTAAGGTTCTTCTTTGGAATAATTTATGTTGTTCTACCGCATATGTTATTTCTTTTTTTCAGAACGGTTTGGGGCGGCATACTGACCCTTTTGGCGTGGATTTCTGTACTGTTTACTAAAAAATTCCCAGCAAGCTGGCACGAGTTTTTAGTTGGAACCATGCGTTGGAATGCAAGAGTATCATTGTATTTGTCATTCATGACAGACACTTACCCTCCTTTTTCAAGTAGGGAGTAAGTAACAGATTAAGCTTTTAAAAATGAGTTCAGAGGAATTTGTAAACCTCCCCCAGCCGGATCAATTGCCAGAAAGGGAAAAAGAGGATGGAATGGGAGCCTATCTGATGATGTTTGCTGCTTTTGCTGTTGGCTTGCCCTTGCCGGTGATTAATCTAATTGCGGCATTGATTTACTATTTTGTAAACAGAAAAAAATCAAGGTTCATTCATTTCCACTGTTTGCAATCTTTTCTGTCGCAAATTCCTACAACATTATTGAATTGGGGCCTGCTCTACTGGGGGCTTCAGGTTTATTTTTTTCATAACCACTTAGAAAGCAATTTTTTCTTTGCCTATATTGTTTTGGTCATCATTGCCAATTTGATCTATGTCATCTTCAGTATTGTTGCTGCGGTCAAAGCACGAAAAGGAAATTTCTATTATTTTATTTTCTTCGGACCCTATGCCTACAAAAGGGTTTATTCCCGATTAAACCCATTGCAGTATGCCAATGAAGAAAAAAAAGACATCCCCGGTCAGACCAATAAGCCCCCTTTCTAATGTTGGGAAAAATTCAAAAGGATTTCATCAAATTGTTACTGCTCTTTGGGGGGCTTTTTCTGATCATTTACTTGGGTTTTCTGGTCTTGGCAGAAACCTCAAACTCCATTTGGTTGCTCAATGATAACAACACCCATTTACTGTCTTATGAAAAAGAGATTCAATTAGGGGAAATCATTGAGGAATATGTCTTGAAAGAACGAGAAATGGATTTGTTACACAACAGTTCTATAGATTCTGCCCTATGGGTGATCACTTCCAGGTTAAAAACACAAATACCCGTTTCAGAATATGATTATCAGATTAAAATTATTGAAAGCAAAACCGTAAATGCTTATACAATTCCGGGGGGTAAGATTTTTATCAGCAAAGCATTAATTTCATTTTGCGAATCTCCCGAACAATTGGCAGCAGTTCTTGCCCACGAGATCGCCCATGTAGAAAAAAGACATACAGTTTCAAGAATTTTAAAAGAGTTTACAGTATCGCTTTTGTTTGGTATAATTAGTGGCAGTGATACTGTTTTGCTTTCGGAACTTTGGAAAACGACAATTTCTTCATCCTTTGATCGCAAACAGGAAAAAGAGTCAGACGAGTATGCGATGCAACTGCTGGAAAAAGCCGGGATCTCCCCCAGGATTATTGCAGCCTTTTTTAGAAAACTCAACAGAGAAAACCTCAATTATAATGAGAAAATAGAGTTTTTAATGTCTCATCCACACAATAACGCCAGAATAAAAAGATCATTGGAATACAAACCCTCCGATGATTTTAAAACCCTCCCTTTTGATTTAGACTGGAATAAGATCAAAGAAGGTTTATAGGGTTGTTTTTTTCATTAAATTCACTAAAATTTTTGAAATGAAACCCTCATGGAGGGATTTAAAACAGCCAAGAAAAATTCCTCATTAAAAGGACCTGCCTGTCGGCAGACAGGAATGATTAAATATCAGTTAGTTAACATAGATTTAAACGCATGAAATACCTCTCAAAAACACTTCAACTGCTTTTGGCCGTCACTTTTATATTTTCAGCCTATACCAAAGCAGTAGGCCCGGGTTTTTTTGAAATCACTTTGATGGATCAGGGCTTGGCTCCCGGCAGGGTTTTTGCCGGTCATATGGCCCGGTTTTTTATAGGATTGGAGTTTGCCTTGGGGCTATTGATGCTTTTGCCCTTTTATGTCAAACAATTAATGCAAATCACTTTTTTAATGTTGGGGGGTTTTACGGTTCATTTGATCTATTTGTGGGCCATAGGAGATACGGAAAATTGTGGTTGTTTTGGTGAGATGATCTCGATGACTCCCGAGCAATCCATCCTCAAGAATTTGGTCATGCTGGCAGTGGCCTTTGTGGTTTACAAAACCGCTCAAACCCGAAACATCTCTAAAATCATTCCTTTGGGATTTACCGGGGCAACCATTCTCAGCATGTGGTTGTTTTTACCCATGCCCAATCATGAGGATTTTCCCTTCGAAAACTTTACGCACTTTGAACCCAAAGGGAGAGTTGACCTTTCCTCCGGAGAAAAGCTGATCGCTATTTTTAATTTGGACTGTGAACATTGTCAGGAGGCCGCTACAGATTTGGGCGAACTACAGAGACAACACGAGAACTTTCCGGAGCTCTACGTGCTTTTTTATCAAGAAGGATCCACCACCGTAGCGGGCTTTGAAAGCATCACCCAATCTTCCTCTCCCCATGCCTTTATCGATGTCAATACCTTTTTTGATTTAATTGGAGATTCTCCGCCGAGGATATATTATCTCAATAACGGAACTGTAGCTGAAATTTGGGATGCAGATTTCACCCAAAACATCGTAAACACTTTTGGGTTAGAATAGTAGCCTGATATCGCAAAGGATTTTGCTACTTTTGTAAAAAAGTTGAAGTGGTCAAAATTGGCGACATATCGGTAGGGAATTTTCCTTTGTTGTTGGCTCCCATGGAGGATGTCAGCGATCCACCTTTCCGTGCCTTGTGTAAGGAAAATGGTGCCGATGTGGTTTATACCGAATTCATTTCCAGCGAGGGCTTGATCCGTGATGCCGCAAAAAGCGTTCAGAAACTAGACATTTACGAAAAAGAGCGTCCTGTGGGCATACAAATTTTTGGGGCCAATTTGGACTCCATGTTACGCTCTGTAGAAATTGTTGAGGCGTCTAAGCCCGATATCATCGACATCAACTTTGGTTGCCCCGTAAAAAAGGTTGTGAGCAAAGGGGCCGGAGCGGGAATTCTGAGAGACATTCCACTGATGGTGAAACTGACAGCCGAAATGGCCAAACACACTTCATTGCCATTGACGGTCAAAACGCGTTTGGGCTGGGATCATGACTCGATCAAGATCGTGGAGGTGGCTGAGCGATTGCAGGATGCCGGAGCCAAAGCCATTTCCATCCATGGGAGGACCCGGGCTCAAATGTACAAAGGCGACGCCGATTGGAAACCCATTGCCGAGGTCAAGAACAATCCCAGAATGCACATTCCTGTTTTTGGAAACGGAGATGTGGACAGTCCCGAAAGAGCCATGGAAATGCGCGACCGTTATGGTTTGGATGGTGCCATGATCGGGAGGGCCAGTATCGGGAATCCCTGGTTTTTCAATCAAGTCAAACACTATTTTGAAAAAGGAACGCATTGCGATCCCCCCACGCTAAAAGACCGGGTTGAGGTGGCCAAAAGGCACTTGGAAATGTCTATTGCCTGGAAAGGTGAGGTTTTGGGAGTTTTGGAGACCAGACGCCATTACACCAATTACTTTAAGGGAATTCCCAATTTTAAACCTTACAGAACCGCCATGGTTACTGCCAATGATCCCAAGGAGGTTTTTGACACCCTTAACCGCGTTTTGGAGGAAGTGGTTGAACCGGCTTGGGTTTAATCTATTGTCTTACCCCACGACTGGCCCATGCCGAGGCAAGACTGCCCAACAAAAGCAGGGTTCCCATCACCAAAAGCAAGTTTTCCAACTCCCATTTTACCGGATAAGCCAAAGAAGTACCCGGGACATTAATGAAGGGAATCCATTGTTGAATCAAGATCACAACTGAAGACAACACCAGTCCGATCCCTCCCCCAAAAATGATGATCAACATGCCCAGAGAGAAAAAGGTCTGGCGCAACTGTTGTTGGGTAATCCCCATGGCTTTTAGAATATTCATCTGAGGTTTTTTGTCCAAAATCATCATCACTAAGGCACCTACTACATTGAAGAGGGCAATGATCAGTACCAAAGTGAAAATAAGATAGATGGCCAGGTGTTCTGTGTTGAGCATTTTGTAGAGGGCGGTATTGAGTTGTATTCGGTCTTTGATCTCAACCGAGTCACCCATTATTTTCTGAATCGTCTTTTTTAAATCTTTCAGTTCGGCTTCCGCAGTGGCTTTTATTTCAATGGAAGAGAAAACATTTTGGGGGTATTGCAACAGGTCTCGGGCAAAATCCAAAGAGCTGAAAATGTATTTTTGATCAATGTCTTCACTGATTTGATACAAACCTATGGTAATGGCCTGTTGGGTGTAAAAAGGGTTTTGTCTCAAGCTGCTTTTTAGATTTTTTCGGGGGATGCTGATGTTGAGAAAAGAGCCATAGTCGTATACGCCCAGGTCCATACCCGCACCTATTCCATAGCCGGCAACAATGGCATTGGATTCGGGAACCAACCACTCCCCAACCGCTACCAGAGAATCTGCGGGAATAACATCGAGGTAATCCGGCCCCACCCCTTTGAGGTAGGCCACTTGGTTTTTTTCTTTAAAGGAAAGAAATACTTTTTCCTCCAGAATGGGACTAAAGGCTTTGAGATCCTCTGCTTTTTCCAATCGATGGATTTGGCTGCTGTCCAGCAGTATGGTTTTTCCTTGTTTGGCCACGACCCGCAAGTCGGGGTCAAAGACATTTGAGAAAGACAGTCCGAAATCCTTCAAACCCGAAAAGGCACTCAATACAATCATCAGTGCTGCCGTAGCCACCACAATGACCAGAAGTGCAATGGAGTTGATCCTGTTGATTACGGTTTGTCCGCTTTTGGAGAAAAAATAACGCCAAGCGATTTTGAAAACAACCGGCATGATTTACTTTTTTTGTCTTTTGGGAAGCTCCTTTGGATCTTCAATGGGGTTGTCGGGTTGATTCAAGGCTTTTTCTATCGCATCTACATAATCCAGAGAGTCATCGATATAGAACGAAAATTCGGGCATGCGTCGCAATTGGTTTTTCATTCTTTGAGACATGTCGTGCCTGATTTGGGACTTGTTTTCTTGAATGCCTTTTAAGTAGGTATCGGCCTTGTCTTGTGGAAAAATGCTCAGATAGACTTTGGCCAAAGATAGATCTATGGTTACGTTGACCTTGGTGATGGAAAGCACCAGATTGGAGGCCCCTTGATTTCTGATGGCTCCCTGAAGCATGGCGGCCAGTTCCTGTTGGATTGCTGTGGCCACTTTTTTTTGTCTTGGCGTTTCTTCCATACCCATAATGGACAAAAGTAGGCATTCCAATTGATAATTATTATTTTTGAGACCATGAGAAAGAGCAGTACAACCATATTTTTGACGTTGTTATCGGTGGCATTTTGCCTAACTTCTTGTTTTGCACAGCGTGACTTGGAGCGAATGCGTCAGTTGATCTTTGAAAAAACCAATGCCCTTCGGGCAGAAAAAGGTTTGCCCAAACTGGAACGCTTGGACTCCCTGATGGATCTGGCTCAGCTGCACAGTGAGAATATGGTCAAACATAAGTTTTACGCTCATGTAGATCATTTGGGGAGAAATCCGATAGATCGGGCCGAAAAATTTAAGGTGAAGGCATGGGTCAGGAAGGGAAATCGTTTTACGGGCATTGCCGAAAACATCGCTCAAACCCCTTGGTTTGAAAACGTAAGAGGTTGTGGAGATACCCAAACGGCAGAAAATTTAGCCCAATGTATGGTCACCGGATGGAAGAACAGTCCGCCTCATTACAAAAACATTTTGGGGGACTATACCCATTTGGGGGTTGGCTTGTATTTTGATGAAAAGGGCATGGGTTTTGGCACCCAAAACTTTCGCTAGACTACCACTCGACGCGTTCCCATTTGTATTCGGAACTCAGACGGTAGGCACCCAAGAATTTTTTCTTCCATTGGTCCGGCGCAATCAGTGACAGGTAATCCTCCTGTTCCCCTTCGTAGAGAAAATAGGTTTCCCCCACCAGGGGTTCGAATTTAAACTTGGCGGTATATACCTTTTGAGTATCACTGGCGGTTTTTACAAAATCTTTGATTTTGCCTTTTAGTTCTTCCAGTTCTGATTGAAATTGTTTGGATACCTTTTCTACGCCTTTTTGCTTAAAGGCATCTACGTTGGGAATTTTGATGACAGGCCCACTGGCTTGGGAAGCATAGGGCAGTAAGCGGGCAATGTATTCCTGTTGCTCCTCGTCCCAAACAACGCTATCCGGCTTTTTCTTTTTCAACTCAAATTTTTTACAAAGATAGAGAGTTTTAAAACCTTTGGGATTTTTTAGACCCAAAGAAGCTTATTTCTTCATGTCTTTGACGGCCTTGTAAACCAAAAACACCAAAAAAACGATGACCGAATAGACAATGATATTTCGCAGAAAGTATCCCATTTATTTTTTTTTGGAAAACCAGATTCGAGTAACGACCACCTCTTGATCCATGATCTTTTTTAAGAACTCTGAAATGTGAACCAGTTCATATCCTTTTTGCTCATAGATGGCTGAAATGGCTACAATCGAACCCGCAGCATATACTTTTTTCGTGGGCTGTGGCCTGCCGATATCTTCATAGACAGTGCTGCTGTTGTTTTCTGTATTGATCTCATGACTGTTGATGGTCAGGATCAGTCTTTTTACATCATTTTTCTCAACAACCAATTGATCCCGATGAATAAAATACCCACTAGTGAGTGTAATGATATAAAACAGACATACAATTATAATTGATCCCTTGTCGGTAGTGTTCATTTTAGGATATAGTTTTAGTAAATATAAAGATTTAGAGAGATTCTCCTACAACATCAATCATTTGGATACCGCTAAAATGGGCAAATTTGCCGGAAAAAATTATATTTGAATACCCCAATCCCCTTAATACGATGAAAAACCTACCGTTTCCCCCCCAAAAGCCTCCCCTTAAGGACTTTTTAAAACACCCTTTTCCTTCCTACCCAGATGGGTTGATTAAGATCAAGCACCATCAAGGAGTAAGCCTTCGTTGTACAGCAAATTTATTGGAACATCATGCTTCTAAAACCAAGGAAATCTATACCCGGGGATCAATCCGTAAAATGGAAAAAATAAAAACCCCACCAGATCATTTTTTTAGATTTAATAGTGGTGCAATACCTCCCAAAAAAGGAAGTATTGTTCCACTAGAAAGCCCATATAAGGAAAATAAACACCATAAAGGTGAATATATACAGTAGTTGGCAGCAAGCTAAAAAAGACGACCATTGAAAAAACTCTACACGACAGAGAAATATAAAAAAAGGAATCAACGCCACGCGAAAAGGTCGTTACAAAGAAGGCTTGTATTTAAAGAGTACCTAAGGCAAAAGAATAAATCAGAGTTAGGTTTAAATAAAATTGAAAGAGAACATAAAAGGGTATTTGAAGACCCATACAAAGACTACACTAAAGTCCATGCGCCAAAAGTTCTATCCTTTATTGAAAATTCTGACGAAGTAGTTGAATTTATTGACAAGCTTAAAAGACAGTATGACTTCAAAAATAAAGTTTGGGTAGTATTAAAAGATGTTGAACAAATTTCATATGATGCAATTGTAGTTCTGCTTTCAATAATGGTAAAGTTCAAGTCTAACAAAATTGCCTTCAATGGAGACTTTCCAGAAAATGAAGAAGCAAAAGGAATTCTTGATGAATCGAAGTTCTTAAAATATCTCTATCAACAGTTTAGCGAATCTGAAAGATATAATCTTGGTCAAAAAAGTTCAATTCACACTCACGCATGGAAAGATGTAGACTCCGAATTGGGAAGTGAATTAATAAGACAAGCGACAAAGACTGTTTGGGGAGAAGAAAGACGATGTCAAGGAGTACAACGAACCTTGATTGAATTGATGTTAAATACAAACAACCATGCTGACGATTCAAGAAAAGGGGAAAAACATTGGTGGTTGTCTGTGCACCATAATACTGAGCAAAATAAAGTGAGTTTTGCTTTTATTGATTTTGGAGTTGACGTCTTTACTAGTCTAAACAATAAACGGAGCAATAGCAAGTTTTTTGGTGCTTTGGACAAGTTGAGAGAAAGAGTTAAGTATGGTAACAATGCAGAACTATTAAGTCTAATTCTTGATGGTACACTTCACAAAACAGCTACGAATAAACCCTATCATGGAAAAGGGCTACCGGGTATAAATATGGCGTTATCCAGAAATCAAATAAGTAACTTAAACATTATTACAAACAACGTTCATGCAAATGTTGGCAAGAATGACTACAAGTCAATATCGAAGTCATTTAGCGGAATGTTTGTTTATTGGGAATTGAATCAAAAAAATATAAGTTGTCATGGAATCAATAGAAATTAAAATAGCAAAGGACTTTAGTTATACTCCAGGCCCTAGATATATTGAAGAAGGTAAGAATTCAGGAGAGAAATTTCGGCAAGAACTTTTAGCCGCTGCTTTCCAAAAAGCAATTTCCGAAGATAAAAAGGTCATTGTTGACCTTGACGAAACTGATGGCTACGGAACGTCTTTTCTTGAAGAATCATTTGGTGGTCTCATTAGGAATGATGGAATCCCATATGATGAAATCATTAAAAGATTGGAAATTATCTCAAAAGAAGAAGAATATCTGAAAGATGATGTTTATGAATATTTAAAGGATGCTAGCCATGAAAACTCTAATTAATATTCTAAAGGTTGTTTTTTGTATTTGTCTCGTTCCTATTGGGATATTGATTGGAAAGTTTATTGCTTTTCCTCACTTTGAAATTTCAAAAAGTATCGACCTAGTAAACATAGCTTCTGTTGTAGTTACGGTTTTAATAGCAGTTTTAATCACTGTATTTTTCGATAAGAGAAAAAGTGATAATAGGATTGAAAAAGACCTAATTCTACGGAGAATTGATAATGTTTACGAGATTACAAATAACCTTCAAAAAGAATCAATATCAGGAGAGATTCCATACTCAGAAGTCGCTTCTTCAGTAAAACGAATAAGTACGTCTATGCAATCAATTTATAGGACTGTAGAAAAGTGCCAATTCAATATTAATGAAGATATAAAAGACTCTATTAAAGATTCAATTAGCGAATTAAGAGATGTTCTTACCGACACGCCAAGAATGACAGATACTCAAATCGAAAGTTCAGATTTACCAATCGAAGTAAAGGATGGAATTATAAGATATAATAGACAGCGAATTAATCAGATTGAAGCAAAATTTGACAGCCTCAAAGATTGTCTTCTTGAACTTGAAATTAGAGTGAATAAAAAATAAAGCCAGCTGCCAACAATCGCTATAAAAACATGCCTTTCGGGACACGTTTCATAGCGGGAACGTTAGCTGCAATCCCTTATAGCTCTCTAAAGCTTTAACAGCAGTTTTCTTAACGGAATCCATTTAAAACACCTTAAATTAACAAAAAAAAGGATTTAAATCACATATATCGTTAACTTTGTACAACAATAGAAAATTAAATTCAAAAAACAGGCCGTTGTATAAACCAGATTTTGAGACCATTTCCCCCGATACGGGCCATTCCTATAAATACGCCTATTTCGATCAGGCTTCCCCCAATACCAATAAGATAAAGTGGCATTACCACCCGGAGGTAGAGTTGGTTTACATCAATACGGGGGTAGGGAAGAGACAGGTGGGAACGCATTTGTCCAATTATCAAGACGGAGATTTGATATTGATCGGTTCCTATCTTCCACATACCGGTTTTACCAAAGGCTTTGAGGAGAATCAAAAAGAAATTGTCATCCAGTTTAAGCCCGATATTTTTGAAACGGCTTTTCAAAACTTGGAGGAATTGAAATTAATCAATCAGTTATTGGAACTCTCCAAAAAAGGAATTGTATTTGACGGGCCCATCAAAGAAGACATTGGATTGAGAATGGAAGGGCTTCAATACGAATCCCGGATCGATGCTTTTTTGACTTTTATCAAGATCCTTTACGATTTGGCAAAAGAGAAAGACAAAAAAATCCTCAATGCCGAGGGCTACGCCTTCATCAGCAGTCCGAACGAGAATAAGCGACTCAAGACCATTTTCAACTACATCAGGGATCATTTTATGGAACCCATTGCATTGGAAGACATCTCTAATCAGGTTTTTATGACACCACAGTCTTTTTGTCGATTTTTTAAAAAAAGCACCAACAAGACCTTTACTGCTTTCCTCAACGAATATCGGATCAACCACGCCACCAAATTGCTTTCCGAAACAGATGCAGACATCAAAACGATCTGTTATGAAAGTGGGTTCAACAACTTTTCCAATTTTTTTAGAAACTTTAAAAAGATAACTGAATTGACGCCCAACGCCTACCGAGATGAAATTTTAGAAAGTTCAAAAAACGATTAACAAGCTTAATTTTTCTCGTGTTCGAAAGAAAAGACTTCCGAGTATGCATGGGCTTCATTCATTAGACTGTCCATCCTTTTTACCATTTCGGGATATTGTTCCGCAAGGTTATTTTCCTCTCCAATGTCATCTGTGAGTCGGTAGAGTTCAATGGGAGCATCCGGATTTTTAGCCATATTCAAACGTATGCCTTTCCATTGATCCACCAGTACGGCTTGCCGGCCTCCTTTTTCTAAAAATTCCCAGTAGAGGTAGGGATGTGTTTTTTGTTCTTTACCCGTAAGGGTGGGCAAAAAGGAGATTCCATCGATCCCCACAACGTCCTTATTAATCCCGGCGATCTCAATTGCGGTGGGGAAAAAGTCCCAAAAGGCAGAGGGGTGATTGGTGGTGGAACCGGGCTGAATTTTGGAAGGCCAATAGGCCATCATGGGAACGCGAATCCCCCCTTCATAGAGATCTCTTTTGTAGCCCTTCAAGGGACCGTTGCTGTCAAAATAATCGGGATCTGCCCCCCCTTCTTTATGAGGGCCATTGTCGGAGGTAAAGAGGATGAGGGTGTTTTCGGCGATCCCCAATTCATGAACCTTATCCATGATTTCACCCACCTGATCGTCCAGCACATTTACCATAGCGGCAAAAGCAGCATGACTTTCTTCCTGAGAATTGTAACCTCCTACACTGTATCCGCCTTTTTTTCGGGCATATTTTTTCTCGGGCAAAAACCGGCCTCGATACTTTGCCATATATTTTTTGGGAGCGACCAACTCAGCATGGGGAATCACAGAGGGGTAAAACATAAAAAAAGGAGCATCCTTATTTTCTTCCAAAAAGGACAATGCTTTTTGGTGGATCAATTCCGGTGCGTAGGTTTGGGTCGTGTTACCCTTGTTTCCGGTTAGTTTTTCTTTGTTCTGATTGTCCCAAAGATGGGTAGGGTAATAATTGTGCGCCACCCGTTGACAGTTATAACCGTAGAATTGATCAAACCCTTGAAAGTTGGGATCCCCTTCCGAACCGGGATACCCCAGTCCCCATTTGCCAAAGGCTCCAGTGCGGTAGCCCGCTTCTTTGAGTACCTCTGCGATGGTAAGTTCTTTAGAGGCCAATGGATATTGCCCCTCGTTCTCCAGGGTAAAACCTCTCTCCGAATTCCCCCTAATAAAAGTATGGCCGGTATGTTGGCCTGTCATCAGTGCCGATCTCGAAGGAGCGCAAACGGTTGAGCCGGAATAGTGTTGCAAAAAGCGCATGCCTCCTTGGGCCAATCGATCCAGGTTGGGGGTCGTAAAAAGCGATTGTCCGTAAACGCCTATGTCACCATAACCCAGATCATCGGCCATAATATAGATGATGTTGGGCGGGTTGCTATTTTCTGATTTTTGGGGAGCATTATTACAACCGTTCCATAAGATCAAACCAAATAGAAGCAAAAGATTTTTCATTCTGTAAATTTTTTAATGGGGCAGTTTGGATTGGATCAAGCCATAGATAAATGTACCAAAAGTTGCAGAGACAATCACGACCAGAATGGGAAAAAACCCTGCTCCCAAAAGAGAGAACATGGGACCCGGACAAGCCCCTGAAATGGCCCATCCACAGCCAAAAATTATCCCGCCAAACAAATAGCGTTTCCAGCCTTTTTCTTTGTTGGGGATGCTTATTGGAGCATTGTCCAAAACGGATTTGATTTTTAGTTTTTTGATCGTAAAAGTAATGATGACCCCAAAAAAGAGGGCAGAGCCAATCACTCCATACATGTGAAAGGAGTTGAACTGGAACATCTCATAAATCCTAAACCAAGACGATACCTCAGACATGTAGAGGGTTATTCCAAACAACACACCGATAGAAAAAAACACAAGAGTTTTCATACAACAAAAATTAAAATAGTAAAGGGAGAACAAAATGATTGACCAAAACACCTCCAATGAAAAATCCAACAACAGCGATCAGTGAGGGCAATTGAAGATTAGAGAGTCCGGAGATCGCATGCCCGGAGGTACAACCTCCTGCGTAGCGGGCACCAAAGCCCACCAAAAACCCGCCAAGGATGAGTATCATCAGGCTGTTGAGGTCTGTAAATGCCGTATGGGAAAAAAGTATTTGGGGAGCAAAACTCTTTCCCGCATCTTCGATTCCCATAGCCACCAATTGATCAATGGTTTTTTGGCTGATGGCTACTGTACTGCCGTTAGCAATATAATTTGAAGCCAGAAACCCACCAACGATTACGCCCAGTGCGACCATTAGGTTCCACTGTTGCGTTTTCCAGTCAAATTGAAATAATGCGGCTTTCTTGCCCCCTCCCATCATGGAACAGACTGTGCGAAGATTAGAAGACATCCCAAAACTCTTGCCGGTCCAAAGGAGTAAAAAAAGCACTATTGAAATCATGGCACCTCCAAAATACCAAGGCCATGGTTGGGTTAAAAACGCGATCATTCTTTTTTAGTTTATGGTTGATGGACACACATGGTCCGTTAATTCTATTTTTGTTTCTTTAATTGCTTTAAAACCACCTTGAACATCAATCAGATTGTGAATCCCTCTTTTCTTGAGGATGGAGGCAGCGATAACACTGCGATAGCCACCGGCACAATGAATATAAAAGGGTTGGTTTTCCGGGAAGCGATCCAAGTAGTCGTTAAGCAAATCTAAAGGGGTGTTTTGAGCAGAGGCGATATGCTCCGAAATGAATTCATTTTCTTTACGAACATCGAAGACCAACACCTTCTCTTCTTTTGCCAATTTTTCCAAATCTCCTGCAGTGACGCCACTGATCATATCGTATTCTTTTCCGGATATTTTCCATGCATCGAACCCTCCTTTTAAGTAACCTAAGGTTTGATCAAAGCCGACCCGAGACAATCGGGTAATGGTTTCTTCTTCTCTTCCCTCCGGAGCAATGATCAGTAGGGGTTGATTGACATCTCCGACCAAGGCACCTACCCATGGAGCAAAGCCACCGTCTAGCCCTATGAATACAGATTGTGGAATGTGCCCTTTGACAAAGTCATTTTGGTGTCTAACATCCAGTATAAGCGCTCCTGCTTCATTAGCCAAAACTTCAAAGGAATCCGGGTCCAAAGGGTTTAGCCCTCTACTCAAAACGTTGTTAATGTCATCATAGCCTGATTTATTCATTTTTACGTTTAAGGGGAAATACTGCGGAGGAGGCTCCAGTCCATCGGTAACTTCTTTGACGAACTCCTCACGCGTCATGTTTTCCCTAAGGGCATAGTTGACCTTTTTTTGGTTGCCCAGGGTATCTACGGTTTCTTTCATCATGTTTTTACCACAGGCTGAGCCGGCCCCATGGGCAGGATATACAGTAACGTCATCCGATAAAGGCATTATTTTATTTCTAAGACTATCGAAAAGGAGGCCTGCCAATTCATCTTGAGTCATGTGGGCCGCTTTTTGGGCGAGATCTGGCCTCCCCACGTCTCCCAAGAAAAGCGTATCTCCACTAAAAATAGCGATATCTTTCCCGGTTTTGTCTCTTAGTAAATAGGTGGTGCTTTCCATGGTATGTCCCGGAGTATGCAGTGCGATGATGGCACCATCACCCAGCGGGAAGGCTTGTCCATCCTCAGCAATGATGGTTTCAAAATCAGGGTTGGCATTGGGGCCGTAAACAATCGGTGCACCGGTTTCTTTTGATAGGGTAAGGTGTCCACTTACAAAGTCAGCATGAAAATGGGTTTCGAAAATATACTTGATCTTAGCCTTGTTCTTTTTGGCTCTCTCCAAATATGGAGCAACTTCCCGCAATGGATCAATGATGGCTATTTCGCCACCACTCTCTATGTAGTAGGCTCCCTGCGCTAAACATCCGGTATAAATTTGTTCAACTTTCATTCTTTTAATTTTTAAGGTTACGCTGATTAGATATCTTTTTCTCCATTTTAGAGATTTCCTCTCCGTTTATACAGTTTATTGCGGTCTCTAAACTAGAGAAAAAATATTTTTCTCCGATGATTTTGATCATTCCATTTCTATAGAAAATATCCCTTAGCGGGCCTATGGTTTTTACCCACATTACTTTGATATTTTTTTGTTTTAGGTCTTGGATCCAAAGATGTAAAGTCCCCAATGCAGTAGCATCTACATAATTGATTGGTCCGGCATCCACGATCAGGTATTTGATAGGGTCTTTATGGTTTTCGATCCTGTGGTTGATTTGTTTTTTGAAATAGCTGTGGTTTCCAAAAAATAACTGACCGTCAAAGCGAATCATCAATACCCCATTAAAAGTTTCCACTTGTTCCGGAAAGCGGAGTACATTTCTGAATAGAGAGGTTCCTTTAATCCTCCCCAGTACAGCGATATGGGGCTGGCTTGAACGATAAATCATCAGCGACAATGATACAAATGCACCGAGAAGAATTCCTTCCTTGATTCCCAAAAACAGGGTGATTGTAAAGGTAAACAGCAAAACAAAAAACTCCTCCCGATGGGTTTTCCAAAGATGGAAAGGATATTTGAAGTCTATAAGATTGATTACTGCTGAGAGGATAATGGCCCCTAAAACCGCTTTGGGTAAATGATAGAACAGCTCGGTAAAAAACAGTAGTGTCAAAGCGACCAAAAGGGCGCTTATCAATGAAGCAATTCCTGTTTTCGCTCCCGACTGGTGATTGACTGCAGTTCTGGAAAAACCTCCTGTAGTGGGATAGGCCTGAAAAAAAGACCCTACCAAATTGGCGGTACCCAGGGCAATAAGTTCCTGATTGGGCGCAACGGTTTCATTGTTTTCTTTTTGTTCGGCAGACTTGGCTATGGATATTGCTTCCAAAAAGGCGATCAAAGCCAGTGTAATGGCCATGGGTGTGAGTTGGTAGACTTCCTGAACCGTGATGGACTGAAGTTTTACTGAAGGAAGTCCTTGAGGAATGAATCCAACAATTTTTACCCCCACCTTGTTCCACTGTAGTAAGGAGGTCAAAACTGTGGCAAGGATCACTACAATTAAAGCGGCAGGAATTTTTCGGGAAATTCTTTTCAAGAAAAACATCATTAAGATACTCACCAAGGTAATGAGTGTTGTAAATCGGTGGATATCTGTTGACTTATCCCAAAGAGATTGAATTATCTCATGCAGAATATTACTGGATGGGAGTTCAATTCCCAACATGTGATTCAGTTGACTCAGACCAATGATGATAGCCGCTGCAGAGGTAAACCCGTTGATTACAGGTTTGGATAAAAAATTAACCAAAAAACCAAACTTCAGGAAACCCAGCAACATTTGAATTAAACCCATAAATAAGGCCAGGAATATCGCAAGGGAAATATAGTGTTCGGCATCGACGATGGTCATGGTATGCAGTGCTGTGGCAACCAAAAGGGAATCCATGGCGACAGGGCCTACAGCGAGTTGACGGGAGGTACCCATTAGAGCATAGACGATTTGCGGAAAGATGGTGGCATACAGGCCATAAACAGGCGGAAGCCCTGCAATCATAGCATAGGCCATGCCCTGTGGGATTAGCATAATCCCAACAGTGACACCTGCAGAGAAGTCTGTTTTAAAAAGACTTTTGTTATAGGTTTTAATCCATTCCAGTACAGGAAAATACTGTTGCATTGTCTGTGATTAACGTTCAAAAATAAGACTACATTTTAGAACACTGAGTAACTTAAGTTACACAATTCAGACCATTAAGATTTCATTTCTTTTAAGCTTGATTTTTCCCGAATGCTCAAGTTTTTTTAACAAACGAGAGATCACTACTCTTGAGCTGTGGAGTTCCAGAGCAATATTTTGGTGGGTGATCTGAAGCTCATTTTTTCCGTTTACTCTTTTCTTTTCGGCCAAATAATTTATCAATCTTTTTTCTAAACCATCAAAGGCAAGGCTGTCCAAAGTTTCGATCAATTCATCCATTCGGGTTTGATAACTTCGGAACAAGAAATTTCTCCAACTGGGAAACTTTTCCTCCCAAAGTTCCATTTGTTTGAGCGGGATCATGATCAGTTTGGAAGGCAATTCAGAGATGGCCCTGATTTTACTTTTCCAAGCGTTCATTTCCCACGCATAGGTAAGGGTACAAGAATCACCTTCTTCTAAATAATAGAGCAGTAATTCATCTCCATTTTGATTTTCCCGATAAATTTTAATGGCACCATCGATCATCAGAGGAATTCCTTTTATGGGTTCTCCTATATCGATCAACATATAATCCTCAGGAACTTCTCTTAAGGTACCGACCTTGGCAATCTCATGGATGAGTGCTTCCTCAAAAATATTACCAAAAAGCTGTTTGAGCTCTAAAATCATGATTGATTTTCTTTGGTTAACATTCTAGAAAGTTACAATATTTCCGGGGTTAAAAAACAGTATTTTTATTCAGAACCTTATACTTTTGTTTAAACGTTTCAAAAAAAATACAGTCTAAGCCCTTAAACTACATGAATATTGAAAACGACTCTTCTCCCATTGTGTTTTACTTTTTGTTTTGTCCTTCTTCAGGCGCAACAAAACAGCTTTGAAATAACAGGATCTGTAATTGATCTGGCCACAAAGCAACCCATTCCTTTTGCTACTATTTTGGTGGGGGAAAAGGCTACCCTCCAACCCCTAACTGGGGTTACAACAATGGATGACGGATCCTTTACAGTGCTATCTCCCTCTGACGACATTTATGTTGAGATCAGTTTTATAGGCTATGAACCTGTGAGACTGGAAAACATTGCAACAAAAGGAAAGCTTATGGATATTGGGACCATAGCCCTGAGCGAACAGTCTGAAATGTTGAATGAGGTGGAGGTGAGCGGGGAAAAATCCACCATGGAGTTTAAGTTGGACAAACGGGTATTTAATGTGGGAAAAGATTTGAGCAGCACCGGGGCAAGTGCCTTGGAGGTTTTGGACAATGTTCCCTCTGTTACCGTAAGCATTGAGGGGCAAGTCAGACTTAGGGGCAACGCTGGCGTTCAAATTTTAATCAACGGAAAACCCTCTGTACTGACCTCTGAGGGAGGAAATGCTTTAGGATCCATTACCGCCGAGATGATTGAAAAAGTCGAAGTAATCACCAATCCCTCTGCCAAGTATGAAGCAGAAGGAACAGCAGGAATCATAAATATAGTAATCAAAAAAGATGAAAGGAAGGGGATCAACGGTTCTTTTACCCTCAACTATGGGCAACCGGACAACAACAGTGTCGGCCTGAGTCTCAATCGACGTACCGAAAAGTTTAATCTCTTTACTCAAATAGGATATGGATCAAGAAGTTATCCCCGAGAGAGTAAGAACAAGAACGACAACTTTTTGACCAACACTCAGGTATTGACTGAGGGAACTCAGTACCGAAACGAAGAATTTTACAACATCATACTGGGAACAGATTATTACATCAATCCCCAAAATGTAATCACCCTGTCCGGTTTTTATGCTTTTGAAGCAGAAGATCAGCCTTCGGACACCCATGTCAAGCAGTATAAAAACAATACCCAATTAACCTCAGAATGGAACCGCGAGGAAATAACAACAGCCGGCAATCCCAAATATCAATATGAGTTGATTTATAAGAGAGATTTTTTGGATGATGAAGATCACGACTTGATTTTCAGTGCTACCGGAAATCTGTTCAGCAAAGATCAAAGTTCGGAATTCTTCAATACGACCGTATTGGGCTCCGACACCTTTGACGATCAACAGACGAGCACTTTTTTTCGCGAAGCGGTTCATACTTTCAAATTGGATTATACCCATCCCTTTGGAGAGGAATGGACCCTAGAGGGAGGCTTTCAATATGCCAACAATGATGTGAGTAATGATTTTGAAGTCAAGGACGAATTGGACGGTCAATGGGTGGTCGATGACGGTTTGACCAATGTATTTGAATTCGTTCAAGGAGTTTTGGGCGTCTATGGAATGGCGGCCTATGAATCGGATACCTGGGGAGCCCAGTTGGGCCTGAGGACTGAAAATACCCAAATCAATACCCGTTTGGTCAATACCAACCAAAAAAACAATCAAAACTTTACCGATTTGTTTCCTTCCATAAATACCTCATATAAGTTCAACACGAATTTTTCCCTACAAGCGGGATATTCCAGAAGGATTTACCGACCGCGATTGTGGGACCTGAACCCATTCTTCAACATTCGCAACAGTTTTAACTACAGAAAAGGAAACCCCGATCTGAAATCAGAATATTCAGACTCCTATGAAATATCGGCCATATACCTCAAGGGAATCACTTCACTAAACATGAGTTTATACCAGTTGTATACCACCAATACCATCGAATCGGTCACTACATTTCAAAACAACATCAGTGTGAGTGGGCCCGAAAACTTGGGAACCAAAAGGGTAAATGGCATAGAGCTGAACGCAAAAATCACTCCCACTAAAAAGATTGTGGTCAATGGGGATTTCAATTACAACAGCTTTGATCGCAAGGCCTCATGGCAAAATCAACCTTTCGATTTTAAAGGCAATAATTGGAGTTCGGAGATTACTTCCAAGTTTAAGTTTCCCAAGGATTTGGATCTAGAAATGAGTTGGAATTATCAGTCGGGATTCAAAACCATTGATGGAGAATCGGCTCCCAGCCAGTTTCTGAATTTAGGAGCGCGAAAAAAATTACTCAAAGGTAAAGGGGTGATCAGCGTGAACATAAGAGACCTTTTTGCCACACGCGTAAGGGAAAACCAAACCATCAGAAATGATTTCAACATATGGAGCCGTTCGGTTTACGGAAGGTTTTGGGTCATCGGGTTCAGCTATGGTTTTGGAAAAGGAGAAGCCATGGAGTTTAGGGGGAGAAGGAGATAGTTTTTTTCAGATTTCGCACTCTTTTTTTTACTAAATTGGGGTGAACATAAATCAATTTGAAATGAAAATTAAAACTATTTTTAGAATTTGTGCTGCTCTTATTTTTATTCAAGGGATTCCCTTGTTTTTATCTCTTTTTTCACCCGAATTTAAACTGATGCTCATCGCAGACGCTTTTGGAGCCAATCCATCCGCTGATGCAGTAACCATGTTTGAAACTTTTGCCTTGGTCGTAGGACTGATAGTGTTGGGGATTATTTTTCTAATCATTGGAGTAACTTCTTTAACGGATTTGGATACTTTAAAAAGAATATCCTTTTTGTTGTTTGTATTGGCAGGGTTTTTTTCCCTTCCGGATCTCATTGGATTTATTAACGGAGATCCAACGGCTCCTCTTCCTGTCATTCTTTTAGGATTGGTTACTATGGGGCTGTTTTATTACGGTTCCAAAAAGGGAACCGTTTAATTTTTAAACACTTAACTATATAATGATGAAAAAACTTGTATTACTATTTTTATTGACGACTGCGTTTGGGTATAGCCAAACTACAGATCAAGAGTATGATGCGCTGACGAAAAAAAGCCCTTTTAACAAGATGTACCCCAAAGCAACCGCGGCCGATGCTGCGGCCTATTTTGGAGCTTGGAATAAGATTTTTACGCAAGGGCCTATTGCACTGAAAGAGGCGCGGTTGGCGGCCATTTCTGCTTCTGCGGCCATGAAGTGTGAGTATTGTATCACGGCACAGGTACACCTGGCAAAAGCGGCCGGTGCAACCGATGATGAGATCAAAGCAGCCATTTTTATCGCTGCCGAAGTGGCTCGTTTTTCCACTTTGCTCTATGGAAATGAATTTGGAATGGACAACCTCAAAGGCGCATTGGGAATCCAACCCAAATAAGCTTTTGAGATTTATCGATCACATAAAGTCCAACGCTACGTGGTTGGGCTTTTTTATTGATATCGCGTTACAAAAAGTTTAGGGTCAACTCAAAGCACAAATAGCCATTGAGTAGGCAGTAAAACAGAGCAGG
Organism: Flavobacteriaceae bacterium; assembly: GCA_041254175.1. GTDB lineage: Bacteria > Bacteroidota > Bacteroidia > Flavobacteriales > Flavobacteriaceae > UBA8316. The sequence continues at coordinate 5,744 of JBESZM010000034.1, read as the reverse complement.
CAGGGTTTTTATCAAGCCATCTTTGATCACAATACGGGTGATGACCCCAAACAACATCAAAAGGGAAAGACCTAAGGTGCTTAGGATTTGTATATAATCCATCCAAAACCCGAGGATGATTCCCAATGCGCCCAACAATTGAAGTACGCCTGTCAGTTTTCGGAATTGCGGAATACCGTAGCGGAGAAATTCCTCCACCATAAAGGGACTGGTAAAACATCCGATTCCATAAAACAAAAATGAAATGGCCGAAAACCATAAAAGCAGATCAAGCAGGGTCAAAAGCAAATTTTTTTAAAACATTCAGGCTTACATAATCCAATGTTTTTTGATGACAGGCTTCTAGGATGACTTGGGGTGCGACATCGGATCGATAGGCTTCTAACCACCTCGAAACGCACAGACACCAGTGGTCTCCGGCGACCAAGCCCGGAAAATTATATTCCGGATAGGCACGCGTCAAGTCATTTCCTTTGCTTTTTGAAAAAGTCAAAAAAGCATCGGTGACCACCGCACATACGGTATGTGTTCCGGCATCAAAGCGACCGGTATCACAACAGCCATTTCTGAAGGCTCCCGTCATCGGGTCGGTACCACAAACCATCAAGGGTTTGCCTAAAACATTGAGACTGTTTTCTATCATTTCAAAACAGCATTCGTTCAGTCAATATTAGGAGAATGGATCGGTTGGATTCAGGATCTTTTCTCACCGAGAAACTTTGGGTTAAAGACGATCAACAAACAACACAACAACATGCTTGCCGCGGGGAGTGTAGGGAGAATTCCATCGGAAATGCTGATGTGGAAATAAACGGCTCCGATCATGAACAAGGACATCACAGCCGCCGAGGGTTTGATCAAGGCAGGGAATTTTAACCCTCCTACCAAAAGTAAAAGCGCCAAAATTATCTTGACTATACCCACAGAAATCATTACAGAATCGCTAAGCCCATAGACGGCAAATTCTTCGGACATATTTACGGCATCTCCCCCTCTAAATACAGAAGGCTGATTTAATCGGAAACTCCAGGCACTCAAAACAACAAGGGAAACCAGGAGAGATAGGTAGTTGGAAAGCTTCATTTTTTTAAATCTAGTTTTCTAAAGTTATAGATAAAAATTCAATTATGGAAAGTGCCTTAAAAAAATTAACCCTGCGAGGAAAGTTGAAATATTGGATGGGAGGCTAAAATTTTAAAAAATATTGAGGGATTTATTCTTTGCCTACAAGCTTTTGAATTTTAATTTTTAATTCATTTGACAAGCTACGGGCTTCTTCCATTGAAACGCCCAATCTCATTTTGGGACGCTCATGCCCCACAAAGGTCAACCAAGCATCTTTGGTGATCTTTTGAAGTGTTATGGTATGGGCCAATATTTCTGCTCCATTTTTGTATTGCGAAAGAACACTCAGGAAGTCTTTTGCCTGTTTGAACTCTTTTGCTCCCAAATACAGTAAAATTGTTTTTGCCATTATAAAATGTCCGGCTGTGTTGGGATGTACGCCATCTTTTGCAAACACAAAGTCGGGGTCTTCAAGGCGGCGTATTTTTAGTTCTTGTTTCATAGGGCGATGGACATCAATCACATTCCACCGGGAGGAACGCTGTTGGGTCATCAACCAATCCGAATAGACCTTTAATACATCAGCATAGGCTTTGCCCTTTTGCCCGTCATAAATTGGGGGAGTGATATGAATTATTTCAGCCCCTTGCTTTACAACCTCTTTGTGCAAGCGGGAGATGCCGTCTTTAAATTTTTTAAAACGCCCTTCCTCCAAAGGCATGTATATTCCATCGTTCATTCCATAACAAGCAAATACGAGGTCGGGTTTTGTTTGGGCCAATAGTCTTTTCAATCGATCGTGGAGGTTGGGCCTAGGAAATTCTCCATTGGCATGATTGGGTTCGGAAAGACCCGAAACCGTCTCGCTGGGCAATCCCAGATTAATAATTTCATAGTTTTTTTGGGGGTAGCGAATGGATAAATAGGCATCGATATATGTTATGTATTGTCCGGCATAAGTAATACTGTTTCCCAGAAAGACAATGCGTTTTACCTCTTCCTTGATTTTGTAGGATTGAGCATGACCATGGAACGGGAAGCCTATGAGTAAAATACTAAACGCGAGTTTAAATTTCATTTCAGATGGGTTTAAGCCCAATGCATAGTGAACAGTAGTTTAATAACGATAAAGATAATATAGATTTGTTATGGTCGCTCTTCTTTTACAGCGGTCCATCCTTGATGAGTGCGCAATGGAACAGTTTGTTGTTGGTATTATTTTAAGAGGGGTTTATAAAACCTAAAGTTTCAAAAATCTATTTACTATATTTATATAGATGAAAAAATACGGTTTAATCATTGTTTTCTTAATTGCTTCATGCGCTCAGGAAGAAAGTGAAAAAGTAACGGTCTCATTTTTTGATAGTAATAATGGAAAAATTTGGTATTACGGATATACCTATGAGCAGTTTACCAATGAGGATTACATTCAGTTTATAAAAAATAACAGCAGTCAAGGTTCAACTTTTTTAAATGTTTGTGAGGTTATTGCCGGTAAATCATTTTCCCGTAAGCTGAATTGGGGGGATAATTTCAATATTTATGAAAATGGATGTGAAAATAATTACGTTGAGTTGGTTCGAAGTTCGGAAAACGAATTGGTATATCGATCAACCTATTATGCAGGCAGTGTCCATGACGGAACATGCGCCGAAATGGAGTTACAGGACTTACCCACAAATCCGCAATTGATTACATGGAGTGTAAAAAACAATGTAATGACAGTTGAACATGAAAACGAGCAATCAATCAGTACAATACTCACGCTGGTAGATGAGTTTGATCCGGGTTGTTTTGATTAATAGAAATAAAATTATAAAGGTAAATGGGATTGTTCTGATGCAGGGATGATTTTGTAGGGGTTGACCGGGCTAATATTCATAAGGGTTTAAAGGAAAGAAAGATAAAAGATATAAAAACGATTTTGCGGAAATTTATAGTACATAACCCATTGTTAGGTTTGGCAGATCCACTTTGATGTGGCAAAATTCACATTCAGAAAAATTAAAAAAATCAAACCCGACTTGAGGATTAATTTTTTTAAAGATTGTTTATTATCTTCAAGATTGTGAAATATAAAGCAAGACACCTCCTATCGTTATTTATCATTTTATTTTCTTTTTTATATTCTCATTCTCAACCCAACAAACCCATAGTTGGTGAGGGAGTATTTACTAAAACTGCAGAATATGCTGAACTGATCATATCAGAGATAAATAAAAAGCCTTCTTTTTTTCGAGCATCTTTTGAATACACTACACCATCAGCACCCATTGAAGGAGAAAAATGCGCTAAAAGATTACGTATCTGTAATTACTCCATGAGCGTTGCTCAATTCATTGATCAAATGGAAATAAAGGGATGGCAACTTATATCTTCCTCTATTGGCGATAGTGGTAACCATACAAAAACCTATAAATACCTTTTTAGAAGAGAGTAATCATGCCCTGTTTTGAGGTTTTTTTATTTAACAAATGTTTGTGAAAAGATGATTAAGGGTTTTTTGAGTTGAAATGGTCTTTATAGTAAGACTCAGTCTTTTTCATGCTGCGTTTGAATTGTTTGTTAAATTCAACCCTCCCTCTTCGTCGCGGGAGGGTTTTTTTGGTAACAAATTGGCAACAAATGATATCTTTTTTGTTTCTAGAATATTTTAGAAAAAAGCTTAATTTTGAGCTTTCAGTCCGGGTCATTGAAAATAGTGTGTTTTTAGAAAATACTTAAATGAGGTTTAACCAATACCTCAATAATGCTTAAAAACCTTTATCAATCCCTATAAATGCTGAAAAAGGTCCTATAGCTCAGTTGGTTAGAGTAGCTGACTCATAATCAGTTGGTCTGTCCTACAACCCCTGTAAATACTGGGCTTTTCAATCTCATGGTTACTTAAATATAGTGAATTTTTGCCACTTTTTGGCAGCTATTTGGCAGTTTTTTGTCTCTACCCAACTGTTTCCTCAGTTGTGACCTTCTTTAATATATTTTTCAACTTCGTCTCCTTCCATTACATGCGTAATTCCAGAGCTACAGGACTCTCGGTAAATTGCAATATTTGGCACGAATTCAGGTAGTCTTTGCCGATGGAGTCGTTTCCAAGTGCCATTAGTTTATCTCAATTCTAATCAAAGAGTCTATTTTATTTATTTTATCTAATGCCACTTTGTGAAAATTATTATACTCTTTAATAAGCCACATCTGATTAATTAACAATGACTTCATTACTTCGTCATTAGCCATTTTTTTCAATTCGTTTTTGCTGTAGTTTACCTTAAAGAAAGCATTATTTATAAAATTAGAAACGGAATCTATTTTATATTTTTTTTCAGTGTAATCTATAAACTTCATGAACAATTCTTGGTCTCTGCCAGCCCCTTGATTAATTAGCTTGTAATTAGTAGTGTAATAATTATTTATATTCTTGAATAATAACTTATTATCAATCATCTCCAAAGAACCAGTGGATACTAAGGCTCTATAATTTGAGTCATTACCAGTAAAGCCATAATATCTTCTTAGGTATGAAATGACATCATTTGAAATATCTTTTTTCAAGAACTTTTGAATATTTGATATCCTTATATCGTTCACTCTAATACCAGATGAAAAAGAATGTTTATCAGATTCTAAATCCTCCAGAACACTAGATAAAGCAGCATTCTTAAGTTCAATTTTTTCACGTTCATTCAGAATATCTTGAATGTAAAATGATAACGACACAGAAAATACAATAATTATAATCTCAAATATATATCTGAATGCTTGATTTCCATGAACTTGCTTTTCTCCTAGTAAAAATGTCTCTATCAATAACTAAAGAGTATAATTTAATAAACCAAATTTGGAATGAGACTAGAGTTTTACAAAGATTAATCGGTTAATCTACGACTAAAGTTCTTCGACAACTTCTTTAAAAAGATCGTCTACCACACTGAATCTTTGGTCAACCATATAGTCTGAGATGTAGTCCTCCCAATAATCCCTATTATCATCATCAATATTCAACATCTTACAACACTTATCTAACATATCTTCATCATCTTCGTCTAAATTGACAATTGGGTTTAAATCAATTTCTCCTATTCTTGTTACAACAAGATGTGGGCAAATTTCCCACCAATCGAAGTTATCTTTCTTCATGTCGTCTATTGTAGCTCCGTATTCATTATCTGAAGGTTGAGAGTTAGTGAGAAACTCATAATATATGTCTCGTTCAAACTTTTCAAATATATATGAACTAATAAGAGTTGTACATTCTCCAGAGTCAAAGTTGTACATCATAGAATCATACATTTTTTTTATTTCTGAGTTGTCTCCTTGAGTATTTACTTTGTAATTCTTAAGTGAACATATAAGATCTTGATCATCCCTTCTAAGTTCTATATCAACACTTATAAATTCACTTGAGGATTTACTGAGATTTGACTTTTCTCCTTCTACTTTATTAATTGAATAACCAAGTTCTGTAGCATAATCTATAAATCGTTGTGTATTTTCAGTACCCCACTGATTTGATACTACACAAATTTGATCCTGAACATTTATTTGATCATTATAAAAGAAACGATTTGCGTCATATTTATCCGTAGACACATTTCTTATCATCCCTTTCGATCCCTGCAAATCATCTGGAAATACTTTTTTTAATTCATCGTAAGATGGAGTATTTTTCTTGACATAAT